>NZ_JMQK01000033.1:0-29015 GCF_000705355.1 Pseudorhizobium marinum
TCGGAGTCCGCCGGATCCTTCTGGCCGGCGGGTTCCCGGGCCTCTCAAGGGCAAAGACGCCGTTCAGGCGGATGACCCGGCTTTTGCGTCAACGACATGTTGTGCAACAAAGGTTGCCGGGCGCCGAATAGACCCAGAAAATAACGCCGAAGGAAACCACGCCGAATGATGGACACCGCTCCCCACCGCCGTTGTCGACGATCACGGGGATCGCCGCGACCTTGTCGGCTGGCAGACAATCATCCGGGCTTGAAAGCAATCGTGCGGCTATCGCCGACCCGACTGGAAGACCACAGGTCGGATGCGACGCAGCCGCTTCACTGGCGCTTATAGGGCATGGGCTCGGCAGCGCACGAACCACTCCCATGACCGGTACTGGAGTTGGACGACACCTGTCTTGCTGCAGGAGTGAACGGCCCCCGGCATCGCCAACGGGACATGAAGAGGAGCGCGGTAATAACCGTGAGCACGAACAATACGAGCGCCTTGGAGACGCTTCCTGCTTTCCTGCGGCGATGTCGCGAGCGGCTGGATCCCGCCGCGTTCGGGCTTGGCGGCGGCAAACGCCGCACGCCCGGCCTCAGGCGGGAAGAGGTTGCGCAGCGGGCCAATGCCAGTGTCACCTGGTATACCTGGCTTGAGCAGGGACGCGAAGGAACGCCCTCGGCCGATATGCTCGATCGCCTGTCGCGGGCGCTCGCGCTGTCGGCCGACGAACGGGAGCATCTGTTCCTGCTGGCGCAGCACCGGCCGCCGTCCGTCGGACGTGCCACCGCGCAGCCCTCGATGGGCAAGCTGCAGGGCGTGCTGGATTCGCTGAGCGGGGCGGCGGCATTTATCAAAAACCATCGATGGGACGTGCTGGCGTGGAACGAGCCGGCTTTGGCAGTGCTGACCGACTACACCGCGCTTCCTCTCGATCAGCGCAATATTCTCGAGATCCTGTTTTGTCGATCCGAGCCACGGGCACGCTTGCCGATGTGGGAGGTTGATGCGCGCGCCGCCATCGCGGCATTTCGGCGTGACGTGGCTCGCGTCGGTGCGGGTGGCGAGGTGCAGCCGCTGATCAGCAGTCTGATGGGTCGCAGCGAGTGCTTCAGACGGTTCTGGGACGAAGGTATCGTCGCCACCCTGGCCGAGGGACGCAAGATCGCCGTACTCCCCCGTATCGGCCGCATTAATCTGGACTACACTGCATTTGGGGTGGAAGGCGCGCCGCACCTGAGCATGGTCGTCTACACCCCGGTCAGCGACAGTGACCGGGCCGTGCTGGAAGCAGCGGTCGCTGCCCACCGATCGGCCAGGTAGCCTGCCTACCGGTATAATGTCACGGCTGTTCCCGACGGTCTTAGCCTGTCAGAGGTGTCCTGAGAAGAAGGAGATCTCGATGCGGATATTTGTGACGGGAGCAACAGGTTTCATCGGTGCGGCGGTGGTCGGGGAACTCCTCGACCGCGGGCACCTGGTTCGCGGCCTTGCGCGCAGCGATCATTCCGCAGCAAGTCTCCTGGCGCGAGGGGTCGAGGTGCACCGGGGCGACATCGCCGAGCCTGCCAGTGTCGTGGGTGGTCTTACCGGCGTGGATGCGGTGATCCACACCGCCTTCGATCACGATTTCTCACGCTATGTGGACAATTGCCGATCCGACGCGCGTCTTCTGGAGACGATCGCGGGTGCGCTCGACGGCTCGCACACCGCGCTTGTGGCGACGTCGGCGACGACGGTCGTTGGCCCTGGCCATCTGGCGACAGAAGAGGAGGACGGGGAACCGGCAAACCCGCGAACTGCGTCGGAAGAGGTGCTCCATCACGCCGCCCGTGGGCTGGCTGTCAGCATCGTCCGGCTTCCGCCGTCTGTATACGGGCGCGGCGACACCGCTTTCATCCCGGCGCTGATCGCGCTTGCGCGACAAACCGGTGTCTCCGCCTATGTCGGTGACGGAAGCAATCGCTGGCCGGCGGTTCACCGCGATGATGCGGCCCGCCTGTTCTGCGATGCCGTCGAACAGGCGGGCCTCGGCCTGCGCTACCACGCCGTTGGGCACCAGGGCATCGCGCTTCGGGCGATCGCCGATGCGATTGGTGCGGGAGCGGATGTGCCCACCCGCAGTCTGACGCAACAAGCAGGATCCAGGCATTTCGGCTGGCTGGCACGGTTCGTGACGATCGATGCGCCGGCTTCAGGCGCGCAGACCCGCGCGACCACCGGCTGGACGCCGCGCGAGAAAGATCTGTTCGAGAGCCTCAAGACGGACGGCTATTTCACTCCCCTGCAACAGGGAGGATAAAATGATTGGCGCTCCCAGGAGGTCGAGGGGGCCGAAGGATCGCCGGCGTTGGTTCTCGGGCCCGGATACCACTGTCGCCAGCCGGGCCTCGCGCTTTCCCTGACAGTGGGACTTGTAATCCGTCCGTCAACTGTCACATATGAAACGACAGATGACGCAAGAGAGGTGTGATGACCTGGGTTCAGGCTAAGGGGGCCCTCTCAGATCGTGATGCCCGCGCGGCGCCATCGCTCTCTCCGCCAACCAGCGTCATCGGCCACAGCGCCCGCATCGGCCGATGCTGATAATACTGCGCATAGGCAGGCATGGACGCCAGCAGTGTTTCGGCCAGCGCAATTCCCAGGTCGCGCAGGGACAGGCTGAAGGCGGTGAGCCGCGGCGACAGGAAGTGGGAGTGCGGGCTCTGCTGGCCGATCACGGCGATGTCGCGCCCTGGAACCATCCCCGCCTCGTCGAGGCCGCGATAGAGCCCCGTGGCGATTGCCTCGTTGATCAGGAGAATGGCGGTGGGCCGCTCCTTGCAGGCCAAGAGGTCACGGGCGATCTGGTAGCCGGCGGTCTCGTTTGGCGCCGAACGGAAGATATGCTCCTCGGCAAGGTGCAGGCCGTGGCGGGCGAGGACCTCGCGGCAGCGCTCGACAATGATGTATCCCAGGTTTATGTCATCATGCGGACGCGTGATGGCGATGCGCCGATGGCCGCCGGCGATAAACCGCTCCATCGATGCTTCCGCCATGCCTTCGAAGTCAAGATCGATCCATGGCTGTCCGACATCGGTGAGGCTTCGCCCAAGCGTGATGAAGGGGATCTTTCGCTTGGCAAGCAGGTCGAAGCGGGGATCGTGTCGGCGGGTTGCCGAAAGGATGATGCCATCAGCAAACCCGCGCGCGACGATGCGCTTGAGGTATTCATCCGGATCCTCTTCCGAGGAGCACAGCAGCGCGACAAGGTCGAGCTTGTGGCGGGCAAAGACGGCCTGCACGCCGTCGAAGACGCTCATGAAGAAGGTGTCTCCCTCCCCGGTGATCTCGCGTCCGGTCTGCATCATGAAGCCGATCACGCCGGTCGAGCCCTTGCGCAGCGCCCGTCCCGACTGGTTGGCCACATAGCCCAGCACCTGAGCCGCTTCGAGGACACGCTTGCGGGTATGCTCGTTGACGTCGGGCTTGCCGTTGAGTGCGCGCGACACCGTGCCGATTGAAATATTGAGGTGATCGGCGAGCTGGCGGATCCCTGTCATTGCGCGTCGGCCCTCCCCTTGCAAAAACCCCACACCCCCTATTGACAGAAAACCCGTCGCACTCCTAGTATCGTAAACGTTTACGGAAGCTGTATTGAGGAGATCCGGCTTCCGCCGGAGGAGGAGAGAAGTGACGTACACGGCAGTCTTGTGCGGATGCGGCGCTATGGCCAAAGGCTGGCTGAAGGCGCTGCAAACGAGCCCCAGCCTTCGCGACAGCGTGACCATCGTCGGCCTTGTCGATCTCGACCGAGCCAACGCTGACAACCTGGCGTCGGAGTTCGATCTTGGCGGCGTCGAAACCGGCAGCGACCTTGCCGCCGTGCTGGCCGCCACGCGCCCCGACATCCTGCTGGACATCGTCGTGCCGGGCGCGCGTCGTGACGTTGTCGCCACCGGGCTCGCCCATGGATGTCATGTCCTGAGCGAAAAGCCGATGGCCACCTCACTTGAGGAAGCGCGCCAACTGCTTGCGCTCGCCGAAAGTGCGGGACGGTTGCATGCCATCGTGCAGAACCGCCGGTTTGTTGCCGGCGTGCGGCGCGTGCGCCGGATGGTCGAGGAGGGCGCGCTCGGCCGCCTGACCGGACTGCACTGCGACTTCTTTCTGGCGCCGCATTTTGGCGGGTTTCGCGAGCAGATGGACCATGTCCTGCTGCTCGACATGGCCATCCACACCTTCGACGCGGCGCGTTTCATCTCCGGCAAGACGCCGCTTGCCGTCTATTGCCAGGAGAGCAATCCGCCCGGCTCCTGGTACCGGCATGGAGCGGCGGCGAATGCCATTTTCGAATTCTCCGACGACGTCGTCTTTACCTATCGCGGCTCCTGGTGCGCCGAAGGGGCCGCGACGAGCTGGGAGAGTGCCTGGCGCATCATCGGCACGAAGGGCACCCTGCTGTGGGACGGCGGCGACAGCTTCGAGGCCAACGTCGTCGCCGGCAGCGATGGCTTCCTGCGCCCCGTCAAGCCCGTGCAGATACCGCCACCGGAAGATGACGCCGACATCCACGGCCATGCCAGCGTCATCGAGGATTTTGTCACCGCGATCGGCACCGGCAGCCGCCCGGAAACCGACAGCAGCGACAACATCATAAGCCTTGCCATGGTTTTCGGCGCGATCGACAGCGCCCGCAACCAGGGCCGCGTCACCATTGCAGCATAGGGATATCTCATGAGCGACCCCGTCACATCCATCCGCATCGGCACGATGGTCAGCGCCACCAAGGGTGATGCATCCACCCGCATCGGCCAGATTGCCGACATGGGTTTTGAAAGCTTCGAGCCGTTCTTCTGGCAGACCACCAACGGGCAGGATCTTGCCGATCTGGGCAAGCGCTGTGTCGAGGCGATCGGTGACAGGGACATCACCATCTCGACGATCGGCATGTTCGGCAATCCACTGGAGGAAGGCGACCTGGATCTCCAGACACTGCAGGGCTGGAAGGACTGTATCGACAACGCCCATCACTTCGGCGCCACCTGCGTTGCCGGCTTTACCGGTCGTGTGCGCGGCAGGCCGCTTCCCGACAGCCTCCCGAGATACAGGCAGATCTGGAGCGAACTTGCCAAACGTGCCGCAGACAAAGGCGTCAGGATCGCCTTTGAGAATTGCGCCATGGACGGCAACTGGCAGACCGGCGACTGGAACATCGCCCACAACCCCGATGCCTGGGAGCTGATCTTCAACGAGACGCCGGACGAGCACATCGGGCTGGAATGGGAGCCCTGCCACCAGATGGTCTATCTGATCGAGCCGCTGCCGCAGATCCGCAAGTGGATCTCGAAGATATTCCACGTGCACGGCAAGGACGCCACGATCCGGTGGGACGTCATCCGCGAGCACGGCATCTTCGGCAAGGAGAAGTTCGTCTTCATGCGCACGCCGGGCTTTGGCGACAGCAACTGGACCGACATTATTTCCGAGCTCAGGCTCGCCGGCTGGTCCGGCTCCATCGACATCGAGGGCTGGCACGACCCCGTCTATCGCGATGCGCTGGAAATGACCGGCCAGGTCCATGCGCTCAACCATCTGAAATCCTGCCGGGGCGGGTCATTCGTCCACGATCCGGTCTGAGGATGCATGCCGTCCGGCATGGAGGTGCCGGACGTTCACGGGATAACCAACGGAGGAGATCATGGCTATCCGCAAACACGCAGTGCTGGGTGCATTCGCACTGGCAACGGTTGCAATGACGAGCATTTCGGCCTGTGCCGAGCCGGTGACGATCCGCGTCTGGGCGCTCGACCGGGATATCCAGCCGGCGCCCAACCTCATCGACGACTTCAACGCGCTCGACACGGACATCAAGGTCGAATACCGGCAGATCCAGTTCGACGACGTCGTCAGCGAAGCGATGCGCGCCTATTCCACCGGTCAGGCGCCGGACATCATCGCCGTCGATAATCCCGAGCATGCGCTGTTTGCCTCGCGCGGTGCGTTTCTCGACCTCACCGATCTGATCGAGGGGTCGCAGGTGGTAAGCACCGACAACTACTTCCCCGGGCCGCTGGCGTCGACGATCTGGGACGGCAAGAACTACGGCATTCCCAAGGCCACCAACACGATCGCGCTCTACTACAACAAGGACATGTTCGCGGCCAAGGGCCTGGACCCCGACAAGCCGCCGCAGACCTGGGAAGCCTTCGTGGAGGCCGCGCGCACGCTCACTGACCCCGCCGCCAACGTCTATGGCCTGACCTTTTCCGCCAAGGCCAGCGAGGAAGGCACGTTCCAGTTCCTGCCGTGGGCACAGATGGCGGGCGCAAGCTACGACAACATCAACACCGACGGCGCCGTCAGGGCGCTCGACATCTGGAAGACCATCATCGACGAGAAGCTCGCCTCTCCCGATACGCTGACGCGCAGCCAGTGGGATGCCACCGGCACATTCAATTCCGGCAACGCAGCCATGGCGATTTCGGGGCCATGGGAGCTCGACCGGATGGTGGCCGAGGCAAAGTTCGACTGGGGCGTGACGCTGCTCCCGGTCCCCGAGGCGGGCGCCGAGCGCTCGTCGGCAATGGGCGATTTCAACTGGGCAATCTTCGCCAACAGCGAGCACCCGCAGGAAGCCTTCGAGGTCCTTGAGTATTTCGTCTCGCAGGACGACCGGATGTTTGCCGACTTCGGCCAGCTGCCCGCCCGTTCCGACATTGCCATTCCCGAGACGGGTGAACCGAAGAAGGATGCGGCTTTGAAGGTCTTCGTCGAGCAGTTGCAATACGCCAAGCCGCGGGGCCCCCATCCGCAATGGCCGAAAATCTCCAAGGCAATCCAGGATGCCATCCAGGCGGCACTGACCGGCCAGATGTCATCGAGGGACGCGCTCGATCAGGCCGCCGGAAAGATCAAGGCGGTTCTCGACTAGCGGCTGTCCGGCTGCCGTGGCCGACACTGCCCTGGCCCGTCTGTCAAGGCATCGGCCGCCGCCAGCAGCCGGCCGGCACTGAACGCAACAGGTTCCTCCCGGGCGGGCTGCCGCGCGCGAATGCGCGGCGGCCCCGAGGGAGGCGGAGGACACCATGGCGCGACTTTTGTCCAGCATCACCGACGGCAGGGGCTTTGACATCGCACTCGTGACGCTGCCCCTTGCCTTCCTGCTTTTCCTCTCTGGCCTTCCCCTTCTCTACAACGGGATCATGAGTTTCCAGGAGGTCGACATGTTCAGCCTCGGCACGCTCTGGCGACCGTACGTGGGCTTTGCAAACTACCGCGATCTTCTGGCTCAGCCGGAGACGCTCCCGATCCTTGCCAATACCGCGGTTTTCGTGGTCGCCTCGATTGCCGGCCAGTTCGCCATCGGCTTTGGCCTGGCGCTGTTCTTCTGGAAGAGTTTTCCGGGTGCGGCATGGCTGCGCGGTCTCTTCCTCGTCTCCTGGGTGATGCCCGGTCTCGTCGTCGGTGCCATCTGGAACTGGATTTTGTCGGGCGACTTCGGGGTCTTGAATTTCATCCTGCGCGAAAGCGGCCTGATCTCGAGCAATATCTTCTGGCGCTCGGACCCGGACTTTTCCCTGTGGGCGGTGATCCTTGCCAATATCTGGCTCGGCACCTCGTTCAACATGATCCTGCTGTCGGTTGGTCTCTCTTCCATTCCCGGCGATCTTTACGAAGCCGCAGAACTCGACGGCGCCAATGCCTGGCAGCGCTTCTGGACGATCACGCTGCCGATGATGCGTGCGTCGATCGGCGCGATCATCTCGCTGGGCCTGATCTTCACGCTCCAGCAGTTTGACCTCTTTGCAGCCATCACCTCCGGCGGCCCCAACAACGCCTCCAACGTCGCCCAGTACTGGGCCTGGGACCTGTCGTTTCGCCAGTACGACTTCGCCAAGGGCGCCACCATCTCGGTGATCATGATCGTCTTCGTGATGATTGCCTCGGTGGTCTACGTGCGCTCGACACGTCATGAGGTGCGCGGATGACCGGCAGGCTCCAGGACAGACTCATGCTCGCCGCCGCGCTCGTGCTGGCGGCAATCTATCTGTTTCCGCTCTACTGGATGTATATCACCGCGTTGAAGTCCGGCTCCGCGATGTTCTCGACCCCTCCGGACTTCTGGCCGCGCAATCCGCAGTGGCAGATCTACGGTCAGGTCTGGGAAAGCCGCAACATGGGCCGCTATATCTGGAATTCGCTGGTGATTGCCTGCGGGTCGGTGGCCGTCGTTGCCATGCTCGGCACGGGCTGCGCCTATGTGCTTGCCCGCTACCGCAACGGATGGGTCGACGTCGGGCTGTTCCTGGTCCTGATGCTGCAGGTCCTGCCCGCGTCGCTGATGATCACGCCGATCTTCGTCGGTTTTTCGCAGATCGGACTGCTGGGCTACCCTCGCACTGCGGTCGTTCTGGCGATCGCAGCCAAGAGCATGCCGTTCTTCATCGTGCTGGTGCGGGCCACCTTCATGAGTGTCCCGCAGGAACTTGAGGAGGCAGCCCTGGTCGATGGCAATTCGCGCATCGGTGCCTTCCTCCACATCGTGCTGCCGCTGGCCCGCAATGGCATCCTCGTCAGCGCGATCCTGATCTTCATGCAGGCGTTCGGGGAGTTCGTCTATTCCAAGTCGATGATCCAGGCGGTCGAACTGCAGCCCGCCAGCGTCGGTCTCAACGCCTTCATGGGCCCCAATACCAACGAGTGGAACAACATCATGGCCTACGCCACCATCTATGTAACCCCGATTCTTGCGATCTTCGTCCTGCTGCAGCGCCGCATCGTCTCGGGCCTCACGTCGGGAGCGCTGAAATGAGCGATCAGATCGAACTGTCCGGCGTCAACAAATACTACGGCGCCTACCACGCGCTGAGGAACATTGACCTTACGATCCGCAAGGGCAGCTTTACGGCGCTTGTCGGCCCCTCCGGTTGCGGCAAGTCCACCCTCTTGCGCTCGCTTGCGGGTCTGGAGAGCATCTCCACCGGCACACTGGCCATTGCCGGACAGGTGATGAACACGGTGCCACCGCGCAAGCGTGACATTGCCATGGTATTTCAGTCCTATGCGCTCTACCCGCACATGACGGTGGAGGAAAACCTCACCTACAGCCTTCGCATCCGCGGCACGCCGAAGGCAGAGGCCAAACGGGCGGCGGCCGAGGTTGCCGCCACCACCGGCCTTTCGCCCCTGCTCGGCCGCTACCCGCGCGAGCTGTCGGGCGGCCAACGGCAGCGGGTGGCCATGAGCCGGGCGATCATCCGCAATCCCAAGGCCTTCCTGTTCGACGAACCGCTCTCCAATCTCGATGCCGCCTTGCGGGTCCACATGCGCAAGGAGATCCGCGCTTTGCATGATCGGCTGGGCGCCACCTCCGTCTATGTCACCCACGACCAGATCGAGGCGATGACCATGGCCGATCATGTGGTGGTCATGCGCGCCGGCGTCATTGAGCAGCAAGGTCGCCCGCTTGACCTCTACGACCGGCCGGTCAACAGGTTCGTGGCCGGCTTCATCGGCTCTCCGGCGATGAATTTTGTCCCGGCGATCGGCGGTCCGGACGGGCGCTCGCTTGTGCTTGACCTCGGCGAGCGCCAGACGGTCGCTCTCGGCTACGGGGTCACCCCGGGGGCGGCGATGACCGCCGGCCTGCGGCCTGAACACATCAGCATCGCCGCTCCCGGGGCGGGGCGTTTGAAGGTCGCGGTTGCGACGGTGGAATCCACCGGGTCGGCAACCTATGTCACCACCGCCACGACCCCCGAGCTTGTGCTGGTTGTGAATGGCAGGGCAGACCTAAAGGTCGGCGATGAGATCGGTCTCGACTTTGCACCGGCGCAATTGCACCTCTTCGACACGCGCACCGAGCGGCGGCTTGAGGCCATCGACGACGCTGCCTAGCCCGGGATGACGAGGTAAACCATCGGGAGCGTTGGCGATCTATGCGTAAACATGCGGCGCTGCGCGTGCAGCGACGACAGTTGCCGGGGGTGTCAGGCCACCAAGCCTTGTCCGGTGCCACGGAAAGCGAAAGTCCCGTCCCCGGGATCTGTCGCTGCAGGGGCTTTGAACCGTCGGTTCCCCATGCTGCCCGCGCCGCGTCTTCCTTAAAACGGCATCGTGACGTCCTCGCCGATTTGGGTGCTTCCAGTCCTGAGACAGTCCCTCAGACGGCTCCTGTCCTCCTCGGTCATCAGCGCCGCCCCAGCCCTGATCCCTTCCTGCCAAGCCGGTCCCCGCGCCCAGGCCTCGTTGTAGACGAGTGCAAGATCAGAATGGCGCCGTGCCTGGGAAAGGGCCTCGGTGAGCAGGACAGATTGCTGGACGTCCTTGTCTCTCTTGATCGCCCCCTGCCCATGAGTTCGACGCCTCGACGCAACGATGAGCTTGTGAACGGCATATCGCTCGGGTGCCGGGACAGTGACAGGCACGCCGGCCTTGTGGAGCAGGACCGTTCTAATCGGGTCACGAATAAGGAAGTCTAGGAACCGCAAAGGATCCGCGGTGGCTCCGCCAAGAGCAGGCATCCGGGATGGCTTATCGATGTAGTCGTCGCTGCCTCTGTTCGAGGTCAGGAACTCGACGCGGTAGCCGGTGTCGGTTTGGAAGGCGCTCGCGGCGGCAGTTCCTGATCGGTGGGGTACCGGCCGGAATGTAGGATCGACACCCTGCAGCAGGTCGACGATAGGCGGCAAGCTGTCCTTCACCTCCTGAGAGATTGCGAAGTCTTGCGCGACGTCGGCATCGCCGGTCAGGAGCGCGGCCATTGGCAGCCGCACCCCCAGGATTCCAGCGTAGGTCTGGAAAGCCACCGTGCCGATCAGGAGACCGCGGAGCCGGAAGAGGCCTCCGGCCGCCAGTGCTTCGACGATGTCGCCTGTCAGCGTGTCGGGTGCATTCATGCCGCCTTCGCGGGTCAGGCTGGTGACCATGCGCCGCCGAGCGCGATAGTCTTCCTTGTCGCGTTTGAAGTGCTGTACCCGCTTTGTAATCTCCGGATCTTCGACAGGACCGACGTAGCGCCGCGACTTGCTCCCTTTGCCATCGGGGAGGTCAATATACCAGTACCGCTTGTCCTTGACCTGCGCGGTGATAAAACGGCCTTCAGGCGGGAAGTCGGCTGTCCACGCGGCGTCCATAGACCGCTGTACCAGCTCCGCGAGCATGGTCTGATACATGAGATCAATCGTCTTCATGGCCGGCTCCCAAAGGTTGTTACCGTTTCCCCAAAAAGGTAATAACCGGCAGGTGGGCAGCGGCGCAAGTGGCTTCAAGGGTGGAGCGCAAATCGTGATGGGCTTTCCAGGGCCGGGGCGCCGAGGCGATGGTCCTGCTGGTGCTCATATCCTCAAGAGAACGGAGTCCATCGTCGCCTGCGGAAACGGCACCGGACCGGCAAACTGGGCATGGGCACCACGCGTCTCTCTGCAGGCGTCGACCGGCTGCAACAGCCCTGGCGCGTGGTGGAGCGCCCCCATAGGCGGCTTGCGCGATTGACATTTGTCGCCAGCCACCCGAACAGGATCTCCCTGCCCCTTCCGCTGCTAAAGTAACGGGCGTTAAGGTACAGGCTGGTGGCGCTGGTGGCGATCGCATCGATCCGATCGCCGCACCACCACGATCGCGTCTTCCAGGGCAGCGATTCCAGCCAGTCGGACAGGGCCGATGGCGCGATCTCGGCGCCGGAGATCGGGTAGAGCGGATGGGTGCCCAGGATTTCAAGCGCATAGCCGACCGCCAGCACGTTATAAAGCGCCGCAGGGTCATCGAGAATGCCATGTCAGGATCGGGTCTTCGGCCCGGATCCGGGAGAAAGCTCGTCGCCGACTCCTGCAGGGCCTTCGACCCCAACCTGTACTGCTCGGGTCGAGGCTCCTGGTTCACGTGAGCGAGTCGCTCTCGTGCATCAGCTGCGCCAGGTCGTGGATGAGCCGGTGCAGTCGATCGCGCCCGACATCCGCGCCATCTCGGTCGAGAGAGCGCAGGACGGAGCGCAGGTGTGCATTCTCTTCCCTTGCCTTTTGCCGTCAAGCGGGTGTGCTCCGCCGCGAGGGGCAGGTTCATGGTGTTCTCCAAGCTATGGATGACCTTGATCAGCTTCGCGCAAGGCTTGCGCAAGATTGAGAGACAGCTAATTTAGTGGCCGCAGTTGCGGCTCAGATCATGAGGATCAGGCAATGCAGTACGATTGGTCGGGCGCTCGGGCGCGTCGTAGGCGGCGACTGAAGCTTGCGATGTATATTCTGGGCGCCGCCGTGGCGGTGACCGCTCCAGTGTTTGTATTGCCTGGTTCGGATTTCACGCCCCTTGCAGAGGCTGTGGCAAACCTTGGAATGTCCACGCCCAGATAACGCTGGCTGGGTTCGCTCGGTTCATGGTGGTGTTCCTTGGCGGGAGGCTCGCTCCGCTGACGCGGTTGCACCCTCCAGCGTGCGTTGTTACAAGCTGCAACGCAGCGTTATTTGTCTTGCAGAACTCGCTCCGCTACATGCAATCGCCTCGCCGTGGCATTGCGGCCTGACCGATGAGGCATGAGATGCAAAACGAAGCGCAGCGCGAAGACGGGGACGAGACCGTTGGTCCTGACAAGGAGACAGAGCTCTTCGATCCCTGGCAGCAGGCATTCAGCGAAGAACTCAAACGCCAACAGCAAGAGTTCGATTTCTAAGGCCGCATCAACCTGCAGCCGGCCCGATGACACTAGAAGCCCGCCTAGACGCAGGGTCAGAATCGGCGGGCTGCGCTGGCATCAACATCCTCGCCCTTGCGAGAAATCCTGCTCCACCGTCGTCACCTGATAGATGCCGCGGTGGATTAAGTGGTAGCCGGCCGGAATCCGAATGGAGTCGTTCGCCGGGGAATAGGCCGGCAGCTTGCCATCTGGGCTCAGGACCACGATCGACATTCCAGCGGCGGGCGGCAAATGATGTCAGCTTCGTACCAACTGGTCCGCCTCTGTAAGAAAGCCATCGGCAAGCCGTATGATCTCGTCAGCGTAACGGATGGCCTCAAAGCCGATCCAGCCAGCTTCTTGCGCAGGATGGTCTGTTGGACCTTGCTGCAGGCTGAAACCGTGAACTGCGCCTCGAACGCCATTCGCAGCGCCTTGCGGGCCACGTTGAGCTGAGCCGACGACGTCAGCCGTGATTCCATATTCCCCGTTGCCGGTGGGCTTCGTCAGTGCGTGCTGTGAGCAGCCAGCATAACAGCCGATAGGGCTTCGTTTGCAGGGAGCCTACCTCGTGCGCGGCCCGACACGACTGCCAAGCCATTCGCCACCTGCCGGTGTTCTGCTCCCGCTCGTGGGCAAGTCAGTTCATAGCCTCCTCGGTCGAAGAGAGTGTAATCCGGATCCGTCCGTCTTGGAAAACGACGGGTTCTTTCCAACGGGTTGTACGCATGTTCGTCTACCTGACAGGGTCTTGCGCTAATTTCCCAATTCCGCTCCCGCTCTTTCATCCCTGTCCCCGAATTCTGTGGGGGAGCAGAATGAACAAGAGTAGCGGATTGCTCATCCCTTCCCTGGGCGTCTAGGTTTTTCGGAATTGGTGAAGCAACAGCCACCAACAAAGCGGGTCTTCAGGCTTAAGTGGCATGCGTCATCGATGAGTGAAATGAACTCACCTTGTAGATCGCTGCCTTCGCGGGTATATAGAAATGGTGTATTTCTATAGGAGCGTGTGATGTCCTCTACAGTTTCGGCAAACGTCGATGGCAGAACGGCCACGAAATTGAAGATGGTGGCTTCGATGGAAAACAGGTCTGTATCAAACGCGGTTTCCAGCGCGATCACCGTATTCGTTGGGCTTCCCAAGGGTGTTCGGGATTTCTTGCTCGAGTTGAACGCACAGAATGACCAGGACACCATCATCAGGCTTGGCCGCGAAATGATGGCAGCGGCGGCGCGGGTTCGTCTTGAGAAGGCAACCAGTGACCTGGCATCCGAGCATCGGTTCGGGGGGCCAGAGGAGGCGTCCAGCGAGATCGACATGTTGGAAGAAGCGACGGCCCTCACCCGTGCTGCCGCGCACCGGAAGTAGGCCATGGACCGTCCTGTCCGGGTGCTGCTCGACGTCAATGTCTTCGTCGGCAACATAATGGCGCGCGACCGTGGTCACAAGGGAACTGCAACCCAGACCTTGGTGTCGATGGTGAGCAGCCAAAAGTGGGGCATAGATGATGGAGCTCAGCTAGTCATCTCGTTCGAGATGATCGAAACCCTCGAAACGGTTCTCCGGCGACTGAAATTCACAGAAGACCGCATCAAAGCATATACCGGCTCCATCATCGATATTATGAAATATGGACCGGATTCGCTTGATCCCTATCTGATTTTGGGCGGCCAAGAGCGCTTCGCAATGTCTGACGTAGAGGATGCAGGCGTGTTGGCTACGGCCTTCGGTGCCGAGGCCGACATTCTTGTTACGGACAATCTGATGGATTTCGCCACCAAGGATGCTTCTGTCGTGGACACGCAAGTGGTGACCACGACGTCTTCGGGACGGCGAACCCTACGGGCTCTGAGATATGAGATCGGTAGAGCGGATCTCATTGTCGCGCACCCGTTTGATGTGATGCAATGGTTGCGCTTGGGCTATGATTTCAGGCCGGGGACCCTCTGGAACGCCATTCAAAGGCCTGGCAATGAACCTGGCCTATGATCTTATTTTTGCAGTTCTGGTGGCACTTGCTGCACGGGTGCGGGCATTTAAAGCATTGATCCGATACCAATCCTCCGTTCGTGCATAGCTGATGTGCGGTATACGCGTTTGCATGTGGGGATCTGGCAGACTACATCCCGGTCATCGAGATCGTTCTCCTCCTCCCAATCGATCTCGAGCCGACGGCAGCCGCCCTCCTCCCAGGCTGACGTCAACATTCGAAGCCCGTCGCATCTCCTCCCGCGGCGGGCTTTCGTTTGTTCTGGTCAGGCATTGCGTCGAGGCCGGCACGATTTGTATTCTCCCAGCTGGACAATGACCGTGGACAACTGCAGTCGCCTACGGTGCCGTCCTTTGGGATCGGGACCCCATGTCATACGGCGAGGAAACCGCCGTCGACATTCACGACAGCACCAGTCACCATGGCCGTGTCGGGAGAGAGCAGCATGGCGATGGTCTTGGCGACATCATCGACTTCGGCAAACCGACCGAGTGGATGCCGGACCATCATCGGCTCAGACTTGGTCGGATCGCTCCACGCAGCAACAGCGAGCTCTGTCAAAGTGATCGTCGGCGCGACGGCGTTGACCCGGATGCTGTGCGGCCCAAACTCCTTGGCAAGCACCCGCGTCGCCCCCTCCAGGCCGGCTTTGGAGGCTGCGTAACACAGGTGTTCGGTAAAACCGCGATGCCCGGCGATCGAGGTGATGTTGACGATCGCACCGCCTCCCCCGGCAGCTACTCTGGCGCGGCCGAACGCCTGGCAGGTGATCAACGCAGCGCGCAGGTTGATGCCCATGACCTTCTCATACCCTGTGTCTGTCATGTCGAAGCTGGACTCCAGCACGTTGGTGCCAGCACTGTTGATGAGGAAGTCTGCTGTTCCAGCCTCGGCCATTGCCACGCGAGTGGCATTTGGATCGGCGAGATCTACCGCAATCGAGCGGCCGCCGATCTCGTCGCGCAAGCTGTCGAGGTCGGATTTTGTGCGGCTAAGGGCAATCACGTCTGCGCCCCGAGCTGCCATGAGCTGCGCGCAAGCCCGCCCGATACCCTTGCCGGCACCGGTAATGATCACTGACTTTCCTGAGAATTGCACGATGGTCTTCCTCACACGCGGGTTGGGCGCCTTAGGCAGTTGCTGCCAGCAGCGGCTGCATTTCGTCCCGCACCTGACGGGCGAGCGCCTGAATCTTCAAGAATGCCTGATATCGGGCCTGATGGAGAGCTCCAATTGCACCGGTCTCCGGCTCGCAGCGGCCGATGACCGCCGACATGGCCGGCATTGCCGTGGGGAGGTCGCGATAGGTTCTGGAAGCGACTGCGGCCAGCATGGCGGCGCCGAGAAGAACCGGCTCTGGAGAGGCAGTTACCTCGACCGACCGGCCTGTTGCATCCGCGAGCAGTTGGCGGGCCAGCGGATGGGTACCGGCCCCTCCCGAAATAGAGATCGTCGAGATCTGAACTCCGTTGGCAGCCTGTGTCTCGATGATCTGGCGCAGCCCGTATCCCAGGCCACAGAGCCCTGCCACATAAAGTGCCACGAGACTTTCGGCGCCATCCTCCATGCCAAGGCCCATGACGACCGCGCGCGCCGACGGATCTGCAAAGGGCGCGCGATTGCCGAGAAATTCCGGTACCACCTGCAACTGCCCGGCCAGGTATGGCGCTTGCGACGGCCTGCCGGCGGATGCCAGGGCCCGCTGTGCGAGCCACTGCGGCAAGCTCACCCCGTTGCGACAGGCTTCAGCCCGCGCCGTCTCGCCGTAGGGATGCAGCTTCAGTATCTGGTCGATCGCCGCGCCGGCGGCAGACTGGCCGCCTTCGTTCAACCACATGCCGGGCACCATGGCAGAAAAATACGGCCCCCAGACGCCGGGAACAAACCGCGGTTCGGCGGTCGTGGTCATGGTGCAGGACGAGGTCCCGAACACGTAGCCAAGGCAGGAGGATGCGTCTTCAGCTCCTCCCCGAGCGGCCACCGTGCCGATCCCGCCCGCATGGGCGTCGATCAGTCCTGCCCCGACAGCGGTTCCCGGGCTCAGCCCCATCGCCGCCGCGGCCGCCTGGCACAACCCGTCTCCCAGCGCCGTGCCAGGATCAACGACATGGGTCCCGATGCGCCGAAAGCCGTCATCGGCGAGATCGTCAAGACCGATGCTGCGGAAGTAACTTTCGTCCCAACGGGACGCGTGGGCGAGATAGGTCCACTTGCAGGTGACGGTGCAAGAGGACCGATCCAAGGCGCCGGTGGCCTTCCAGGTCAGGAAATCCGTGAGATCGAAAAAGTTTTCGGCACTGGCGTAGATGTCGGGCAGGGTCTCCTTCAGCCACAACAGCTTCGGCGTTTCCATTTCTGGTGAGATGACGCCGCCCACATAGGCAAGCACCGCGTGCTTGGTCGCATTGATCCGGCGCGCCTGCGCGACTGCGCGGTGATCCATCCAGACGATGATGTCGCGTTCAGGATGCGCCCGATCGCCAACGCCCCCTGATGCGCCCTGCACCACCAGAGAACAGGTCGCGTCGAAACCGATGCCGGCGATGGCCTCGCAAGGCACGGCCGCAAGCGAGACGGCGTCTTTGACACAGGCGCACACGGCGTCCCAGATCTGGGCGCTTGACTGCTCGACATGACCCCGGTCATCCCGGAAGATGAGGATGTCATGTTTGGCGACCGCCAGCATCTCCCCGCTTGCATCGAAGACGCCGGCGCGCGCCGAACCTGTCCCAACGTCAACGCCGATCAGGTATCTGTCCATGCTACCCCCCTCCATCGTGTCACCGTCGCCGAGCCGCCGGGGTGGCCCGGCGATGGGCTGAACTGGATCTGACCTCAGACCCGATCGAAATTTGTCGGCAGGACGAGCATGTCGCGGATCGTCACGTTGCGATCGCGGGTGAGGATGTATTCCACCGCGTCCGCGACCTCGCCTGGCTCGATGATGCTGCCCGACTCCTTTGCCTTGCGCAGGTTCTCTTCCGGCCAGTCGGCGAGCAGTGCAGACAGAACGGGGCCAGGAGAGACCTGCGACACGCGCACCCCGTGCGGGATCATCTGGCGACGCATGGTCTGCACGAAGCAGGTGACGGCCCATTTGGAACCCGCATAGACAGGCTCCCAATAGGTTGGATAATGCCCGGCGATGGAGCTGGTGACGATGATGTCGCCGGTCTTGCGTTCGCTCATGTGCGGAACCACCGCATGCACGTTCTTCATCACGGCGTTGATATTGAGGTTCAGCATCCGGTCGATGTCCTCGGCCGTGGTCTCGGTGAGGTCGCCGCCAATATAGGTCCCGGCGTTGCAGTAGAGGATGTCGATATGGTCGACCTTCTGCAGGATCTCCGGGATCATTGCCGCGCAGCTCTCGGCATCGAGCAGGTTGGTGACCTGCGCGATCGCCTTGTTTCCGAATTTGGCGACGAGATCGTTCAACGCCTTCTCGTTCCAGTCGACCATCACGACTGTGCAGCCGTTTGCCAGCAGCTTCTGCGTCGTCGCCAGGCCAATGCCCGAGGCAGCACCGGTAATGACGGCGGTTTTGCCTTCCAGTGATTGAGTCATGCGTATTCTCCCGTGCTTTAAGGGGTGGGTATCTGGTCAGCGCCATTCGCGGGCGATGTAGATGGCGAGAAGGATGATGAAACCGCGGATGATGTCCTGCAGGTATGGATTGATCCCCATCAGGTTCAGGCCGTTGTTGAGAATGCCGAGCAAGATCGCGCCGATGAGGGTTCCAAGGACGAGGCCCCGCCCCCCGGCGATCGCCGTGCCACCCAGCACGACGGCAGCGATCGCATCCAGTTCAAAGCCCACCCCGGCGTTCGGTTGACCCGACATCAGCCGTCCCGTCAGCACGATGGCGGCAAGGCCGGCCGTCAGGCCCGAGATCGCGTAGACTGCGATCTTGATGCGGTTCGTCTTGACGCCGGAAAGCCTCGCCGCTGTCTCGTTGCCGCCGATCGCATAGACATGCCGACCGAACGCCGTCCGCTCCAGGAGCACCCACGCCAGGGCATAGACGATCACCATCGCGATGACCGGGACGGGGATCATGCCGATGCGGCCGACGCCGAACCAGGAGATCCAGGACGGCAGGCCCGAAATCGGATAGCCGCCCGAATAGATCAGGCCGGCGCCACGGGCGATCCCCATCGTCGCAAGCGTCACGATGATTGCCGGCATGCGCCCCCAGGCAACCAGCAGGCCGTTAAACAGCCCAAGCCCCACAGCGATGCCGACGCCGGCAAGCAGGCCGACATATCCCGGCATGCCGGAGTTGATCATAAGACCGGCCGCCATGGTGCCTGCAAGCGCCATCACTGCGCCGACCGACAGGTCGATGCCGCCGGTAAGGATGACGAATGTCATGCCGACTGCGAGGATGGCAACGATCGAGACCTGTCTGAGGACGTTGAGGATGTTGGAGACAGAGAAGAAGTTGTCGGAGGCAAACCCCATCAGGATGGAAACGACGACAAGGCCCGCAAGCGGCAAGGCCAGCGGCGAGTGGATGATCGACTTCCAGAGGGGCGTGGAGGAGGCCTCAGCCTGCCCGCCGGTCGTCGCGTCCGCATCATGTGACATGTTGGATCCTCCCGGTGGTTGCGTGGGTCATGATCTGCTCGGAGTTTATGGCTTCGCCTTCGACGGTCGCAACGATGCCTCCGGCGCGGAAGACGCAGACCCTGTCGGACATGCCGATGACCTCCGGCAGCTCCGATGAAATCATGATGATGGAGTAGCCCCTGGCGGTGAACTTCCGCATGAGCTGGTAGATCTCGGCTTTGGCTCCGACATCGATCCCGCGGGTCGGTTCGTCGAAGATCAGCACTTTCATGGTGTGGTTGATCCAGCGGGCGATCACCACCTTCTGCTGGTTGCCCCCCGACAGGTTGTCGACGCGCGTATTGGGGCTTGGCGCCTTGACCCTGACCTGCTGCATGGCGGTGCGGGCATCGTCGAATTCCCGTTTCCGGTTGATGAAAAAGTGGCCCAGCAGGTATTTGCCGTAGTTGTTGAGCGAGACGTTGTGCAGGATCGTAAAGCTGGTGATCAGCCCCTGCTCCTTGCGGCTTTCGGGCAGCAGGCCGATACCGGCAGCAAGTGCTTCCGAGGGGTCCTTGAAGCGTATGGCCACCCCGTTCATCGACAGCTTGCAGCGGGCCGCCCGATACGCTCCGAGCATCGAGAGGGCTGTTTCTGTTCGTCCCGAGCCGACAAGACCCGCAAAACCGAGTATCTCGCCAGCCCGCAGGCTGAAGCTCGAGACCGGACCGTCTTTCGCCAGCTGAACCGCTTCCACGTGAAGGACAGTCCTGGCATCGGAAGGAAGCGTTGGTTTGGGGGGAAAGCTGCTTTCTATCCGACGGCCGACCATCATCTCGACAAGTCGCGGCTGATCCACCTCGCTGACGGCGCAGGAGGAGACGTATGCGCCGTCGCGCAGCACCGTGACACGGTCGCAGATCTGGAAGATCTCTTCCAGATGATGAGAGATGAAGATGATCGAGACGCCCTTGCCGCGCAGGCTGCGCATCACCTGGAACAAATGCTCCACCTCGGCGGGCGTAAGGGTTGCCGTCGGCTCGTCGAGGACAAGAATGCGCGCCTCGAGGGCAAGTGCCTTGGCGATCTCCACGAACTGCTGCTCGGCGACGGACAGATGGCGAATGGGCACGTCGAGCGCAATCGTGACGCCGAGCTGGCGCATGATGTCTTCGGCGCGCCGACGCATGGCGGCACGCTTGAGGAAGCCCAGTCTGTTCTTGACTTCGCGCGCCAGAAACATGTTCTCGACCGCGTTCAGATAAGGGACGAGGGAGAACTCCTGAAACACAACGCCGATGCCGGCGCCGATCGCCTCGTTGTAGTCGCTGAACTGGCGCACTTCGCCATTAATCCGGATCTCACCCGCGCTCGGCTTGAGAATGCCGCACAGGATCTTGGTCAGCGTTGATTTCCCGGCGCCGTTCTCCCCCAGAAGAGCGTGAACCTCGCCAGCCTGTACCGACAGGTCCACCCCGTGCAGGACCTCTATGTTGCCGAAGCTTTTCTTGATGCCACTCAGTTGCAGCATTTGCTTCCTCTTGCGTTGGTCAAAGAGAAGTCGCCTCCGCCCGCCGGGCGGAGGCGCTCGGGAGGCGCTACCAGCTGAAGTCGGCAGCGTTTTCCTTGGTGACCGGGCGCACGTCGATTGGCACTTCCTTGGGGACAACACGGGCGCCCCACATCTGTGCGAGCGCCATGGCAAGGCCGACCCGCACCTGGTCCCGGGGGAACTGCGCGGTTGTCTGGACGAAGGCTGTTCCTTCCGCGATCGCCTGAACAGCTTCTGGCGCTCCGTCTACCGAGGTCAGCTTGATATCCTGCCCGGATCCCTGAATGGCCGCCAATGCACCCATGGCCCCACCGTCGTTGACCGAGAAGATTCCCTTCAGGTTCGGGTGGGACTGGATCATGTTCTCCACGACCCCGAGGGCGACGGAGCGGTCCTGGCGGCCGTTTTGGGTGTCGACGAGCTTGATGCCCTGATGTTCGCCAAGCGCCTCCTTGCAGCCTTCGACGCGCTGCAGGATCGGCACCACCGGGATGCCGTCAAGGATGGCGACCTCGCCTTCGCCGTTCAAGGCTTCGGCAAGCGCCTTGCACGACTGATAGCCCGCATCCTTGTTCTTGGAGCCGACAAAGGTGTCCACGGGTCCACTGGCATTTGCATCGACAGCCACGACAATGACGTTTTGAGCCTTCGCCGCGTGAACAGCGGCCTCGACACCGGCGGAGTCCGTGGGGTTCAGAAGCAGGATGTCGATGTTCTGCTGCAGCATGTCCTCGACGTCCGAGATCTGCTTGGCGACGTCATGGGCGGCGTCGGTTACGACCACCTCGGCACCGAGGGACTTTGCCGCCTCGTCGAGGGCCTCCTTCATCGAGACGAAGTAGGGATTGTTCATTTCCTGGAAGGTCATGCCGATCTTCAACTGGCCGTCCTGTGCAAGAGCCGGCGCTGCGGCGAGCGCAACAGTGGCGATCGAAAGTGCACTCAGTGCTTTTCTCATCTCATTCTTCCTCCCTTTTGGACGCTGCGGACAAAGCCTGTCCGTTTCCGGAAGGCACCACGCCTCCCGGATTCCTGTTCCCCAAGATGGGGCTATGGCCGATGTTGTTAGCCGGCGGCCTTGAACGCTCCGTTGGCGTTGAAGGTCGCGCGGAATTCAGAGGGCGACATGCCCTTGAACCTCTGAAAATGTCGATTGAAGTTCGAGAGGTTGGAAAAGCCGATTTCGTAGCAGATCTCGGCGACCTTCACCTCCGGATGGGATACGAGTGCCCGGCAGGCCAGATCAACGCGCAGCTGGTTGCGGTAGCGGACGAATGTCGAGCCGGTGTGGCGTTTGAAGGCGCGCGAAAATGAGCTCGTGCTGTGTCCGACGATCTCGGCGAGCTCTCCCTCATCGATATCGTCGGTGAGATGTTCGCGCAGATGCGCGATTGCCCTGTTGATGCCGCTTTCATTGATATCGGACAGGTCGAGCTGATAGCTCAGGCTGGCCAGAGCTTCCGGCCGCGGCGCCTTGGTGAGGATGTCGAGGATCTCCCAGAACAGCGATAGACGCATGATACCGCGCGCCTGTATCAGCCTCTCGAACAGGGGGCGGATCGCTCGGCTCGTGTCGCTATCGAACAACAGCCCGCGGCGGCTGCGCTCCAGGAGAGGCATGACGGCCTCCATCTCCGCCATTCCCGCAATGCTGTCGTCAACGAAGCTCTGCGGGAACTGTATGACCAGGGAGCGGACCGGAACGACTTCGTTGGCGGAAATCTCGGAGATCCAGTTTTGAGGAAGATTGGGACCGGTCAGGATAAGCTGGCCGGGCTCGAACCGCCCGATGTGGTCGCCTATGTAGAAGCTGCCCGATGTTGCCACGACCAGATGAAGCTCGTACTCCGGGTGATAGTGCCATCGTACGGTCCGAAACGGATAGCCGTGCATCCAGGCGGCGAAGGATTCGCCTTTTCGGATATGAACAAGTTCAAGATCGGGCTGCACCGCGGTCTCCTCCCAGAGCGCACAATTTCCGCAGAACCTGCAGAACTCCTCTTCCGCAAATCCCATGCTATGGCGCAGCATAGACGTGTCTCGGCAGGCCTATCTACATCATGGCAGAAGATTCACTGATACTTTTTTGCCCCTCATACTCAGACCCTTGGCACTGCTGCCCTTAGCCGTCGCGTCGACGCTGCGAAGCGCTATCCGCAGCCATTGCTCCAGTCTGAGACGGATCAGACAGCCTGATCGCAATGCGCCGTCCAAGGGAGCACGCACGACGGATCTGGCATCATGTGAACTTGACGGCGAGCGGTTTCCTCGAATTAGATCTGCCAAGTATTTGTTCGGGTTGAAAACCTAGGATCTTGGGGAGGTAATGACATGGCATCTTTGTTCGAACGGCTGGTCGTCGTGGGCAGTCTAACCGTGGCTGGCGCCACCGGCGCTTTTGCTCAGTCTACAGAGGTCAAAATTGCCTATGCGTTGGCTCGTGATTCCCACTATGGAGCAGCGGCCGACGGCTGGGACAAATACGTCACCGACACCAGCGGCGGAAAGTTCCAGTTCATGCACTTCCCTTCATCTGCTCAAGGCGGCGAGCGGGAAGTGATTGAGGGTCTTCAGCTCGGCACGGGCGTCCAAGCGGTCGTGGTGTCGTCTGGGGCGCTGTCAAACTTCGTGCCGGAAATCGGCGTTACCGATATCCCCTTCCTGTTTCGGGATCTCGGCCACGCGCGGACCGTCCTCGACGGGCCGATCGGCGAGGGGATCCTGGAGGATTTCCGCGGTCGTGACTTGATCGCGCTTGCCTGGGGTGAGCAGGGCTTCAGGCACATCACCAACAATCGCCAGCCGATTGAGAAGCCGCAAGACCTGGCCGGCTTGAAGATTCGCACGATGGAGAACCCGGTCCATATTGCTGCTTTCGAAACGGCCGGCGCCGCGCCGACGCCGATGTCTTGGCCGGAAGTGATCCCGGCCCTGCAGCAGGGAGCGATCGACGGACAGGAAAATCCGCTTTCAGTGATCGTTTCAGCGAAACTGTGGGAAGTTCAGAAGTACCTGACGGTGTCCGGCCACGTCTACTCACCGGCCATGCTGATCGTTTCTCCCGTATTCTGGGATAGCCTCTCGGACGAGGACAAGAAGATCTTCACCGACGGTGCGATCAAGGGCAAGCAGGCGATGCGCGCCTTTGTCGATAACTCGGAAAAAACCGGCATCGATACGGCCAGGGCCGCGGGCATGCAGGTCAACGTTCTCAGCGAGGAGCAGAAGGCTGCCTTTCAGGCTTCCATCCAGTCCGCCTATGAAGGGTACTACCAGACATTCGGCAAGGACCTGGTCAACCAGATCATCGCGACCAAGTGATGGTTGAAGGCGTCCCGCTTGAAGCGGGACGTCCTGCCAAGGGATTGACGGTCCGACCGACGACCGCAGGAGCGAAATGAAGAAATTCGAAGAAATTTTCGTCGCGACGAACCGATGGCTGTTGATCGCCATTCTTTCGAGCATGGCGATCCTTGTGTTCGTCAACGTTTGTCTGCGTTTCTTTACGAACCATTCCATCACCTGGTCTGACGAGGTGGCACGCCATCTGATGATCTGGCTGACGTTTGTCGGCGCGGGCATTACCCTTCGCCACGGCAGCCTCACCGTGATCGACAATGTGCAGGTCATGATGTCTGAGCGAAACGCCCGCCGCCTGCGCGCGCTGTCCGCAATCATCATGTTTGCCTTCTTCCTGATGATGATCTGGGTCGGCAAGACCTATGTCGAGCGGACAATGATGCAGACCACGCCATCGACGCGGATTGCCTTCGGATACATTTATCTCGCCATGCCGATCGGCTTCACACTGCTGATCGTGCATCTTCTTCTCGTGGTGCGGACCTATGTCACAAGCGGCATGAGTGCCCTGCAGGACGACGATGGTCGGCCGCCTGTGGCAGCCTGACCATGATCATCATTCTCTTTGCTTCCTTCTTCGTGCTCATGGCAATCGGCGTGCCAATCGCTTTCACGCTCGCGATCGCGACCTGGTTGGCCGTCATCCTGGGCAGCAATTATCCGCAGATCGTCGTCATCAAGGAAATGTTCTCCGGTGTCGACAGCTTTCCCCTCCTGGCAGTTCCTTTCTTCATCCTGGCGGCTGAGCTCATGACTGGTGGAGCGTTGACGCACCACCTGTTGCGGCTGGCGGTGCAGTTCGTCGGTCGGGCCCGTGGCGGCCTGGGATACGCCAGCATCATATCGACCACGCTGTTTGCCGGAATTTCCGGCTCAGCGCTGGCAGCCGCTGCCGGTCCTGGCGCGATGAACATCCGCATGATGGAAAAGAGCGGCTACGACAAACCTTATGCGTCTGCGCTCGCAGCCGCCGTCGCAATTGTAGATCCGATCATTCCACCCTCCATTGTCATGATTATCTATGCGCTGCAGGACAATCGAGTTTCCGTGGGCGGCCTGTTCGTCGCCGGCATCATCCCCGGGCTCATCATTTCCGCGGCCATGTGTGCCGTCAACTTCGCGATTTCGCGCAAGCGCGATTACCGGTCTATGGATGTTCGGCCGACTCTGCGGGAGATGGTCTCCACGACGATATTTGCCCTTCCAGCCCTTGCCCTGATCGTGGTCGTGGTGGGCGGTATACGGGGCGGCTATTTCACCCCAACGGAAGCCTCCGTGATCGCGGTGTTCTACGCTCTGTGCTGCGGAATATTCATCTACCGCTCTTTGCACCTGCGTGACCTGCCCGACATCATCTTTCGGTCGGCCATGGTCACTGTCGGGATCCTGCTGATTCTAGCGTCTGCGCGCGCCTTTGCCTGGGTCTTAATCAACGAGGGCGTACCGCAGTACCTGGCTGACCTGATCATCTCCTGGAACCTCAGTCCCATCGCGTTCCTGCTGGCCGTCAACATCCTGCTTTTGCTGTTTGGGATGTTCATGGATCCGCTCCCGGGCGTCATGATTCTCGTGCCCATCCTGGCGCCCATATCGGCTCATCTCGGTATTGATCCGATCCACTTTGCCATGATCGTCATCATCAACCTGACGATCGGATTGATCACACCGCCCGTGGGTCAGTTGCTCTACGTGGTCTCATCTACCGTGAGGATCCGGGTCAGTGAAATATCGCGCGAGATGACACCATTCCTGTTTGCTTACCTGATCATTCTATTGCTGCTCACTTTCGTACCCTCGCTATCGACTTGGCTGCCGCATGTTTCCGGCTACTAGCCTTTGGAATGCCGTTGCAGTCGGTCAGACAATCGGTGCATTCACCGGCTTTCGACGTCGCAGGGCGTCGCATCAGAGACGCCCGGTCGGGTGTCGTTCAACGCCTCGTAGCGTGCGAAACGGGCTGACGGTTCAAATGCACTTCCTTCTTTGCTGTTGGTGTCCCCTCGACGGGCAGGCATTGCGCACGAGACGTTCAGCCATTAAACTGCCCTCATGCTTGATTATTCGTCCCGGACCGCTTCGCCCCCTATTCCCATGGATTCCCTGAGCGAAGTCCTGCAAGACTTCCGTTTGAGTGGTGTAAACTATGGGCGGTGCGAGCTCCGGCACCCCTGGAGCCTCGCCTTTCCACAACAACAGTTGCTTCGGTTTCACTTTGTCAGCCACGGCCCATGCTGGCTCCATACGCACGCGCAGGGGTGGCAGGAGTTGCGCGACGGCGATCTGGTGCTGCTGCCGCAAGGCACCACGCATCGACTGGCCAGTGCGCCGGATGTCGTGGGTCATTCGCTCGATGCATGCCGGGTAACCGATCTGGGAAGCAATGTCTGCGAAGTGGTGCAGGACGGAGCAGGCGCGACCAGCACTCTGTTTTGCGGCTCCATGGAATTGGGCGCGCATGCGCTCAATCCGCTGATCGCTTTGATGCCGCCGATCATCAAGGGCTGTGATGTGGCCGGCAATGACCCGATCGTTGGTCCCTTGCTGGCGGCCATGACCGCAGAAGCTGCACAACCTCAAATGGGCAGCGCCACTGTCTTGACGCGCATGGCCGATTTGCTTGCAGCGCGGCTGATCCGCTGCTGGGTCAATTGCACCGGAACCTCTACCTCCGGGTGGCTCGCGGCCATCCGCGACCCCCACATTGGGCGCGCACTGGCAGCCATGCACCGGGACCCCGGCCACAACTGGACCCTTGTCGCCCTTGCCGCGGTGGCAGGCCAATCCCGCTCGGTTTTTGCCGAGCGTTTTAGCGCCATCCTTGGCGAAGGTCCCGCCCGGTATCTCGCCCGCCTACGTATGCAGCACGCACGCGAGTTGCTTGGGCAGGGCGGCATGTCGGTAGCTGAGGTGGCCTCACGTCTGGGTTATGACTCCGAGGCATCCTTTGCCCGTGCGTTCAAACGCATCACGAGCGTCTCACCCGGCGTTGTGCGCCGCACAAATCCCGGACGAATGGACATGGATTTCGGATCCTAGGGCACATATCGTCTGCAATGGATCGTCTATGACATCTCCTGGACGAAGGAGAATGTTCAATGACGGGCACAACATCACAACTGGACCTGGAAGTGTCGGGTCTCGATGCCGCTGAGCCAGCCAGGTGGAGCGCAACCACCTGGTTGGCGGTGCTTTCCATGGCGGCGACCAGCTTTGCTCTGGTATCGGCGGAGTTCCTGCCGGCAGGCCTTCTGACGCCACTGGCGCGCGATCTTGGCGTGAGCGAGGGAACGGCCGGACAGGTCGTCACGGCCACGGCTTCCGTCGGTGCCGTTGCAGCCCTGTTGAGCAATGTGCTCATCGGCAGATTGAACCGCAAGACGGTGCTGGTCGGCCTCAGTGCTCTGGCGATCGGCTCTAATATCCTTGCAGCGGTCGCGACCGAGTTCTGGTTGCTTCTGCTCGGCCGAGCCGGACTAGGCATCGCTCTCAGCGCCTTCTGGGCGCTTTCCGTGTCCGTCGTGGCAAGGCTGGTTGGCGCCAATGCCACAGGTCGGGGCATGGCGATCGTCACGCTTGGCGTCTCCCTTGCCACCATAGCTGCACCCTCCATGGGTGCATTGATCAGCGACTGGCTGGGCTGGCGCACGGCCATGGCGATGACGGCGGGGCTCGCTGCAATCGCCATGCTGATGCAGTTGCTCAGCCTGCCGTCCCTTCCCGCACGCGCGGGCACAAGTCTGACGGACGTGTTTCGGCTGCTGGGGCGGCGACCTGTCCAACTGGGGATGCTTGCCATCCTTTTGCTGATGACCGGGCATTTTGCCGGCTCGGTCTATGTGAGGCCCTTCCTGGAACAGGTGACGCTGCTGACAACCGGGTCGATAGCGCTGGTGCTGCTCGGATTCGGCATCGCGGCGGTGATCGGTAACATTGCCGGTGGCCGAATGGCCGACGCGAATATCCGCATTGCCCTGGTGGTCACTGCCGGGTTGATGGCGCTTGCGGCGCTCGCTCTGGTGATCTGGGGCGCACACATCGGCGTCGCCTTTGGCTTTGCAGCGCTTTGGGGCTTCGCATTTGGTATGGCACCAGTGGTACTTCCAACCAACCTGTCGCGCGGAGCACCGGACGCGCTGGAGGCAGCGGGCAGCCTGATGGTCGTTTCGTTTCAGATCGCGATCACGATCGGCGCCGTTGTCGGCGGCTATATCGTGGACACCCACGGCGCCACGGGACCCCTGATCCTCACCGCCGTCCTTGCCGCATCAACCGTGATCCTGGCATTGCTGCAGCCGCGCGGCTAAATTTTTGGAAAGCGAAAGATGCTACCGCTGAGTTGCGGGCGCTGAGTTGCGGGCAAGCGTCCGGTCGTCGGATCGACTTGCCTGCCGCAGGGCCGCAAGGGGGCCGCGCAACGTGGCGGCCGTGCGCCAACACGACCGCCACAAACGGGACCGGCGCTCCACATGTTTGAGTATCGCAAACGTGATCCGCATGGTGACTGCCGTGCAAGTCAGGGCGCGGCTTTCACCAACTGGTAGAACGCCCCGTTCTGATTGGAGACAAGCGTCTGGTGGGAGCCGTTTTCAACGATCCGCCCGCCGGCGACGACAAAAATCCGGTTCGCACTGGCGATGGTGGAGAGCCGGTGCGCGATGACGAGCGTCGTCCTTCCCTGGGAAAGCTCGGCAAGCGACGCCTGGATCGCAGCCTCTGTTTCCGTGTCGAGCGCCGAGGTCGCCTCGTCGAGGATCAGGATCGGCGGGTTCTTGAGGAAGATCCGGGCGATCGCCAGCCGCTGCTTCTGGCCGCCGGACAGCTTCACGCCCCGCTCGCCGATGAGCGTGTCGTAGCCCTCCGGCAGGAGAGCGATCATGTCGTCGAGACGCGCCCGCGTTGCTGCATGCCGCACCTCCTCGTCGCTGGC
>NZ_JMQK01000034.1:0-27207 GCF_000705355.1 Pseudorhizobium marinum
GACGCCAAACCTCGACAAAAAGCTCCTCCGCGTAAGCGTCGAGGAGCTTTTTGCGTTTGTCCTCGGTGTCCAACTCACCAGTGGCCATTCGCGCCATGAAGTCGTCTTGAGCCCCGGCCAGGAACTGCTGAGGCAGCACGTCCGGGGCTTCCATCGACGCCATGATGTTGGCGATCGAGCCATGGACCTGCAGGGCGGCCGGCTGATGAGGTGATGCCGTGGTCGCTCATGAGGCGCTGGAGCTGTTCGCTTTTGTATTGGCTTCCCTGATCAGGCATGGATACCTGAACGAGAACCCCCCAGCGCTTCGCGGAGCCATGCCCCGATCCCGTTTCATGGCCAGATCGAACGGTGCTTTGCAATGAACGCGAACTTCATATTGCGTCCATGGCAAAGTAGGCTGCGGCCTTTTTTAGGATATCGCGCTCCGCCTTCAGCTTGACGACTTCACGACGGAGCCGCTCGATCTCAAGCGGCTCCGGCTCATCTGTCCTTTTCCAGGAAAGGACTGGCTGGGATAGTCGCCACATTCCCGAACCCATTTGCGCAACACATTCTCGTGGACATCGCGGTCCCGGGCCGCCTGGGCAACAGTGCCCCACGTTCCCTGACCAGCTTCACCGCTTCAAGCTTGTAATCGCGGCTGAATATTCGTCCTTGCATTCATGCTCTCCGGTCTCAGGAGGAACACCTTAACTCGATGTCCATGAAACCGGCAGCAGGTCAGCAGGTCGGCAGGCCACCTTCACTTTGACGCGTTGGATGCGCCGAGTTCCTCATCAACCTGGTCTTCGAACGCGCGCTTCTTGCCGGCAATGAAGCGCCTGTAGCCGTCGGGATCGATCCATGCGCTCACGCCCTCCGTTTCGGCCCGCTTTCGCTTGCCGTCGAAATCGTAGTATTCGTTGTGCTGCGCCAACCAGATGTCCGGCTTGATCATTTCGAGCGTGTGATGCGTGTTGCGGTAGTCGTCTGTGATGCCGGGGTACGAAGGGTCTTTCGCCACGCGGTAGCCCGGGTTGAATCCCGCACCGTCTGGAAACGCCACCACGTAGGCCTTGCCGTCGGCCACCAGGTTGGCAATCCATGTGGTGGCGCCGCGGGTGTGGCCGGGCGTGTGGTAGGCCGTAAGGAGCACGTCGCCCAGTTTGATGGTATCGCCGTCGCGCAGGACGCGATCCACCTTCACGCCTTCGTACGCCAGATCGTCGCCGTACTTGAAGTCCTTGCGGTCGCCGCTTTCCATCGCCGCGGCATCGTCTTTCATGACGGCCAATTGCGCTCCCGTCAGCTTCTTCATAAAGGCCAATGCCCCGGCATGATCGATATGAGCGTGGGCGTTGATCAAGATCTTGATGTCTTCCGGCTTGAAGCCCAGTTTGCGGATCGAGTCCACGATCATCGGCCCCGATGAGGGCATGCCCGTGTTCATCAGGATATGGCCCTCTGGCGTCGTGAAAAGGAATACTCCTAGTCCCGTGGTGCCCACGAAGTAGATCGGCCCGACGATCCTCACCGGGTCAGTCGGCTCTTCCCATTTCAACATCTTTCTAGCCCAGAAGAGGAAGAGTTTATTGTCGCTCGCGAGTTGCTCCTTGGACGGCAAGTTCGGCGGCAGCGTCTGGGCGGGGGGCGATCCAAAGCTGGCCAAAAGGACCGCCAATGTTATGGATGTGCGAAGCGGAATCGACATTGCTCTTTCCTGCTGTTGAAGGGGCAGTTTGCTCGCGCGAAGAGGATCAGCGGCCTTGCGGGGCTTGTTTCTCACCGGGCGCACGTCTAGGGGGGCGGACGCCGCGCATTTTCGCAATTCACCATGCGGCCGTGAGGCGTATCTGAAAGAGGTCAGTACTATCGCGGTGCTTGATGCCTTCGGCTGCGAGCGGATGCCAAATGTGCTGATAGCTCGAGATCAGCCGCACCGCGGGTGTGATGGCGAAATTGTAGAACACCTCCACGCCGCTCTCGTCGTGAACAGCAGACTGGCCGTTCGAGATTTTCGCAATGCTGGTCTTCAGTTTGTCGCTGATCTTGTTGTAGTAGAAGCCAGCGCCAAAGCTGTCATGTTCCCGGCCGTCCAACATGCCGTGGGCGAACAAAGCGACGCTGACATCGCTGGTGATCGGGTTGGTTTCTTCGGGGGCATAACCGGCCCGCGCAAACACGCCGACGCCGCGGATCTGTTCGCCGGTCTTCCGCTTCCGCGCCACGGTGGCCGCATCGTCCTTCAGGAACAGAAATTGCGAGCCCGTCACATAGGTGAACCAGCTTTCATCCTTGGAATTGGTTGGCAGCCCCTCGTCCGAGGCGAGGCCCAGCAGGCTGCCGATCGCTTGCTTCCTTTCAGCGGCCGACCCCAGCGTCCCGAACGGCGAATCCAAATTGATCTTCGGCTTGTCGGACCAGTTGTAGACGGCCGAGACCTGACCGGGCAGTCCGCCTATGTCGTAGGACATAACTGAGGTCAGATAGAGATTAACGTTTTCGAAGGAATCGGACGAGACGAAGTTCTCCGCCTCGGTGTTGGGATCTAGCACACCGCCAGCGATGGAGAATTGAGGGCTGAAGGACCACACGCCGATCGCCCCCAGGGCGGATGGGTTGAAGAAGTTCGTCGAGATCGGGTTCTTGTTCAGATTGTAATTGGCGAAGTGATACTTGAAGGAATCGCCATACGCCGTCTGGTCTGGCAGGAGGACGGTACCGATCTTTCCCACAACGACGCGCGCCTTTTCACTCAGCGCCTGCGCCAGAAAGAGCTCCGTGGGCAGGAAGCTATCGGACAGCATGGGATCGGGCACAACGAGGCCGGAGTAGTGTGGAACGACGGTACCTGCGGTGAAGGTCGACTCCGGATCGGCGCCGAAGCGCGACTGCGCGGTGGCGTGAATAAGACCACCAGACCACCAGCCAGCGCGGCCGGTATCGATGTTGATTGAGAGCTGCGTGTTCTGAACGAAGGCCTCGCCGGTCTCGAGGCCGCCCGAGGTGACGTCCTGATAGTAGCTGGTGGAGTATATATCGAAGAAGAAGCCATTGCGTGCGAGCTCGGTGCGGGCGCCCCCCCAATCTCCGAGGAGCTGAGTGCGGTCCGCGAAATCGCCGGTCACCGTGCCCGGCAAGCCGAACACCGGCCCGTCATTGAAAAAAACGAAGAGACCCGGAGCCTCATTGGCCAGCGAGATATTGTCGGTCGGCACCGGACCCCAGGGCGCGGCAGGCGAGGCTATGGTCTCGATCTGGCCGGGTTGAGCGGGACTGTCAGTGGCGAAGACGGCATCGGCCGTCAGCAGAACAGCGGCTACACCAGCAAAACGAAGCAAGTTTGAGGTCGTGAAACACTCATCTTTCATCCTCGAACGAAGATCTGCGTCAGCGAACACGACGCTTGAGACAACTTTCAACCTCGACATGACCCATGACCCCTTTCTCGGCGCAACCGGCAGTAAGCCCGGCGGCCTCAACGTCCGCGAAATGACGTAAGGGGATAAGAGGAGGATCGGCCAAACACCGGTGACGGGCGGCCAAAAGATCCAGCGGCAGCCGCGCACATAAATCGCCGGCGCGTCACCGTGAAAAACTCAGAGGTCAGGCAGGTGCCTGGATTGAAGGCGCAGCCGTGAAGCAAGACCAGCTAGGCGCGGAGGGAGCGCCTGAACTCATTGGGGGCTGTCTTTGTCCAGCGCCGGAACGCGTGACGAAACGCGGCGGGGTCACCGAAGCCCAAGAGAAACGCTATGGTCTCTACGGTCAGGCGGGTGTCGCGCATATATCTGATGGCGGTCTGCGCGCGCAGATCGTCGATCTGCTCCCGGTATGATGTGTTCTCTTCCTGCAGCCGTCGCCGTAGCGTCCGCGTGCTGAGGCCGAGCTGTCCGGCCAAAGTGTCGACATCCGGCGGAGATTGGAGGTTCGCAAGGAGCACTTGGCGGACCCTGCCGGCGACGCCGGTATTCTGCTTGAGCTCGGTCAGCAATTGATCGCAGATATTGCCGGCATGAGCGTGGGTCACCGGATTGCCCAGCGCCGGCTTCCTGTCGAGCCATTCCACCGGGAATAACAGTCTGTTTTGCGGCTGCTCGTACAGAACCTCGCAGCCAAATTTCTCGGCATGGTGCGCGCCCTGGGAAGGTCTTTGCGCATTCAATTGGACTTGGGTGAGCCGGAAGTCAGGGCCCATGATGTCGCGGTGCACGCAAAGAACCACGCTGAACTGCAATTCAACAATGAAATTATGCAATGCTGTGTCGAGATACCTGAACGGAAGCACCGTGATGCACCAAGCCGCCGACGAGTCGCGCTCCTCGAATGTAACGTCCAAGAGTGGCGCGGCTAATTGATAGTATTGTAGTGCAAAGGCAATGCTCTGTCGGAAATCGATCCCGCTCAGCAGCGCCAGGCCGTAGATCCCGAAGGTCGAAACGTGAAATTCTGAGCCGGCGTCGAAAGCAAAGCTTGGGCTCCGGCTGAATTTCAGCGCGTTTCTGTACGACTGGACGATCTCATTGGCCGACACCTTGGTCAGGGGAGACGTCAGCTCGGCTTCGGCGATGTGGATGCCTTCCATCGCCGCTTTTCGCGGAACGCCCTCCGCCATCAGACAATCAACGATCTTGCCGATCTTGAAGACGGAGTAAATTTTCTCGTCGGGACCGATTTCAAACATGCCTGCTCCATCGGGGATGATCGGCAGCTCCCGTGTGGGATTGGCCGCCTTTCGCCGGATGTTGGCCGCCGTCCGACTTCCCCCATATACCGAGTTTGGCCATGTTCGGCTACCGGCCGCGTTGGCTGCCGCCAGAAGTTGCGTACAGTGCGGGCCTCCGCCCGCCATTTGCAATCAACGTAAATCACAGATCGTGACGCTGAGTACTTATCCGCACAATGGAGTGAGCGATGACACTGATGCCTGCCGCCATGGACAACCCTTTTCTCCTATCGCCCGATCAATCCTTGGCATCGCTGACCAGCCCGGATGCGATCACCGCTTCGACACACGCCATGAATGTGGCGGTGGCGAAGGCACTGGCGGCGATGACGCCGCCGGACGGGCTGCCCGCGCTGCGCGAGGCTTATGTTCGTGGCGAACTCGGCCTCCCCACCGCGCCCAAATCGTCCCGCGCTCGGACGCTGACGATCGAGGGGCCCGCCGGCCCGATCGGCCTGCGCATCTTGGTGCCAGACGAGGTGCGGGGCGTGTATCTTCACATCCATGGCGGAGGCTGGATCGTCGGCAGCAACGATACCTGGGATGAGCAGCTGGAGTATTTCGGCCGGGAGGCCGGTATGGTCGCGGTCAGCGTCGACTATCGTCTGGCGCCCGAGCATCCCGCACCCGCCGCCATCGACGATTGCGTGGCGGCCGCGTCGTGGCTGATCGAGCATGCCGAGCGGGAATTCGGCACGTCTTGGCTGTCGATCGGCGGCGAGTCCGCCGGGTCCAATCTCGCCGTCCTGACGCTGCTTCGGCTCCGCGACGCCGGGAAAGGCGGCGCCTTCAGGGCAGCGAGCCTGCTGTACGGCGTCTTCGATCTGTCGCTCACCCCCCGCGTGTTTCGGGTGACGGGCGCACCGTTCATCAGCCTGGAGGCGATGCAGCAGTTCACGGGCGCGTTCGCGGGCGGTAGGGATCTGAAGGATCCTGCCCTCTCGCCGCTCTATGCCGACCTGCACGACTTACCCCCGGCGCTGTTCAGTGTTGGATCGTCCGATCCCCTGCTCGACGATAGCTTGTTCATGTTCATGCGCTGGCAGGCGGCGGGCAACCTCGCGCACCTGGCGGTGTATCCCGGCGGCACGCACGGCTTCAATACGCTCAACGGGGAACTGGCCGCCGCGGGCAATCGGGGGGTCGCGAAGTTCCTGAAGGCGATGCGGACCGAGGTGGCGGGCTGATCGCGAAAGGCGACGATCAGATGCAGCTGGGCTGAACGATCGTCGCCTTGTTCAGTAGGACGTCGTGCCGGGCCACCAATCTTGTTGGCAAGCTTAGCCGCCGCATGTCCGATCACGTGACCGTCGCGGTCAACGAACCGAATGGCTTTGAGCCTATCTCGCAGCTGAGCGCGTGGCGATGGGCTTGCCGATCGCCATGGCTACCGGACGAAGAAGGACGGCACGCTTGGCATCGCGTCCGTCGGACGGACGGATCCTGCGCAACACCCTGGCGAAACCTGAAATGGCCTGAGCCATAGAAAGGTAATTGCGCGTTTTTTCAGCATATCGACAAGCGGCCTAAATTTGTTCCATTGCCCTTGCCATCTCTGTTGCACTGCGGCATCAATGTCCCCATGAGCGCCGCCGAACTCGCCATTTTGGTAATCGACGAGAACGCCATCCGCGCCTCCATCATTGAAGAGGGTCTGCGCGAGGCGGGGCATGCGCGTGTCACGGTGATCCACGAGGTCAACGGGGTAGCGCGCATCATCGAGACGCTGCAGCCCGACGTCATCATCATCGATATTGAAAATCCCAATCGGGACATGATGGAACACCTCTTCCAGCTGACCCGAACGGTGAGCAGACCGATTGCGATGTTCGTTGATCGATCCGACACCGCCTCCATCGAGGCGGCTGTCGATGCGGGTGTCTCCGCCTATATCGTCGATGGATTGCGGAAAGAGCGGGTCAAATCGATCCTCGACATGGCCGTGAGCCGCTTCAACGCCTTCAGTCGGCTGCAGCGTGAGCTCGCCGACGCTCGCTCGGCACTGGAGGAGCGCAAGCTGGTCGAGAGGGCGAAGGGCATCCTGATGAAGATGCGCGGGCTTTCCGAGGAAGAGGCATTTGCTCTTCTTCGCCAGTCAGCCATGAACGAGAAAAAGAAGATGGCAGACATCGCCCAGAGCATCGTGACGGCGGCGCGGCTGCTGCTGTGAATTGCCTGATGCGCGCAGCCGTTCGGAGAAAGCTGATATGAACGTGACGACAGAACGCAAGATGTCTGGATCGAATCTGCCCACCCCCACTATCATCGGCGCAGAAGGATCCCGCGTGGTGCGTGCGGGCTTCATTCCCCTGGTGGACGCTTCCGTCTTGATCGCCGCGGCGGAATTTGGGTTTGCCGAACGCGAAGGGCTTCGGCTCGATCTGGTCAGGGATGTCTCCTGGGCCAATGTGCGTGATCGCCTTGCCTTTCGCCAGTTCGATGTCGCTCACATGCTCTCGCCCATGCCGGTGGCGTCCATGCTTGGCCTCGGCTCCAATCCATCGCCGACGATCACGCCTTTTTCGCTGGGACGCGGCGGCAATGCGATCACCCTGTCGACACGCCTCTTTGCCCGCATGCAGTCTGCCGCCAGTCTTGCCGATGGTGCCGGCGCTCTGGCCCATGCTCGCGCGCTCGCGCAGGTCATCGCGGAGATGAAGGCGGCAGGAGAAGCGCCCCTGACGCTGGGAATGACCTATCCTTTCTCCTCCCACAACTACGAATTTCGGTATTGGCTGGCAGCCGGAGGCATCGATCCGGACACAGAGGTCAGACTGGTCGTGGTGCCACCGCCAATGACCTCGGACGCCCTGGCTGCCGGTGCTATCGACGGCTTCTGCGTCGGCGCCCCCTGGAACATGGTCGCCTCCGAGCGCGGCGTCGGCCGCATCGTGGCGGCAAAACAGGATATCTGGCCATCGGCCCCGGAAAAGGTTCTGGCCATGCGTCCCGAATGGGCCGAGAGCCGGCCCGAGACCGTTTCACGATTGCTGGTTGCCCTTGATGCAGCTGCACGCTGGTGTGACGATCCCGAGAACCACGGGGATCTCGCCGCGGTTTTGGCAGATCCGCGGTCGATCGGGGCACCGGTCGACATCATTCGCCATGTGCTGTCGGGGGAATTCAGTCTTGATGCACACGGCAATCGACGCGTCATCGAGAAGTATTTTACGTTTCACGCCCAATATGCCGGCTATCCCAGGCCGAGCCATGCCCTGTGGATTTACAGCCAGATGATCCGCTGGGGACAGGTGGCCTATTCCGAAGAAGGCATGGCTGCGGCGGCCCGCGCGTACCGACCGGATCTCTACCGGACAGCTCTTGGTGCAGATGCCGCTCCGATAGATGACGACTTCAGGATCGAAGGCGACAGATCCGGCGACAGCTTCATGGACGGCCATGTCTTCGACCCGCGCAAGCTCGAGGAATACGTCCGGCAGTTTCCCGTCGCCAGCCCCCGGATCGATCGACAGTCCCGCAGGCCCGATTTCGACTGACCTCAGCCGGTATCGCTGCCTTTGAATTGCGCCACAGGAGCCCTGTTCGACCGGCGAAACGAGGACGCACGCCGCGCACTGCTGCTCAACTGAGAGCAGCGATTTGGTCCCCGGCGCCTAATCGCTGTGCAGGTCATGTCGCGCCACCTGCTTCCTCGTCCGCCTCCCGCCGCGGGAAAACGCTGCGTTATCAACAGGCAAGATCCAACGACCGGTTCTGGCATGGCGCTTGCAAGGTGATAAGCATCTCGGTCAACGGCGACCGGGTAGCCAGACGCTCAAGAAGCGCCTGCAGTGACATCGACGTCGCAAGGATTTTGCAGCCCGGGCTTGCCCCGGAAGCGCAACTTCCGAGCGGCGTTTTTTTGTTTTTCCGAACGACCCCGAGCCCGACCGAGGGAGCGCCATGACTACCAGGACAGAGAAGCTCGTCATCATCGGCAACGGCATGGCACCAGGCCGCATGCTGGAACACCTCCTCGAGGAGGCGCCCGGCCGCTACCAGGTGACTATTTTCAACGCCGAACCGCGCGTGAACTACGACCGCATCATGCTGTCCCCTGTTCTGTCGGGGGAGAAGTCCTATGAGCAGATCGTCATTCACGGAGACGGCTGGTACGAGACCCATGGGATAACCCTCTACAAGGGTCACAAGGTCGTCGCCATCGACCGGATTGCAAAGACCGTGACCTCTGACCACGGAGTCACCGAGCCCTATGACAAGCTCGTAATCGCCACCGGCTCCGTTCCCTTCATTATTCCGGTTCCCGGCAAGGAGCTGCCGGGCGTTATCACCTACCGCGACCTGGATGACGTCAACGCCATGCTGCTGGCCGCCCAGTCGCGCCAGAAGGCGATCGTCATCGGCGGCGGGCTGCTGGGGCTTGAAGCCGCGGCAGGTCTTGCCCAGCGCGGCATGGAGGTCACCGTCCTGCATGTCATGCCGACGCTGATGGAGCGTCAGCTCGACCCGGCCGCCGGCTACCTTCTGCAGAAGGCTGTCGAGGAGCGTGGCATCAAGGTCATCTGCAAGGCCAACACGAAGGCGATCCTGGGCAACGGCAAGGTCGAAGGCGTCGAGCTCGATGACGGCACCGTCATTCCGGCCTCGCTCGTCGTCATGGCTGTCGGCATCCGGCCGAATGCATCGCTCGCCAGGGACGCCGGACTTGCGACCAACCGCGGCATCGTCGTCGACGCCGGGATGCGGACCTCCGATGGCGACATCCTTGCCGTCGGCGAATGCGCCGAGGTCGATGGAATGGTCTATGGCCTCGTCGCACCGCTCTACGAGATGGCGCGGATCGCAGCATCCCATCTTGCCGGAAACGGCAAGCCTGCCTTCGTGCATGCCGATACGCCGACAAAGCTCAAGGTCACCGGCATCGATCTCTACTCGCTGGGCGACTTCGCCGATGGCGACGACCGCGAGGAAATCGTCCTGCGCGATGCGACCGCCGGCGTCTACAAGCGGGTCGTCCTGAAGGACAACCGCATCATCGGCACCGTCCTCTACGGCGACACCGCCGACGGCACCTGGTTCAACGACCTGAAGAAGAAGCGCACAGACATTTCGGCGATGCGCGACACGCTGATCTTCGGCCAGGCCTATCAGGGCGGCTCCCCTCCCGACCCTGCGGCCGCTGTCGCAGCGCTGCCCGATGACGCGGAGATCTGCGGCTGCAATGGCGTCTGCAAGGGCAAGATCACCGCGACCATCACCGCCAAGGGGCTCTCCTCCCTCGACGAGGTCCGCGCCCATACCAAGGCGTCCAACTCCTGCGGCACCTGCACAGGCCTTGTCGAGCAATTGATGGCCCTCACCCTCGGTGACCGCTACAACCCGAAGGCGGTGCAGCCGATGTGCGGCTGCACCGATCTCGGCCACGACGACGTCCGCCGCCTGATCAAGGCGAAGGCGCTGAAGTCCATCCCCGTCGTGATGCAGGAGCTCGAGTGGAAGACCTCCTGCGGCTGCGCCAAGTGTCGCCCGGCGCTCAACTACTACCTCGTCTGCGACTGGCCGGACGAATATGCCGACGATTACCAGTCGCGCTTCATCAACGAACGCGTCCACGCCAACATCCAGAAGGACGGCACCTATTCGGTCGTGCCGCGCATGTGGGGCGGAATGACGTCGTCGAAGGAGCTGCGGGCGATCGCCGACGTCGTCGACAAGTTTGCGATCCCCGCCGTCAAGGTAACGGGCGGCCAGCGCATCGACATGCTCGGCATCAGGAAGGAAGATCTGCCCGCGGTCTGGGCCGATCTCGGCAAGGCCGGCTTCGTCTCCGGTCAGGCCTATGCCAAGGGCCTGCGCACGGTAAAGACCTGTGTCGGCACCGACTGGTGCCGCTTCGGCACGCAGGATTCCACCGGGCTCGGCATCCGCATCGAAAGGTTCATGTGGGGTTCCTGGACCCCGGCCAAGCTCAAGATGGCCGTCTCCGGCTGTCCCCGAAATTGTGCCGAAGCGACCTGCAAGGATGTCGGCGTCATCTGCGTCGACTCCGGCTACGAGATCCACTTTGCCGGGGCAGCCGGGCTCGACATCAAGGGAACCGAGGTGCTCGGGCTCGTGAAGTCGGAGGACGAAGCGCTGCAGCACATCGTTGCCCTCACCCAGATGTATCGCGAGCAGGGCCGTTATCTGGAACGCATCTACAAATGGGCCAAGCGCATCGGACTTGACGAGATCCGCCGCCAGATCATGGAAGATACCGACAAGCGGCAGGCCTACTACGAGCGCTTCGTCTTCTCCCAGAAGTTTGCCCAGGTGGACCCGTGGTCGGAACGGGTCTCCGGCAAGGACAAGCACGAATTCAATCCCATGGCCGTCATCCACAAGGAGGCAGCGGAATGAACGCCCTTTCCATTTCCATGGACGCAGCCTGGGTGCTCGTCGGAACCATCGACGACATCCCCCGCCAGGGCTCTCGTCGCGTCCACAATGGTGCAATGCGCATCGCGGTCTTCCGGACCGCCGACGATCGCATCTTCGCACTCGAAGACAAGTGCCCGCACAAGAACGGGCCGCTCAGTGCGGGGATCGTGCACGACGGTTGCGTCACGTGCCCGCTCCACAACTGGGTGATTTCACTTGAAACCGGGGAGGCCCAGGGTGCCGACGAAGGGAGGACATCAACCTTCCCCGTACGGATCGAAGGCCACAACGTCTATCTCGACCTCATGCCAACCCATGCGGCTCGCTGAGCCGTTTCCTGCACCGCGAAAGGAAATTGCATGTCCTATGTAGCACCTCAGGAATTCGCTGCGAAAATGATCGACGCAGGCGAATCCAAAGTCTTCATGTCCACCAAGGACACTTTGATCAGATCCTATATGGCCGGCGCCATCCTGGCCTTGGCGGCCGCATTCGCCGTGACCGTCACCGTGAACACAGGCAATCCGCTGCTCGGCGCGTTGCTCTTCCCTGTCGGCTTCTGCATGCTCTATCTGATGGGCTTCGATCTCCTGACCGGCGTATTTACCCTTGCGCCGCTTGCCTTGATCGCAAGGCGTCCAGGAGTGACCGTCGGCGGCATCCTTCGCAACTGGGGCCTGGTCTTTACTGGAAACTTTGCAGGCGCAATGACGACGGCTGTGTTCATGGCGATCATCTTTACCACCGGTTTCACCCATGCACCCGACGCCGTGGGGCAGAAGATCGGCATGATCGGCGAGGCGCGCACACTCGGCTATGCCGAGGCCGGCGCTGCCGGGATGCTAACGCTCTTCATCCGTGCCGTGATGTGCAACTGGATGGTCTCCACCGGGGTCATAGCGGCCATGATGTCGACCTCGGTGTCGGGCAAGGTCATCGCCATGTGGATGCCGATCCTCGTCTTCTTCTACCTCGGCTTCGAACACTCGATCGTCAACATGTTCCTGTTCCCCTCGGGCATCATGCTCGGTGGTCAGTTCACCTGGACGGACTACCTCCTCTGGAACGAGATCCCGACCGTCGTCGGCAATCTCGTTGGTGGCCTGACCTTCGTCGGCGGCATGATCTACGCCACCCACTACAAGCCCTCGCCGAGCCGCAAGGCAGAGGAACGACCCGCCACGCGGCTTGTGGCGGCTGAGTAAGCCCGAATTGCAATCAGGCTCCGCGACAGTCGCGGGGCCTGATGACCACGGGGTGGGCGATGCAACAAAGTTCAGACGTCAGGGGACTCCGGGTGAGCATCGGGCAATACTCCTCCGCCGGGCGAAAGGTCGCCAATCAGGACTTTCACGGTTCCATCGTGCCTGAGGGTTCGGCCCTGGCCATGAAGGGCATTGCGCTTGCCGTTGCCGATGGCATTTCCTCCAGTCCCGTGGGGCAGGTCGCTGCAGAAACTGCAGTGAAGAGCTTCTTGACCGATTACTACTGCACTTCCGACGCCTGGACCGTGAAGACAGCAGCCAGCCGCGTCATCGACGCCACCAACTCCTGGCTTCATGCCCAAAGCCGCCACGTCGAAAATCGTGATCACGCGCATGTCACGACCTTTTCGGCGCTCGTGTTGAAGGGTGCGAAGGCCCATGTCTTTCATGTGGGAGACAGTCGCATCTCACGGCTGATCGACCGCGAGTTGGAGCCTTTGACCAACGAACACCGCCTGAGCCCCTCGCGCAGCGAAAGCTATCTGTCGCGGGCCCTGGGAATGACTCCGGCAGTGGAGATCGATTACCGCCAGCTGAGTGTCCAGAGCGGCGATGTCTTTGTCCTGTCGACAGATGGCATCCATGATCATCTCCCCGCACGACAGATTGCCGCTTGCATCACCTGCGACAACGATCTCAGCCAGGCTGCTGCCGATATCGCCAAACTTGCCCTGGAGGCGGGCAGCGACGACAACCTGACGATCCAGATCGCGCGGGTCGACCAGCTGGGTGAGGAGGACCCGCCGTTGTTGGATACGGCAGAGCTTCTTCCGGCGACGCCGCTCCCGCAGGCCCCTTGTGATTTCGAGGGGTTCCGGATCCACAGGCAGATCCATGCCAGCCACCGCAGCCACGTCTTTGTCGCGACGGAAACGGCGAGTGGAGAGACGAGGATACTCAAGTTTCCCGCAATCGACCTGCGGGAAGACGAGGCCCACATTCGACGCTTCGCCACGGAGGAATGGGTCATGCGCCGGGTCTCGAGCGTCCACCTGCTGAAGGGCAGGACGCCGGTTCTCCCGCGTCGCGCCCTCTATCTGGTCACTGACTATGTCGAGGGTGAAACCCTGTCGCAATGGATGACGGACCGGCCGCTGGCCGACCTGCGCGCTGTCCGCGATATCATCGCCCAGATCGCCTCAGGGCTTCGGGCTCTCCATCGCAAGGAGATCATCCACCAGGATCTGCGGCCCGACAACGTCATGATCGATGGCACCGGTACGGTCAGGATAATCGACTTCGGCTCCGCCCAGGTGGCAGGGCTTGCCGAGGCGGCTCCCGCACGCGATAGCGACGATATTCTCGGGACATTCCAGTACACCGCACCGGAATATTTTCGCGGTGAACGCGGTACAGAGCAGTCCGACCTCTTTTCGCTCGGCGTTATCGCCTACCAGATGCTGACCGGGCGTCTCCCCTATGGTGCCGCTGTGGCTCGCACGAGCAACAGGAGGCAGCAATCCAAACTCAAGTTTCGAGGGATCCGGGATCAGCGGGCCGATGTGCCGGAATGGGTGGAGGGCGCAATCCGAATGGCGGTCCATCCCGACCCCGGAAAGCGCTATCAGGCGCTGTCGCAATTCGTCCACGACCTGTCGCACCCCAACCCCAGGTTCATCCAGGGCCGAAACCCGCCGCTTGTCGAGCGTGATCCCTTGTTGTTCTGGAAAATGCTTTCGGTGGCACTGGGCTTGCTGGTTCTCGGCCTGTTGCTGATCGTTGTGAAGACCTGATGTCGCGGCTCGCCTGCTCTGCAGGGCGACCCCGCGCCGCGATTGTAGAAGGAACTCTCGCCATGCCCCAACTCCAACTGAGCCGCACCGAAGGAACATCCATGTCCGTTAGGATGGAGCCGCTTGCCAAACTGCCTGTGTTCTGGAGCCTTGCCGGGAAACGCGTGGTACTGGCGGGTGGATCCGACGCTGCGGCTTGGAAGGCTGAACTGCTCTGCGCCTGCGGGGCAGATGTCCACGTCTACGCACCGCAAGCGGACCTTTCTTTGACCTTCGCGGCACTTCTCGTCCAGACACCCGCGGAGGGTGCCGGGCGCGTGATTCACCACGACAGGCCCTGGGCGACCGACATCATGCAAGGTTCGGCACTCGCCATTGCCGACTGCGAGGATGATGCCGAGGCGAAAGCCTTCTTCTGTGCCGCCGTTATTGCTGGGGTTCCCGTCAACGTGATCGACAAGCCGGCATTCTGCCAGTTCCAGTTTGGCTCCATCGTCAATCGCTCCCCGGTGGTTGTCGCGATCTCGACCGACGGCGCCGCACCCATCCTTGCTCAGGCCATCCGCCGTCGCATCGAGACATTGCTGCCCCCGACGCTGAAAGGCTGGGCGGCTCTGGCGCAATCCCTGCGAGAGACCGTCAACCGGCGGCTTCAGCCCGGCGCGCCGCGCAGAGCGTTTTGGGAAAGCTTCGTCGACCGCGCCTTTGCCGGCAGCAATGCGCCACAGGCGTCGGCAGCAGACGATCTGCTTTGCGCGACAGAGGCGATGGCCGGTAGCAGAACCACCGGCCGCGTGACGCTGGTCGGCGCGGGTCCCGGCGACGCGGAATACCTGACCTTGAAAGCCGTGCGGGCGCTTCAGGCCGCCGACGTCATTCTGTTCGACGATCTCGTCTCCGGTGAGGTTCTCGAACTGGCGCGCCGCGAGGCCAAGCGCATGCTGGTGGGAAAGCGCGGTGGGCGCGAAAGCTGTCGTCAGGAGGACATCAACAGCATGATGATCGACCTGGCCAGGGCGGGAAAGCATGTAGTGCGGCTGAAGTCGGGTGATCCCATGGTGTTCGGCCGGGCCGGTGAAGAAATCGCGATCCTCCGGGAGCACCACATAGCGGTGGACGTCGTTCCCGGAATTACGGCCGCGAGCGCCATGGCGGCGAGGCTCCGGGTATCATTGACCCACCGCGATCATGCCCAGGCGGTGCGGTTCGTGACGGGACATGCACGAGACGGCAAGCTGCCGAAAACCCTGGACTGGCGCAGCCTCGCCGATCCGACGACCACCACCGTCTTCTACATGGCAGGTCGAACGGCCGGCGAAATCTGCCACCATCTACTCGCTGAAGGGATGTCCGAAGCGACACCGGCCGTCATCGTCAGCTCGGTCGCGCGGTCCTCCGAGCGGCGCTGGAGCGGCAGTCTTGATGAGCTGCACGTCGGCATCGCGGAGATCGGCTACGACGAACCGGTCCTCATCGGGATTGGTGGGGTCTTTGCTACGGCAGCGGCAAACTACGAAAATACCCACCGCGAGAGCAGTCTCAAGAGTTGGCTTGATTCGCGTAGTGCGATGTTGCCGTAAGTGCGCTTCGATTACCGATGAGCTGCACGCAAGCGCGTTTCGCTCTCGCTCACATTGGAAGGATAGACGACGGCCGTTGATGACCGTACTGCTGGGCTCTGCCGTCCTTGGCATGGCCTGGGGCACTGGCCGGTATGCGCTGGCCGAGCCGCCTTGATTGTCGGGATGGGAGAAAGCCGGCGGAGATGCTCCGCCAGCTTCTTTTGTTACATCATCCGCTTGATGTCGGAATAGGCGCCATCCGTGGTCAATGTCGCGGTGACGGAATCGCCGGTGCGATTGCGCCAGAACCAACCGTGATTGCCGTCGAAGGCGGCTTCGAGCACGCCGCTATCTTCCGGCACGCTGCGGCCCTTTTCGGAGGAAATGCTCTCGTCGCCGCCGCTCTCAGCCCGTTCTTATACTCGATCTGCGATGAAGCCCGAGAGTGCTACATGGCATGCCCGCCGATGAAACCAAGTTCAGCGGCAGCCATCCACACCGCCATGGCGATCATCATCAGGTTCTCCGTCAGCGAGATGAAGCCGAGCGGGACGTTGCTGGCGCCGCCGACGCAGGCGCACTTGAGCTCACGCCTGTCGATGTAGACCGCCTTGAAGACCGAGGCGGCGCCAACGGTGCCGATGAACAGCGCGACAGGGACGGACAGCCACGTCAATGCGCCTGCGACCATAAGTACGCCCGCCAATCCTTCCGCGTACGGGTAGACGTAGCTGTAGGGCACCCATCGCTTGGCGAGCAGGTCGTAGTTCAGGAACATGGTCGCGAAGCTCTCGACGTTCTGGAGCTTCAGCATCGCCAGCACCACCATTGAAAAGGCTATGAACCATTCGCCGGCCCGCAGGGTGAAGGGGTCGCCGCTGACCGCGTAGCTGGTCGCCATTGCCATCAGGGCCGTCAGCGAAAACAGCACCACGACCGGCCGGTAGGTCGTCGCCTTCGGGTCGACCACCTTCTTTCCCAGAAACCGGCGGAGATCGTCGTGTCCGCCGATGCGGTTTTCGCCGATGAACACCTGGGGCGTGGTGGCGACGTCGTGCTGCTTCTTGAAGTCGTCCGTCTCCTCACGCGAGGTCAAGTGCTCATCGTCCACCTCGTAGCCGGCGCTCTCGAGCAGGTGCTTCGCCTTCAGTCCATACGGGCAGGTGTGGCCAGGCATCACCATCCGATAGAGGATGGCCTTCTTCGATTTTTCAGTCTGTTGAACTCGATCCAACATTTCACGTCTCCTTTGCTTGTGAAACCGTTGGCAAGACCATAGGTTGCGTACCATGGTACGGAGTCAAGAGCCCATGGACATGACCATCGGAAAATTCGCAAACGCCGGGAACGTGGGAGTCGAGACCATCCGCTTCTATCAGCGCCGGGGGCTTCTCCCGACGCCCAAGGGGGACCACGGCGTCCGGCGCTACAACGAAGAGAACCTGCGTCGCCTGAAGTTCATCCGCCAGGCGCAAACGGCTGGGTTCACGCTGGAAGAAATCAAGCAGCTCCTCGATCTCGATGCCGGCGAGGACAGAGAGAGCGCCCGCAAGCTTGCTCGAGCAAGGCTCGAGGCTCTGAGGACGCGGATCGCGGAACTCGAGGAAGCACGGCGCTCACTGGAGAAGCTTGCCGACGAATGCGCTTCGGGGAGGACCGGGCCGTGCCCGATCCTGCACTCGTTCGGCATATGATAGGCGCTCCATCTCTCATTCGTCAGGACGGCCGCACCTCCATGTAGACATAGGGCTTCGAACCATCCTTCGGAACCGCCATCACGTCGTAGGAGGCGGCGGGATCGGAGCCCATTCCGAGCGATCCCTTCGGCATCCCGGCGACCGCCAGCCCCGCGACGGGAGGCCGCTCCTTCCGAAGCCTCTCGGCGGCCTCCAGAGGCACATGCCCTTCGAGGTAATAGCCGTCGACCACCGCCGTGTGGCAGCCCCAGACGTCGGAGGGCACTTGCAGGCGCTCCTTCACGGCATCCATGTCGTCTTCGTTGCGGGTCTCTACCCGATAGCCGGCGGCTTCGAATGCACTCGCCCACGCCCCGCAGCATCCGCAGTACGGGTCCTTGTGCACGATCATGGCCGCGTTCTGCGCGATGGCTGTTGCCGGCAGAAGCGCTGCCGAGATCGCCATGCAGACGAACTGTCTTCTTTTCATTCCTGCTTCTCCTCTGATGAGCCGTCCCCGAACTTAGGCCGGAGACGGCGCTGGCGTCACTTCACCTGTGTGACGGTGAGCTTGCCGTTGACGCGATCGGCAACGAACTCGACCGTCGCCCCCTGTTTCAACTTGGTGAGCATGGCCTCGTCGGCAACGCTGAACACCATGGTCATCGCGGGCATGTCGAGGCTCTTCAGCTCCTCGTGGATGAGCGTGACCTTCTTGGCCTTCTCATCGACCTTCTTGACCGTGCCCTTGGTGAATTCCTGTGCCGAAACGCCGGCGGCGGAGGAGATGACGAGCGCTGCGATGGCAGTAAACTTGAGTAGGGCTTTCATGGACTTCTTCCTTCCTTGTCGATTATTTCTTGGCGACCGTGACGTCGCCGTGCATCCCGGCGTCGTAGTGGCCAGGCACCAGGCAGGCGACCTTGAAGACGCCGTCGTTGGTGAACTTCCAGACGATCTCGCCGGTCTTGCCCGGAGCGAGACGGATCGCATTCGGATCGTCGTGCTCCATCTCCGGGAACTTCTCCATCAGCGCCTTGTGCTCCATGACCTTGTCTTCCTGGTCGAGCACGAACTCATGATCGATTTCACCGTCGTTCTTCACAGCAAACCGGATCGTCTGGCCTTTGCGCACCTTGAAGCTATCCGGCGTGAAGATCATGCGGCCGTCTTCGGTCTCCTTCATGCTGACGCGGATCGTCTGGGTGACCTTCGACGTCTGTCCAGGCTCGCCGACGGCCATCTCGCCATGGCCCCCGGCATGACTGCCGGCGGCCAGAGCGGGTGTTGCCAGGGTGGCCAGAAGCAGGCCGATAACTGAATTTCTCATGCGTTTTCCTCGTTCGTTCGATGACCTGCGGTCAGCCGTGGTTGGAATGGTTGGAAGGCGTCTGTGTCTTTGCGTCCCTGGCCTTGGCCGGCTCGGGCAAAGCACCCGTCCATTCCCAGGCCTGCGTGCCGGGCGGATTCTCGTACCAGCCCGGATCGCTGTAATCGTCCGCAGAGATGCCCTCGCGGACCTTCACCACAGAGAACATGCCGCCCATCTCGATGGGGCCGTGGGGCCCCCAGCCGGTCATCATGGGCACCGTGTTCTCCGGGATTTCCATCGACATCTCGCCCATGTCCGCCATGCCGGCGGTGCCCATGGGCATGTACTCCGGCTGGAGCTGGCGGATCTTCTCCGTGACTTCCGTCTTGTCGACGCCGATGAAGGTCGGGATGTCATGACCCATGGCATTCATCGTGTGGTGCGACTTGTGACAGTGGATCGCCCAGTCGCCGACATACTTCGCGTCGAACTCGTAGGCCCGCATCGCCCCGACGGGGATGTCGATGCTGACCTCCGGCCATCGTGCCTCCGGTCGCACCCACCCACCATCGGTGCAGGTGACTTCGAAATCGTAGCCATGCATGTGGATGGGGTGGTTGGTCATCGTCAGGTTGCCGACGCGGACACGGACCTTGTCGTTCTTCGAGACCACCAGGGGGTCGATGCCCGGAAATATGCGGCTGTTCCAGGTCCACAGATTGAAGTCGGTCATCTCCATCACCCGCGGCACATAGGTGCCGGGATCAATGTCATAACCGCTGAGGAGGAAGACGAAGTCCCGGTCCACCGGCATGAATGCCGGATCCTTCGGGTGGACCACGAAGAAGCCCATCATGCCCATCGCCATCTGGACCATCTCGTCGGAGTGCGGATGGTACATGAAGGTCCCGGACTTCACGATGTCGAACTCATAGACGAAGGTCTTGCCGACGGGGATGTGCGGCTGCGACAGCCCGCCGACGCCGTCCATGCCCGATGGCAGGATCATGCCGTGCCAGTGGATGGTCGTGTGCTCCGGCAGCTTGTTGGTCACGAAGATACGGACCCGGTCGCCCTCGACCGCCTCGATCGTGGGACCCGGAGACTGGCCGTTGTAGCCCCAGAGGTAGGCAGTCATGCCTTCCGCCATCTCGCGCTCCACGGGCTCGGCCACGAGGTGGAATTCCTTGACGCCGTTGTTCATCCGGAAGGGGAGAGTCCAGCCGTTGAGGGTGACGACCGGGTTGTAGTCCGGCCCCGTCGACGGCCTGACCGGCGCCTGGGTCGCGGCCGAGTCCATGAGGGCCGCTTCAGGCAGTCCCATGTTGGACGTCTGGCCCCACGAATGCGAGGAGACGAGGGCGGCGCCCGCCGCGCCGGCTCCGAGTAGCTGTCTTCTGCTGAACATTGTCATGTCCTTTCTCAATGTCCGCCTGCCGGCGCTTCTTCTGACGATGCGACCTCGGTTTCCGCCGCGGACGAACCCGTGCTGCCGCCGTAGACGACAGGAGCGAGGTTTGCTTCGGCAAGCCAGAAGTCGCGCTTGGCGTTGACCGCGAGGATGTTGGATTCGATCTTCTCCCGAGCGTCGGAGATCAGTTCGAACGTGCTGGTGATCATGCCGTTGTAGGTCAGCAACGACTGCTCCTCGATCGCCTTGCGCAGCGGAAGGACGCTGTTTCGGTAGTGGCGGGCAATGTCGTAGTTCGACCTGTAGGCCACGTAAGCGGAGCGCGCTTCCGAGCGGACGTTGACTGCGAGCTCCGCGAGCCGGTTTGCCGCCCGCATGTAGGCAAGCTCGCCCTTGCGCAGGCGCGCCTGGCCGGAATCAAAGATTGGGATCGTAAACTCAAGACCTGCCGTCTTCGAAATATCCGAGACGATCTCGTCGTCTTCGCGCTCGCGCTCCTTTTCGACCATGCCGACAAGTTCGATGTCGGTGACGATACGCGTTGCATCCTCAAGCTTGTAGGACTGAGCCGTCGCCTGCAGTTCCAGGCGAGCCACCTGCAGGTCCATCCGCTTGTGGATCGCCTCGGCCTCGATATCGTCCCGCCTGATCAGGGCCTTCGGAAGCGGGGGCAGACGGTTCGGGATCTGGAATTCGATGTCCGAACCCGAAAGGCCCATCAGCCGGACCAATTCCTCCTTGGCGAGCTTGGCAGACAGGCGGGCCTTCGCGGTCTCGCCCGCCAGTTCGGCGTAGAAGACGTGCTCTCTGGCCTGGTCCGCCTTCGTCATCGACCCGGCTTCGCCGATCTTCTTGGCCAGCTCGGAAGCAGCATCGGCAGCCGCCTTCGCCTGGTTCAGATGGGCGACGTTTTCCCATGCCGCGACGGCCTCGATCCATGCTCTGCGGGTCTCCGCCGCAAGCGAGATCGTCGCGAGCGCGGCATTGAGCTGGGCTTGCCTGAAGCGGGTCTCGGCCAGCTTCATGTCCCTGTCGTAGGTCGCCAGCGCCAGGATGTTGGCGGCGATGGCGCCCTCGAGCATGCGATAGGCTCCCAGCCCCGGCGTTCCGATTCCCGAAACGCCGACGGAGAAGGTTGGAAACACCGACAACTGCGTCTGCCACGCGTCGGCGGCGCTGTCGCCAAGGTCGGCATAGGCCGCCTGCAGGCCCCTGTTGTTCAGGAGCGCGACCTGCACGGCCGTTTCGGCGTCGATGGTCTTCTTCGCCATCAGCGCCTTCACGCGTGCCCGTGCCTCGGCGGCCTGCTGCTGGTTCTGGATCCAGACCGTCTGCTTGCCGGTGGCGTCGCCGCTCTTCAGCGACGCGTTCATGAACCCTGCGTCCTTTGCGGAGTATGCTGTGGTGCACCCCGCCGCCACGAGCGGCAGCGCCATAACCGCAACGAGCTTCATCCCCCTGGAGATCGTCATGTTCCCTCCTGCCTTGGAGCCTGGGCATCGTTGAGCCCGCGCCACGGCTTGGGATCTACGGGGATGCGGTGCGTGTAGCTTCCTATGGCGCCTTGGTACCGGACAGGAGCCGCATAGGCGGAATCGGGATGGGAGCCGGAAACGACGACTTCCGGGAGGGTGGAGGCGCAGCCGCTCACGACGAGCGGCAGTGCGGCCACCAGAAAGGATGGTTTCATTTTGGAGTTTCCGAGTATGAGGTTGCGAACGCGCTCACGTCATCGCGGACGTCGAGACGCGGCAAAACCCGCCCCGAGCGGGTACTCATGCTCAGATCTTGGGCGGCCTGTGGAGGCTAGGGCGCGTCCCGTGCACGCGAGAGTCGTTAAAAGCGCCGAACACCGTGGAGGCACTCGCAGGGACCGAAGTCTGGGAGAGTGCAGGCAGGGCTATGCTGAAGCAGAAGTCCTGGCAGCAGTCTTTATTCACCTGCTTGCCGTCGCCGCCTGCGCCGTGATGGCCGGCGTGGGCGTGCTCGCCTGGTTCTTTCTGATGTGACGTTGCTTCATCGGAGTGTACGCCGACGTGGGCTTCCACCACTACAGCGATTTCGATGTCTGAGAAGGCCGAGCCGTGCATGGCGGCATTGGCATTAGACATGGTGTAGCCGGCCAGTGATACGACGACCACCAGACGCAAGACAACCATGATCCTGTTTGCCAGGTCGCGTAGCACTGTGCTCATGCTCCTTGGGCCGCCATTCGTCCCATGCCCGTTCAGTTTGCCGATTCGTGCGGCAAAAATAAGTGTGACGGCGCGACCTTGCCGGGAGCCTGCCACCATCTCAAGCTAAGGGCTTACCTTAGGGGAAGGTCAAGCGTTTTTCTTCGTCAGCCAGTTGAATGGCCGCCCCTGCCGGGGAGGCTGAGCTGAACGGAAAGATGCTCAGGTTGTCCGCAGCCGCAGCCTAGGGTGGCGCCCGTGCGGAAGACCTTCCAGTCAGGCTTCCGGTGAACCCCGAGGGGGATCCACGGGACGGATCCGTGGAGGCGGAAACGGTGTTTGAAATCGGGGACCAGCTACGGGTTGGATATCGCGGCTATCTTCAGTGCGCCCGGTAGCACGCCATAAGATCGGGCGGATCGTCGGTCGTCATCTCCGTCGCCCCTGCGAGATGCTTTCTTTGGGCGCCCCTCAAGATGAGCGACCGGCAGTGCCTGATCGAACCCGGAACAGATCAGCGCGGTTGCGGCCATTCGGGATGTAGCCGATCGATCACGATCACATGGCTGTGGCAACGGCGGCCGCGAGGCGTGCCTTCCTGCAGATGGGGGTCTTGGTCAGGCAGGTCCTCATGGATGTGCTCGATCTCCAGGTCGGCTGAGGCGGGCCACAGGTAGAGCGCTGCGGCAAGACTGGTCACGGCGATGACGGACAGGACAATCGCCGTCTCTCCGAGGCCGATAGCGGCTCCCAGCCATCCGGCAAGCGGATAGGTGACGAGCCAGCAGGCATGCGACAACGCGAATTGCGCCGCAAACAGGGCGGGACGATCTTGCGGATGGGCGGAGCGGCGAAGCAGGCGTCCGGACGGCGTCTGAGCGGTCGAGTAACCGGCACCCAGCAGGAACCAGATCAACAGCAGCGGGAGATAGGATACGACAAAGGCCGTCGCCACGAGCCCCGCAACCAGGATCGCCGAGCCTGCCAGCATGACCTGACGGTCGGGGAACTGATCGAGCAGCCTCGGAAGGGCAAGTGCTGCCAGCATGGACCCGCCACCGAAGGCGGCAAGTGCAAGCGCCGTGTCTTCCTGCGCCAGGCCGAACGCTGCTTGGACGAAGACGACGGTATTGACAATGACCATGGAGCCCGCGGCAGAGACTGCCATGCTGATCGCGAGAAGTCCTCTTAGTCTGGGGGTGGCGAGGTAGAGGCGGATACCGCGCGTCGTACGGTCGTAGATGCTGCGGCGTTCGGGCTTGCTCGGCTTTGGCAGGGCGACGGAGATGACCAGTGCGGCAGAGGCGAGAAAGCCGATGACCGTGCCGCCAAAGAGAGAATGGAACGAGATGACGGTCAGGAGGACAACGGCCAGAGCAGGACTCACAAGGCTTTCCAGATCGTAGGCCAGGCGGGAAAGCGACAGCGCGCGCGTATAGTCCTTCTCCTCGGGGAGAACGTCGGGGATCGTTGCCTGGAATGTCGGTGTGAAGGCGGCTGAAGCTGACTGCAGCACGAAGATCAGGGTGTAGACCTGCCAGACCTCGGTGACGAATGGCAGGCAGAGTACCACGGCTGCCCGGATAAGATCGAGGGTGACCAGCATAGGGCGACGGGGAAGGAATTCGGCAAATGCGCCTGCCACCGGAGCGATGCCAACATAGGCGATCATCTTAATGGCGAGTGCTGTACCAAGGACCGCACCTGCCTCCGCGCCTGCGATTTGATACGCGAGCAAACCGAGTGCCACTGTCGCAAGTCCTGTGCCGATGAGCGCGATAACCTGCGCCATGAACAGGTGCCGGTAGGTTCGGTTCTTGAGGATGTCGAGCATGTCAGGCGCACCGTCTTTATGGCTACAGACACTTCGTGATCGTTCGAAGGATGTTGCTCGCTTAGAAAGCCGCAACGATGATAGGGCTCGTTGCCAGGAAATATAAAGTCAAGCGTCCGAGGACGTAGGAGGCTGCTCTTGCTTTGCGCAGCCTCACAGCAAACAGTTTGCAGACGGCTCCTTTCCAGTCGTTCCGACGAGGGAAAGTAATTGAGCTCGAGCTCAAGCGGCAATTATCTCCGCTTCGGCAAATTCAGCTTGAATATACAAGTCTCCTTGCCATCAGGCCCCCCAACCAAATCCCATCATACGCCATACAACCAAAGCCCCTCACGGGGCTTTTTGTCGTTTAGAGCGGCAAGGGTCCGGGGCGTCGTTGAGACTGTCGCCGGCCATCAAGGCCGTACCACCCTCCCGCTTCAAGACTTCCGAACGGCGAAGCTTGTCGGCCGGCGTGGCTTCCGCCCGGCAGGGCACATGAAGCATTTCGGCCAGGTTTGCCACGACCGATGCTCTGTCTCCGGACAGAAACTCGACGGCGAGACCGCGCGTCTTCAGGTCTGCGCGATGCAATCCGCGGCGCCGGCGCTTCGGCCAGCCGCTTTCAGCTCACGGTGAGTTGGTGCGGGATGTGGCTCAGGTTGTCAGTACGCGTGGTGTATGCAGATCGCCCATCGACGATGCGTTTCGCAGCGAACCGGTTGCTCTGTGCGAAATCGAACAATTGCCGACGGAACCCCACGGTACAGGTGCAGTCAGACGATGACCTTGTTTAGTGGCCCGCTGCTCCACGCCACTGCCGTGGCATGACCTATAAGGTCCAGTGAACTGCATGCGTCTTGTCCGAGCCGTGGTTCTCCAGTTGCGTCGGAGGGAGCCGCATGATTGCTTTGAGGCCCGGATGATTGTCTGCCAGTTCGATGTCTCCACCGTGGTGCCGTACGATTGCACGCGCAATCGACATCCCAAGTCCGACGCCTCCCGTTTCCCGGCTGCGTGACTTTTCGAGACGGAAGAATGGCGAAAAGACCGCCTCTCGCAATGCAGGCGGGATGCCGGGTCCGTGATCCTCTATGATGATGTCAAGCGACGAGGGAAGCCTGCTTACGGAGACCCTGGCCCCACCACCATAGCGGACAGCGTTTTCGACAAGATTGCGGATGGCCCTGCGCAATCCGTCGGGCCGGCATCGGTAGGTGTAACTGCTTCCTTCCAGATACTCGACCTTCTGGCCGAGCTCGGCGAGATCTTCGCACACGCTCTCCACCAGAGCGGTCAGATCGACGTTTCGCGTTGCCTCCGCCGTGGCTTCGCCCCGGGCGAACGCAACCATGGCTTCGGTCATCACCTGGATCTCATCGATCGTTTCAGTCATCCTCTTTTGCAGTTCCGGATCGTCGACGAATTCCGCGCGCAGGCGCAGGGAGGTGAGCGGCGTCCGCAGGTCGTGGCCGATGGCGGCCAGCATGCGGATGCGGTCCTCCACAAATCTGTGAAGCCGGTCCTGCATGCGGTTGAAGGCTTCTGCCATCTGCCGGATGTCATCCGGTCCTTCCTCCGGCAGCGAAGGCACGGTTTCGCCTCGTCCCAAGGCCTCAGCCGATACCGTGAGTTGCCGCAGCGGTCGCGCAATCCTTTTGGCGGTGATGATGCCGATGACCGAGAGGATCGCAGCAGCGATCGCGAGCATGATGAGCGGCTCCTGCCACGTGTTCTGCATGAGCTTGTAGTGGGCAGAGTTGAGCCAGACGCCGTCATTGAGCCTGACCGCCAGGCCAAGGCCGTTCGCATGTCCGAATGACACAAACAGAGCATCATGAGGCAGATCCCAGATCGGTCCGGAGGGGATCGTCCAGCCCTGGCTCGCATGCGCGGGCCTGAAGACGTCCATATCCGAAGGCACCTCCACCGAGGGAGGATCAAGTCCCCATTGCTGCGGAAAATGAATGAGATTGGCCAAAGGGCGCGCCAGTTCCCGGGCCGCCCTGTCGCTCCAGGCCAACGCCGACTTCGGTGCCTCCGGGCTCAGCCAGAACCTCGAATAGGTGGTTTCCGTGGCAAGCAGTGCCTCCTGCCGCAGAGCGACCGGAATGGATTCCATCAGCCTGGTGATAGAGGCCGTCCTGCTGAAGAATTCGCTCTTCATGGCCGATTTGAGCGCTTTTTCCCGCTCATCCCAAGACAGCAGGAAGACCACGGCCTGTGACACCAGCAGTGCCAGCAGCATGAAGCCGACGAATTGTGCGGCAAGGCTCCGTCTCCACCAGTACCTCACGAAATGACGACCTCCGCCGTGAAACAATATCCGCCACCCCAATGGGTCCGGATGTAGCTTGGACTTTTCGGGTCCTGTTCCACCTTCTTGCGAAGGCGGCTGACCTGATTGTCGATGCTGCGATCAAAGATCTCGGCATTGCGGCCCGCGGTCAGATCCAGCAATTGGTCTCGGCTCAGGACGATACCCGGATGTTCGAGGAAGGCCTTCAGAAGGCGGAATTCGGCAGTGCTCAGGGCGATCGCGATACCGTCGGGGCCGGTCAGCTCGTGGCGGCCGACATCCAGCGTCCACCGGTCGAACTTGATGGCCTTGGCTTTGATCAGCTGTCGCTCCTGCAGTGGCAGGCTGTGAACCCGACGGAGAACCGCCCGAATGCGCGCCAGCAACTCGCGGGGATTGAAGGGCTTGACGAGATAGTCGTCGGCCCCCAGCTCCAATCCAACAATTCGGTCGGTGTCTTCCGACATGGCTGTCAGGAAAATGATGGGCACCTGTGTCGATGCGCGCAATTCGCGGCAGAGGCTGATGCCGTCTTCCCCGGGCATCATGATGTCGAGCACAATCAGGTCGAGTGCATTTCCCGCGAGAAGCTTGCGCAACGCCGGGCCACCGTCGGCAAGACTTACGCGAAAGCCCTGCTGCGACAGATATTTGCCGACAAGGTCGCGAATATCCCTGTGGTCGTCGACAACGGCGATATGGGGAGCGGTGTCCATCCTTCGGCTTGCTTTCCCTTGGTCTATTCGGCGCCCAGCAACCTTTGTTGCACAACATGTCTTCGCCTCAAAGAGCCGGGTCATCTCCGCCTGAGCGGCGTCTTTGCCCTTGAGAGGCCCGGGAGTCCGCCGGCCAGAAGGATCCGGCGGACTCCGA
>NZ_JMQK01000035.1:0-26921 GCF_000705355.1 Pseudorhizobium marinum
GTGCATGGGAGAGAGCGTTGACATACCAGGCCTGCGAATTGGTCGGCATTGCGCTCGCGATCTCTTGGCTGATCTGCTCGCAACTCCGCGCCAGGGCCGATTGCTGTTCGGCCCCGCCGGCACGGGCAATGTTGAGGAGGGCGAAGCTGCAGTCGCCGAGCACCAGTTTCCGGGAATAGCTGGAAGGGGCATACTGCAAGTTGCCCGAAACGATGTGGTCGTAGAACCCGGCCTCGGCGCGTTGCGGCTGAAACAGCACCCGGATTTCCTGGAGCAGAAGCGATACGCTGGCGAGCGCTGCGAGCAGGCAGGCAAAAGACATGGAGAACAGTTTAAGCTGACGCATTCGGCCCTGCTGCGACGGTGTTGCCAACTGCTTAGGCGCCTCGCACATTGACAGCAAGGGCTTTCTTAACGCGTCCGCCTTCGAGGCGACGGCGGCGAGGTCAAGTTCAAAACGTATTGTGAGACCTAAAACTCCCGCAACCATCAGACCAGCCGTTCGCAAGATGTTCTCTACTTACGCTTCCATTGCCGATATTCTTGTCTGTTAAGAATTTATGGACGTAGTCCTAGGCCTCATCGTGATGATGAATTACAGCACCTCATATATCTTCAACACTGATTGGAGCGTCTGGGTGGGGTTGACCATCGCGTACTATGATGCTGCCTTAGGCTAGGTCAGGAGATTATGTAGGAGAATATGATGGTGAAATTATTAGCATTGTGTGCCGTTGCATTTGCCATCGGCGGTTCGGCAGGTGCGGCTGATCTTAGGTTACGTCTGACTGGCACAGAACTAAATGGTGGCCCTGCATTTGAGGTTTTGGTCGGTCAGGAGGTGGTAGGAAACGGCACTGTTGATCCTATTCCGGAGCCAGGGAAGTACGCAGAGTTCACATTTCAGGTGCCCGATGAGCAACTGAGCGACGCCAGTCAGGTTTCGGTGCGCATGACCAACGACGCATACGAGGAGGGGGTGGGCGACCGCAACCTTGTTGTCGTCTCTGCGACAGTGGCCAGTGTTCATCTTGAGTCCACTGATTTTCGCGTTATGCGACAAGGGGAGGATTCCGGGCTTTCTGACGGTCGTCTATTTGGCAATTCAGATCTGGCTGTAGCCGAGGCTCCTTCTGGCGGGTGGTTTGCTGCTCAACCCGCAAAGGAACCGGAGCTTTCCTCTTCCCAGGACGCCGAGTGCGAAGCCCTGACCGTCTCGGTGACAGGATATTCGAATGGTCTCGCAACGATCAACGATGCTCAGCGGGTAGTTCTAGCAGTGGTTTCGGAACAGAAGAATTGCCAGATAACGGTGGTGGGATACAGCAGCACCGTTGGTTCAGAGGCGGCGAACAAACGGCTGGCCTCCCAGCGCGCTGAGGTTGTCGCTGACTATCTCGTCAGTGCAGGTGTTTCTCGCGACCGCGTTCTCACGGTGGGCGAAGGCGAGACGGAACAATTTGGCCCGGCGCAAGGTGATAATCGCAGAGTGGTTGTCTCTTCAGCGCCCCTTTAACTTCATCACCTCCCACACCTTAACCGTCCGAGGCTGCCAGAGGAACGGGCACCACCCTCGTTCCTCTGGCAAATAGACTACATGGGGCCTCGAAATCTTGGATTGAAAGCATAGAATTTAGTTTGCCAATTGAAACCAATCCCGCGAGAGGGGTCGACCCCTAGAGCACGGAAACGATACCCTTCTCGCAATCAGACGGCAGAACCGGCCTCCTGGAGCGGCCTATGCTGTTCCCAACCAGATCCCGCCGACCTCGAGCGCCTATGAGCCACGGTCTCTTCGTTGGCGTCATCGCGCAATCTTTACGCTTGGGGCCTGACGATCGGTTAACCACCAGATGAACTTCTGTCGCCGATCGGCCGATTAGACGTGGGTGAAATGCCGCTTCAAACGGATAGTTAAGCCTCTGCTGATAGTCCGGGTCGGGGACAAGGGGACGGGCGAATGGATGCCAGCGTGCAAATCGTCGAGCTTGGGGAGGCTCAGGCAAACCGCCGGCGCCCGCACAGGCCTGGCTGGCACCGCTCCCTGTTCAGCAAGACGACGCTGTTCCTCATCTTTGCCATCACCATTGCCTATTGCGTCGGCGCCTCGGCCGGCTGGCTGATGCTGCGCGGCAATTCACAGGCGCAGTGGCAGCGACAGGCGGAGATGAATGCCCAGATCGCCAGCTCCACGGTCCGCACCATCTACACCTTCGTCGCCGTCGAAACCGATGCCTCGGGACAGATCCTGCGCATCGTCAGCGAGCGGCCGCTCGGCGACGACCAGTCGGTGCTCGACACCGGGTTCAACCCTGCCGATGTGCTCGCACTGGCAGCGGCCCAGACCAAGAACGAGATCTGGCTGTTCCAGCATGCCGCAGACGGATCGTTCGTCAGTCTCACCAATGCCACCGAGGGCGCCGCCGGCGAGGTACTCGATTGGCCGGGCGAGCCTCAAGGTGATCACTTCTTCCACGGCTTTGCCAGGATCGGCGGCACCCGTCACTATGTCGCGTCCCTCCCTGTCGTCACGCCGTCCGGCCAGCCAATCGGCCTACTGGTCGCCAGCATCGGCCGCGCCGATGATCTGATGCACTACCAGCGCAACCTGCTGCTGAACGCCTTCGTGGTCCTGATCGCCATCCTGCTGGTCACCGGCCTCCTCGTCACGCTTCTGGTCCGCAAGGTGTTCAGACCTCTGCCGGAACTGATGGCGGCGCTGACGCGCATTGCCGAGGACGACACCAGCGCGCCGACTCCGTTTCAGGATCGGTCGGACGAAATCGGCCGCTTTGCCGTCGCCATCGAGGCCCTGCGCGCCGCCGTCGTCGAGCGCGAAACGCTTCGCCAGGTCAGGGAGACGGCCAAGCAGCTCGAGCATCTTGCCCATCACGATCCCCTCACCGGCCTGCCCAACCGCGCCTATTTCAACCGGCAGCTTGGCGAGGCGCTGGAGGCGCTGGCCAAGGGCGGTTCGCAGGTCAATCTGCTGCTGCTCGACCTCGATCGCTTCAAGCCGGTCAATGACAACCTCGGCCATGCGGTCGGTGATGCGCTGCTGGTGGCCGCAGCCGAACGGATGGCGCTCCTTCGCGGGCCGCACGACCTGGTCGCCCGGCTCGGCGGCGACGAGTTCGCGCTGATCCAGCGCGTCAGGCAGGACCCGATCCTGGAGGCAAGCCAACTAGCCAAGGCGCTGGTGCAGGCGATTGCGACGCCCTTTAACGTCCTCGGCCACCAGGTTTCGATCGGCGCAAGCGTCGGCATCGCCAAGGCGCCGCGCCAGGACGCCGCTGCCCCTGCCCTCCTGAAGAGCGCCGATATCGCCCTCTACGCCGCCAAATCGGCAGGCCGCGGTACCTATCGGCTCTACAAGGAGGGCATGGTCATGGCGGGCGCCAATCGCTACGCCCTGGAGCGCGACCTCGAGCTTGCTGTGGAACGCGACGAGCTGCGGCTGCACTATCAGCCGATCGTCGCCGTCGCAGATGGCGCGCTGGTAGGCTACGAGGCGCTGCTGCGCTGGCAGCACCACGAACTGGGGCTGATCATGCCGGCCGACTTCATCGCACTGGCCGAGGACGGTGGCCAGATCATCCAGATCGGTCAATGGGTCATCGAGGAAGCCTGCCGGACGGCAGCCCGACTGCCGCAGCATCTGGCCATGGCGGTCAATGTTTCGGCGGCGCAGCTGCATCAGGAAAGCTTCGTCGATCAGGTCAAACATGCCCTGCTCGACAGCGGACTGGCGCCGTCCCGGCTGGAAATCGAGCTGACCGAAAGCATGGCGCTCACCAGCGACGCGGCCCGCTCGGCCGTCGCTCAGCTGCATGCGCTTGGCGTGCGTCTGTCCCTCGACGACTTCGGGACCGGACACTCGACCCTTTCCCACCTCCTGCAACTGCCCATCCACGGCATCAAGATCGACCGCAGCTTCGTCACCGACCTCGACAGCAATGGCGACCAGCAGGCACTGGTCACCAGCCTCATCGAGCTGACCGCCAAGCTGGGGCTGAGCATCACCGCCGAAGGGATCGAGCATGACGGACAGCTGGCGTTTCTGCGGCAGACGGGCTGCGGATATGCCCAGGGCTATTACTTCGGGCGGCCGCAGCCGCTCTTGGCGCCCGGCGAGCTTGCGACACCATTATCCAGTGCAACCGGCTAGGAGCCAGCAGATGGAAAACAGACGGTATGGGTTTTTAAGGTGCCGGGGTGCGCGACACCGGATCATCGGCCTTGCGGCGGCGACACTTCTCACCTGCCATGCAGCGCCGGCCATTGCGGCCGAGGGGACCCTGGCCAGGATCGCGCAAACCAAGACGGTGACGATCGGACACCGCGAGGACGCCGTGCCCTTCTCCTACCGCGGCCCCGATGGCACCGTTATCGGCTACTCGACGGAGCTTTGCCAGCGCATCGCCGAAAGGATCAGGGTCGAGCTTGGACTCGACGAGCTGAGGGTGGCCTATGTCCCCTCCTCCGCCGCGACCCGCTTCGTGCTGGTCAAATCCGGCGCCGTCGATCTGGAATGCACAACCACCACCAACACGCCGGAACGGCGCAAGCTGGTCGATTTTTCCTATCCGCATTTCATCACCGCCACCCGTTTCGTGTCGAAGAAGAAGGACGGCCTTCAGACCATCCAGTCACTCGCCGGACGCTCGGTCGCCTCGACCACCGGCACCGTCAACATCGAGCAGTTGCAGGCGCTCAATCGCGCCAAGAGCCTCAATATTTCCGTGATGCTGGCCAAGGCCCATAGCCAGGCCTTCGCCCTGGTCGAAGCCGACCGGGCCTCCGCCTTCGTGATGGACGGCATTCTTCTGGCCGCACTGGTGGCCTCCTCGGCGGATCCGCAGGCCTACACCATTTCCACCGAGACCTTCGGTCCACCAGAACCTTACGGGATCCTGTTGCCGAAGGACGACGCGGCCTTTCGCGCCGTCGTCGACGCAGCGCTTGAGGCGGTCTATACCAGCGGCGAAATTATCGAGATCTACGACAAGTGGTTCAATGCACCGATCCCGCCGGACGGCCAGAACCTCAACCTTCCGATTTCCGCAGAGCTTCAGGCCGTGTTCGACAACCCGAAAGCCTATCAGCACTAGAAGGAGACCATGATGCCGCTCATGCTCAAGATCCTTTCACGCACGCTCGCGTCAGTCGCCGTGATCTTCGGTGTCACCCACGCCCTGGCTGCCGGCATCGGTGCCGACGCGGAGAAGGCGGTCTCGACGCTGGAGCGCATTCGCGACACCGGCCGCATCCGCATCGGCTACGGCGACACCGCACCCTTCTCCTACCGGCTGCCCGACGGGCAGGTGGTCGGATATTCGATCGACCTATGCCGGCAGGTGTCGGAGACACTGCGAAAGCAGCTGGGGCTTGCCAGCCTGCAGATCGACTATGTCCACCGCACGCCGCGCAATCGCGTCCAGTTGCTCAACGACGGCATCATCGACATCGAGTGCAATGCCAGCACCAACACCGCCGAGCGCCGCCGCAGCGCCGCCTTCGCGCTCAGCCACTTCTATGCATCGACCCGCTACGTCTCCCTGACCCGGCACGGCCTGCAGACGGTTGACGACCTGCGCGGCCGCAGCGTCAGCGTCGCGCTCGGCACCGTCAATGTCGGGCAGATCAACGAGCTCAACCGCGACAGGGCGCTCAATCTGTCGGTCGTTCCGGCCGACGGGCTGCAGGCGGCCTTCGATCTGGTCGAGGGTGGGCAGGTGTCCGCCTTCGCCATGGACGACGTGCTGCTGAGCGCCATGATCGCCGCCAGCCGGCAGCCGCAGGATTTCTCGCTGTCGAGGGAACTGGTGGCTGCGTTGCAACCCTACGGTTTCATGATGCGGCTCGGCGACGATCCGTTCAAGGATGCCGTCAATGCGGCGCTGGCGCAGATCTACCGCGACCCGAAGATGGCAGACCTCTATCGACGCTGGTTCGAGGAGCCGATCCCGCCCAGCAACATCACCTTGCATCAGCCGATGAGCCCGCGCCTGCAGCAGGCATTGGCAAAGCCAAGAGAGGAAACCGGCATCTAACCGCGAAGGCCACGGATCAGGGTGAGGACACTTGGGGGGCGTTATCGCAACCGTGCCACAGGCCATTGTCGTGCGCACACCCCGGTCCGTTGCGCCGGCACTGACGGGATCTCCGCGAGACGGGCGGACTGGATTGAGCGCAGCGATACCTGCCGATGCGGCACGAAAAAGCCCGCCGACCGGGATGGTCGGCGGGAAGTCTCTACGCCAGAAGGGACGGGGGGCGCAGGGATTAGGTGGGTGGTTCAGCCGGCCGCCAGGGCGCCGAGCCCGACGACGCCGATAAAGCAGCCCAGCAATGGCAGCAGTATCCACCGTGCCTGATAAACGCTGTTGTCCATGATGGCCTCCATCTTGATGTTACGCGGACAAAAGCTGCCAGCCGCCCCGACGTTCCGGAGCAATCGACCGATCAGACCAATCCCGCGAATGCCTCAGACTTTGGTCCTAACCGGGTGTCCTGGACGACCGGACCTGAAGGCAGGCCCGGGGCTCGTGCCCGGCATCTTCGCCTCCCCCCAGGGCGCCTGGTTCAGGCGACGGCGACAACCGACCCGCCCGCAAGCAGCCGGTGCAGCGCCTCGTCGGCCAGTGGCCGCGACAGCAGATAGCCCTGCAGCTGGTCGCATCCGGCCAGGCGCAACAGCCTGCTCTGCTCCTCGGTCTCGACCCCTTCGGCGGTGGTCTGCAGGCCCTTGGCATGCGCCATCGAGATCATCGCCTCGATCACCGCGCCGCTACCGGTCTGGCCCAAGGCATCGATGAACGACTTGTCGATCTTGATGCGGTCGACATGGAGATCCTGCAGCCGGCCGAAGGACGAATAGCCGGCACCGAAGTCGTCGATGGCGAAGCGCACGCCGGCCTGCCGCAGCACCCCGATCGTTCGTTCGCTGATACGGCTGCCGTCCAGCTTCTGGCTTTCCGTGATCTCGATTTCAAGACGCTGCGGATTGATCTGGAACTGCGCCAGCGTCGAGAGGATGTGTATCGGGTAGGAGGCCGCATGCAGCTCCAGAAGCGAGGCGTTGATGGCGAGCTTCAGGCCGTCGTAGCGAGCAACGGTCTCGCAGGCGTTGTGCAGCACGATCTGACCGAGAGGCTGGATCAGCCCCAGTTCTTCCGCCAGCGGGATGAAGACGTCGGGTCCGATCACGCCCTTTTGCGGATGGCGCCAGCGGGCCAGGGCCTCGACACCGGAAAGCTGCCCAGTGTCGGCATCATAGACCGGCTGATAGACGGTTTCGATCTCTTTCCTGTTTTCCACCGCCGCGCGCAGATCGCGCTCCATCTCCCGGCGGGCCTGCAGCACCTCGTCCATATGACGGCCGAAGATGGCAAAGCGGCCGCGCCCGGCCGCCTTGGCATGATAGAGCGCGATATCGGCCTGGCGGATGATTTCCGTTGCGTCGGCGGCGCCGCAAACCGGCACGGCCCCGACGCTGACACCGATCTGGACCAGGATGCCATCAACTTCGAAGGGCTCGGCCAGACTGGCCACCAGCTCGGTGCATGTCGCAGCAATCTGCTCCTCCATGACATCGCGCAGCAGCACCGTGAACTCGTCGCCGCCGATGCGGCCGATCGCAACGGGGCCCAGCAGGCGCCGCAGCCGCTCCGCCACCTGGACCATCAGTCCGTCCCCGACGGGATGCCCGAAGGTATCGTTGACCTGCTTGAAACGGTCGAGATCGAGAAACAGCACCGCGTGGTGCTCGTCCACCGACGAGGCGGCGAGGCGCTCGCTGAGCGTGGCGCTAAAACCGGCGCGGTTCAAAAGCCCGGTCAGGCCGTCGTGGTGCGCCAGATGTTGCAGCTCCTGCCGGCTGGCGGCCAGCCGCGCCGACCGGCGCGACAAAAGCCCGCCGAGTGCGGCAAAGGCTGCAAACACGCCGATGAGGGCGACCACCATGGCCGGCACGGTCGCCTGCAGCACGGTGGTTCCCGGTTGAAACGGTTGCCAGGTGAGATAGCCGATCACGGTGCCGCCGCGGGTGCTCAGCGGCACCTGCCCCTGAGCGCCCGTGGGCGCAGGCGCCCATGAGAAGTGCAGGCCGGTCAGTTGATAGTCGCTTTCGGTGATGGCGGCAAAACTGCCGTCGAGAAAGCGGAAGGCGACATGGAGGTTCTCGCGCCCAACCTTCTGCACGATCTCACCGCTGTCAGACACGATCGGCTTGACGCTGACAATCGCTGGCCGGGTGCCGATCACAGCCAGGTCGCTTTCGCCGATCGTCAGGACCTGGTCCGTCACCCCGGTTTCGTCGCCGGCCAGCAGTCGCGCCCGCAGCCGCGCAACGAGCGGCGCATAGGCCCGTTGATATGGGGCGAGGTCGATGGCATCGGCCCCGTCGGCGAGATAGTGGTAGAAGGCGGTCCCGTCAGGATCCAGGACGAAAAGCGCGTCATGACCGAAATAGGAGCTCATCCAGCTTCCCAGGTTGGTCTCCATCCACTCCCCGTCAGCCTCTCCCGTCTTGACAACCGCGTCGTCCCAGACGGTGGCGCTTTCCTGATCATGGGCCACGCCGCTCTGCAGCTTCGATACGATCAGATTGACGAGATCCTGCTGGCGTCTGGCGGCGAGGGCATCACTCTCGGCAGCCGCCCACAGCAAGGCGGTCAACACCAGACATCCCGCCAGAACGGAAACCAGAAGCGGGAAGCCCAGCCAGAGGAAGACCCGTGAACGAAAAACCGACCCCATACCAACACCGCACCATTTGCATCTGCGAATGTTCTAAAGGACAGGAGGTTAACGGGCGGCCAAGCGGCACTGTTACCGGATCATGAAATCCTGCGATGACGAGCCGCGGCAGGCAGCGGCCGAGCCAGGCGCTCGGCCGACGCGAACGCAGCTCGGCGCCCAAGCGGCAGCTTTCTGGTCCAGTCGAACTCAGCAAACGGGGGCGCACCCGGAGGATATCGCTGCGACCACGCTCGCGCCTCCTCATGAAAGATGCGGCGCACCCCGGTGGTTCAGGAGAGGGTGCCCCGGCTCTGTGAGGCGAAGCGCTCGGACGCGGGAACCAAATCCTGCCAGAAGGGTTCCCCGTTTCTTCATGACGTGCTCCCCACCTGCCCGCCTTCGAGGCGGGCTTTTTTTGACTGTCGACGCTGTTGCGCAGGTCGACCCTCCTGCACAAGCCCGCGTTGACGCGCGCCTTCGGCAAGGCACGCTGCCGGGACTGCCTTTCCTGGCCACCGGCAGCACTCCGTCGCCGCTCATGCCCTTGCCATTCGAAGGAGCGCGGCCGCGTGGTGCGGGTTCGATGCCGGGCATGCGGATTTCGGGGGCAAGGACAACCAGCGCCAACGCCTCCTGACCGGTTGGAACGGTGTTTCTACCAGTATTTTTACCCTGCCGGTTTGGGATGACTGTTAACCTTTCGGTAATCATAAAGGTCGCCATCACCTGTACGGCATCATGATGATTCCGCTGGCTTTGAGGATGAGAGCGAGCGCCTATGACGAGCATTCTGACCAACATATCGGCCATGTCTGCACTGCAGACCCTGCGTGCCGTCTCCGCCAGTTTGGGAGACACACAAGGGCGCGTCAGCTCCGGTCTTCGTGTCGGCACCGCCTCCGACAACGCTGCCTATTGGTCTATCTCGACAACCATGCGGTCCGACAAGATGGCGATGAGCGCTGTCGCCGACGCACTTGGACTGGGAGCCGCGAAGGTCGATACGGCTTACGCCGGCATGGAATCGGTCGTCGATGTTCTCAAGCAGTTCAAGGCGCGGCTGGTGGCTGCCACCGAGGAGGGCGTGGACAAGGCAAAGATCCAGACCGAGCTGGATCAGCTCAATCAGCAGATTGTCTCCATTGCATCGGCAAGCAGCTTCAATGGCGTCAACTGGCTCTCGACGGACGTCGTCAATCTGGGAGAAGCCGTTGCGTCGGTCACCTCCTCTTTCGTCCGAGCAGAGGACGGAGGTGTCTCCGTGAAGAAGACGCACGTCGCTCTGGCTTCCGTCGCGCTCTTCAATACGAGCGGAGGCGGCCTCCTGCAAAAAGGAAAACCGACCGACTATGGTGGTATGATACCCTACCCGCCCCAGGGCTCGACCTCCGGATCGCAGTTCTTCACGATGCCGTCGTCCGGAACGGCTTGGCCCGCCGGCGGGGAAATCACCTTCGATCTTTTGCTCGATGGTGTGAACCCTGATGCCGGCACCCCCTATCCTGTCACCATTGATCAGGCGACGGTGATCGCCGCCCTCGGCACCGATACGATCACAGACGGTGCCGACATGGTCAAAGTGCTGGAACAGGCGTTCGGGTCGCTTGTACCCGTGAGCGTGTCAGGATGGGGGACAAGTCCCTCCTACCCGTTCGGCTACTTCAGGATCACCTCTGACGACACCGTCAACGGGTTGTATTCGAGCGTCAAGGTCGCCAATCTTGTCAGCACCTTACCGGGAGCCGAGGAGTTTGGACTGGCGAGCCCGTCGTCATCCAACAACCGCTATGCCACCGCCTACCTGAGTTTCACCGAGGGCTTCGTGCTCGACGACAACCACGAATTCACATTTGATGTGACGGTGAACAACGGTTCGGTTCAAAGGTACAACGTCACCGAGGCAGACATCGATGCGGTTCTTGGCGACAGCAACGGGGTCGTGTCGAGCGCTGAGGAATATGCCGCGGTCCTGGCGCATGTCATGGCCTCGTCCGGACTGCAGATCTCCACCGGCAGCTACTACGACGATACCAAGTACATAAGCTTCAGGCCCGATCCCCTCGTTTATCCCGAGCAGGGAAGCAACTCGCGGATCGTGTTTTCCAATGTCGATGGCAATGAAGTCCTCTTTGACCTTGCCGACGTCGACATCACGGATCCGGCGATCGATCTCGACAGCTATCTCATGGGTGTCGAGAAAATGCTGAAGAAGACGATATCGGCAGCGTCAAGGCTCGGCGCCCTGCAGGGCCGCATCGACATGCAGACAGAGTTTGTCAGCAAGCTCTCAGCCAACATCGACAAGGGCGTCGGCCGCCTTGTCGATGCCGACATGAATGAAGAGTCGACCAGGCTCAAGGCACTGCAGACGCAGGAACAGCTCGCCATCCAGTCCCTTTCGATTGCCAACACCGGTGCTGACGTGATCATGCAGCTGTTCCGGTAAGGTCGTTCAGTCCGCACTTCGGTCCAGGTGCGTGGCCATCAGCATTGCCACCAGATGCACGGTATTGCGTGCGCCCATCCGATCTTTCAACCGGCTCAACCGATGCTCGACGGTGCGGTGGGAAAGTCCAAGGGTGGCAGCAATCTCCTTGGCTGTCGCGCCCTCGATCAGCAGTTGCGTGATCGCCTCGTCCTCGACGTCAAGATTGGCGTCATGGCGCGGTCGCGTCAGCAGGAAGCGGGCACAGGATGAGGAAATGATCCATTCCGACCCCTTGCTGTTCTTCTGTGGCAGCAAGATGCGATCATACCCCAGGCTGAGCCCCATCAGCTTCGTCTTGACCAGTTCCATCCGGGGCTGCTGGCTGCGCACCACTTCCCGCAGCCGCGGGATGACGGCATCTTCCATGTAGCGCCTGTCCTTGAAGTCACCAATCCGGCAGTCGGCAAACAGCTGATTGATGTTGAGCACCCTTGAGGTAAATCCGGACTGCCGGATTGCCTTCATTTCCCATTGCAACGGATCATCGCCGTTCACACGAAACACAGTCAGGCGCATTTTGATCGAAAGTTGATCAAGGACCGGGGCAAATACCACTGACGGTTCCACGGCATTCTCTGCACGTGTGGCGAGCCAGCGGTCCAGCATGATGCGGCTGACGGTGGCAAACGGCGTTTCATTGGGCATGAAGTCAACATCACTACAGTACGACTCGCCTATTCAACCTGAAATTGATTCGTCCGCAATATGGTCACGCCGTTTTATTCGATTCCAGCCCGACGCGGCGCGAGTATTTATGGTGGCGCTGCCAGTCTGGCGCCTGCTGGTGTGGTGGCTGAGGCCTTCTTCTGTCCCCGGTCATGCGAGGGTTATGCCGCCGCGATCGAGGAACAGGCTGTCTATGGCAGCGTGGGCGAGTCCCCCAGCGTTTGCCGCCGCTCGGCGGGCCTCTTGTCGCGCCGGCATCGCGTCAGAGATGGCCTATGGGTAGGTGTTGTGTATTCAGGATCACCAAGACAGACGCAGGAGGCCACAAAAGTGACTTGGACGAACTTCTTCATCACGATCGTCATCGCTACCCTCCTATTGGCTCCAGAGATAAAGCGCCTCTACGCCAAGAACCTTGCATCGGCCGTGGTTGCCGGAGGGTTGGACGTGCTCATCGTCTCGATCTGGCTTTTCCTACTGCTGGGTGGCGTCTTTAGGTTCTGGGGCCGCTTCTATGATATCGAAGTTGTGCACCTTCTCGCCAACGTCATCATTCCACCCGCTGTCTTCGGGTTGGTGAGGCGTCGCTACACGACGACGATGAGCCTGTACCCGGCGCTTGGGGCATTTCTACTGCTCAACACAGGGTTCGTCTTCTTCGGGCTCATGCTGGCGTACTGGTAGTCATGGAACGGCCAAGTAACCGAAGGTTTGACCACCTCGATGCGATCGCAACTCTCAGAGATAAACGCCCATCGGATCGTTCCAAGCCTCGAACAGCCATTGGTGCGCACGTCCGCTTGATCCAGTCTCCTCACGTCAACTTGTCCCGGCACCAGTTCACGCAGAAGTTCCCTCTTGGGGGCAGACCGCGCTGGCATCGACACCGACACCAGCCCTCTTGTCCTTTCACGACGCTTGCAGCGTAGCCGCCCGTGATGTCTTGCGCCCGCTTTCGATCAGAGCTTTCGTATAGTCCTGGCGCGGCGACAGGAATATCTGCTCCGTGTTGCCCTGCTCGACAATCTCGCCCCGCTTCATGACGATCGTCCGGTCGCAGATCTGACGGATCACCGCCAGGTCGTGCGAGATGAACACATATGTCAGGTTGAACTCCGCCCGTACCTGCTGCAGGAACTCAAGGATCTGGGCCTGCACAGAGATGTCGAGCGCCGAGGTCGGCTCGTCGAGGATGAGCAGGCGTGGGTTGAGCGCGATGGCACGGGCAATGCAGACGCGCTGCTTTTGCCCGCCCGAAAGCTCGTGGGGATAGCGATACTTGAACAGCTTGGGCAGTTGCACGATGTCAAGCAGCGCTTCAACCCTGGCCTCCACATCACGGCGGCTCATCTGGGTCTGGATGCGCAGGGGTTCGCCAACGGCGTCGCCGATCGTGTGCCTGCCGTTGAGCGCCGAATGAGGATTTTGAAAGACGAACTGCATATGTCGCCTGATCTGGCGCAGGGGTTCTCCCGTCAGCCCGGTGATGGTCTGACCAGCAAAAACAACGTCGCCGGAGGTCGGCTCGATCAGCCGCAGCAACATGCGTGCAAGCGTCGACTTGCCGGATCCGCTTTCGCCCACCACGCCGAAGATTTCGCCGGTTGCGACCGCAAGATTGACGCTGCTCACGGCAGCGAATTCGCCACCGGACTGGGTCTTGAACAGCTTCTTGAGGTTGATTGCCTCCAGCAGTGTCGCCGGCGCGTCCGGCTGGCGTTCCCGGCAAGCAGCAGCAACCGCCGTTCGAGCAGGTCTCGCTTCGATGTCCGGCACCGCACTGAGGAGCTGGCGGGTGTACTCGTGCTGCGGTTCTCTGAGAACGTCAGCGGTCTTGCCCTGCTCGACAATCTCGCCCTTGTACATCACCGCACAGCGGTCGGCGATCGTCGCGATTGCTCCGATGTCGTGACTGATCATGATGACGGTCAGGTTCAGCTTGTCGACGAGCGATTTGATCAGGTCGAGCACCTGTGCCTGAACCGTGACGTCCAGCGCCGTCGTCGGCTCGTCGGCAATCAGGAGATCAGGCTTGCCCGAAAGCGCCATGGCGATCAGCACGCGCTGGCGCATCCCGCCCGAGAGTTGATGCGGATACTGGTCATAAAGGCTTGCCGGGTTCGGCAACCCCACTTGATCAAGAAGATCCACCGTACGTGCGCGGCGGATCCCTTTCGTCGAGACCACCTCGCCTGCTGCCCGTTCATGCGCGGCCATGACGTCGGAGATTTGCTGCCCGATCGAGAAGAGCGGGTTCAGATAGGTCATCGGATCTTGAAAGATCATCGAGATGCGAATGCCGCGGATCCTGGCCCACCCCTTGGGGTCGAGGCGGGTGATGTCCTGCCCGTCGAAGGTAATCTGTCCCCCTTCGACTGCGGAATTGCTCGGACCGATACCCATCACGGAGCGCACGAGGACGGTCTTGCCTGAGCCGCTCTCACCAACGATGCCCAAGGTATCACCGCGGTTGACGCTGAGGTTGATCCCCTTGAGAACATGAACAGGACCATCGAATGTGGCAATGTCGAGCGTGTAGTCCTTGATGTCGAGAAGCGGTGCGCTCATCGGGTGCGGCTCCGGGGATCGAGGATGTCACGCAGTCCGTCTCCAAGCAGGTTGAAGCCGAGTACGGTCAGGAAAATTGCAGCACCGGGGAAGAAGGAATACCACCACCAGTCAGGCATGTAGGAGCGCGCAACCGAGACCATAGCACCCCATTCGGGTGCCGGCGGCGGCGCCCCCAGTCCGATGAAGCCGAGGCCGGCGGCAGCCAGGATCGCCATGCCCATATCCATGCTCATCTTCACGATGATCGGCGACATGCAGTTGGGTAGAATGTGGTGCCAGAGAATCCATGGCGTCCTGGCCCCGATGGAGCGGGCCGATTCAACGAAGAGCTCTTCCTTGATCGACAGCGTCTTCGCCTCGACAAGGCGCACGTAGCCAGGCCACCAGACGATCGCCAGGGCAATCATGCAGTTGGTGAGGCCGGGACCAAGCGAGGCAACGATGGCCAACGCCAGTGCCAGGCCTGGGACGGCAAGAAAAAGTTCTGTCACGCGCATGATGCATGCGCGGATCCAGCCACCCTTGTAGCCGGCGATAACACCGAGCGGCACGCCGACAAGGGCGCCGAGCCCGGTGATGACAATGCCGATCCACAGGGAGGTGCGGGCGCCTGCAATGACGCGGGAGAAGATATCCCCGCCCATCTCGTCTGTGCCGAACCAATGCTCGGCGCTCGGCGGCAGAAGACGGCTGCCCATGTGCACGGCCCCGCGGATATCGTCGGGAAAGGGCACGATATAGGGGCCGATGGCCGCCAGCATCAGGAAGATGACGACAAGCGTCAGACCCAGCATCGAGGAAAAACTGCCCCGAAACATCTGCGAATAGAGCCGCAACTGGCGCAGCTGACTGGCATGGCGTTCACGAAAGGCGAGCGGTTGGCCTGCCGTCTGTTCAAGATTGGACATCAGGCCCTCCGGAGACGGGGATCGATCCAGGCATAGGCAAGGTCAACCAGGGTGTTGGCGATGATGAAGAAGAAGCCGATCAGAAGTGTCACGCCGATGACCGGCTTGAAGTCCGAGGCCAGCGCCGACGAGACGGCATAAAGACCGATGCCGGGCCAGTCGAAGACGGTCTCGACCAGCACGGTTGAACCGAGCATCCAGCCAAACCGAAGACCGATCATCGCAAGCGTCGGCAAGAGCGCGTTTTTCAGCGCATAGATGACGACGATGCGGCGCGACGAGATACCGTGAGCCCGTGCCGCCACGATGAAATCGGATTGCAGCACTTCAATCATTTCAGCGCGGTTGACACGCAGGATCGATGCAAGACAGGGGAAGCTCAAGACGACGGCCGGCAGGATCATGTGGGATAAGGCCGTGTTGAAGGTCTTCAGATTGCCGGCAAGCAGCGAGTCGATCAACAGCGAACCCGTGATCATCTCTGGCGGACGTGTCACCAGTGGCAGGCGACCTGAAACAGGCAGCCAACCGAGGTCGACCGAAAAATAGAGCTGCAGCAGGATCCCCAGCCAGAAGGCCGGGATCGCGACACCGGAAATGGAAAGAATGCGGGTGAAATGGTCGACCGGACCGTCCTTGTACACCGCGGAAAGCATGCCGAGCGGAACCCCCACGATGACCCCCAGGGTCATGGCAACCAGCACCAGTTCGATCGTGGCTGGAGCATAACGCAGGAGATCGTCCAGCACCGGGCGCGTGGAGACGATGGAGGTGCCAAGATCGCCGCTGACGAGATCCTTCATGTAGATCGCGAACTGCGTGACCATCGGCTGGTCGAGGCCATACTCGGAGCGAATGGTCTCCACCATGTCCTCGGTGGCATTGGGACCTGCCACCAATCGCGCGGGATCGCCGGGAGCGACGTTGGTGATGACGAAGGTCAGGACTGCGATGCCGAGCATCGTGCCGACCACCGTCAGGAGCTTTCGCACAGTAAATGAGAGCATCTTGGTTCCGGGCTAGAGGAAAAGGGAGGCGGACAGGCCGCCTCCCGGACGACGCCAACCGGTCCTATTCTTCCTTGATCCACAAGGGATAGAGGTCGACCTCGCCGGTGAAGCGCACCGGGCTGAAGCTGAAGCCCTGCAGATAGTCCTGGTGCGCCCAGCGGCGGTTCTGCAGCATGCCGAAGACTTCCGGCTGGTCGGCAACGATCTGCTTTTGGATGTCGGCGTAAAGTGCCGCACGTTCCTCCCAGCTTGTCGAGCCGCGGGCCTTGTCGATCATCTCCGAAACCTGCGGATTGTCGTAGTAGGCCATCGCGTAGTACTGACCCCAGCTATTCTTGTGGTACTGGTAGGCGACCGCATCCGGATCCGTCGAGATCGGTGTGGTGTAGACGGAGGTCATGTTGGGCGAGGTCTCCACGCTCGAGCCGGCGGCCACCATGTTCGGCCACTGCTCCGGCTTGATGTTGACGCCGATGTTGAGCTCTTTCAGATTGTCGAGCAGCACAAGACCAATGCGTCTGGCTTCCTCGAGGCCGGCAACGTGGACGTAGTCCAGCGTGATCCCGCCATCCGGATAGGCGGATTTCGCAAGATATTCCTTGGCCTTGGCAAGGTCCTGGCGCGGAATACCCTCCACGGCGATGTGACCTTTCATGGAATCGGGCAAGGGGCTGGTTTCCAGCGAGGCAGCACCGTTGTAGATGCCGATCAGCGCGTCGTAATCCATCGCATAGGCGATCGCCTTGCGCAGGTTGATGTCTGCGGTCGGTCCTTTCTGGGTGTTGAACTTGATCCCAAAGGTCGTCATCCCCTTGTGATCCTGGATGACGATGCCGGGGACCTTTTCGATCTGCACATAGTCGTCCGAGGTCAGTCCCTCGACGATGTCGGCCTCGCCGCGCTGCAGGGCTGCCTTTTGGGCCGCCGGCTCCCGGATCAGGCGGTAGATCACCCCGGCGGGACGATTGTCTCCCTGCGGCCAGCCTTTCCAGTAGTCGGACACGGCCTCGACCTCATAGAGAACATTCGGCTCCCAGCGGCCGAGCTTGAAAGGTCCAGAGCCTGCTGCGTTGTCGGTCAGCCACTTCTGGCCGTAGTCGCCATCGACCTCATTGGCCATGACCTGCTGCGGGTTCACGACGAACCACCACGGCAGGAAGGAGAGAAACGGAGCGTAGGGCGCCTTCAGTTCAAACTTGACGGTGTGTTCGTCGACGACGCTCACGCCCTCCGGTGCAAGGAAGTCCTTCAGCATCCAGGCGACGCCCTTGTTGAGCTTCAGCCCCCGTTCGAACGAGTAGCGAACCGCCTCGGCTGTCACCGGGTCGCCGTTGTGGAACTTGGCATCTTTGACCAGATGGAATGTCCAGGTCTTTCCGTCTTCGCTGGTCTCCCAGCTCTCCGCCAGCCAAGGCTTCACCTCCGCCGGGTCGCCTTCATATTTGACGAGTGCGTCGTAGACGGCCTGCTGGATCATGCGCGTTGACCAGTCGTAGCGCACGTGGGGGTCGAGAACCGGAATGGCCTGGCGTCCGCCAAAGACGATGATCGTGCCGTCGTCGGTCCGCTCGAAGGCACCGGCCGGGGCAGCAAGGACGGTCGAAGCAAGCAGCCCCGCCAATGCGATCTTCCTGATCATGATATTGAGCATTTGGTTCCCTCTCTTTTTTGATGGTGATTTCCAACTAGATCATTTGGCGCACGACACCGGCGACGAGGCGGCGCGAAAGAAGCACGGGCGCATCGACGGTCTCGCGAACGGCATCGAGCATCTCCTTCGAGTAGCCCATGCAATGCATGACGACGAGATCACAGCCATCGAGGCTGCGGGCTCGGTCAGCCATATCGTCGCCCGCATAGGGGGATGCGGCGACGAGCCGTGGGCTGCCGGGAAAGACGTGGCGTTCGGCAAAATCCTTCACCTGGCGCTCCAGGGGCAGAATGACGCCCAGTTGCCGGGCCGAGACGGCAAGCGCATCGACGGTCGAGTCGACGATTCGTTGCGCCTCGACGACCAGCGTCTTCTTCAGTGGTTCGATCTTGGTGCCGGTGCACAGGAGGACGATGAGATCGAACCCCTGCTGGTCGACGCGCTCCAGAAGCAGGTTGAGCCTGGCTTCCGTACGCAGCGTCGAGGTGACGATCTCGGCGCCGTTGGCCATACGCGTTGCAAAGGAATGTTCCCCGTCGCTTGCGCGTATGGCATCCAGTTCGTCGGGGCTCATCCCATCGAGCACCCCGAACTCCTCGACGTCGACACTGCCTTCGGGAAGACCCAGGCTGATATCCGCCATCATCTCCGGGACAATATCAGTGCGCGGCGACTGACCAATGGTCACGAATGCGATCTTGAAAGGAACTGGCATGCGGTCGGACGTCCTTGTACGGGCTCGATACCGACTGAGCGTACTGCCCGACACAGCGCATCCTCTATAGGGTTGTCCCCCTATCTTGAAAGAAAACCAACCCGGACCCCAGCGCGCGTTTTAGGCAAATTACGCGGCTGCCGTCAAAACCATGCTGAAAATTGCGCCAACGATAAAAATCTGCTTACGGGTGACCAGCGGCCACGACCATGCGGATGAGCGTATTGGAGGAACTGACCTCCATCTTGCTCATCACGTTGGAGCGATGGATTTCCACCGTCTTGGGGCTGATGCCAAGCTGCCGTGCAATGGCTTTATTGGAGAGGCCCTCGGCCACCAGCGACAGGACCTGGCGTTCGCGCGGTGTCAGTCGCTGCAGCTTCTCAGTGAATTCCGTCGAAACCCCCGGCGCCGTAGCAGGGTGCGTGCCGTGCAGCAGAAGTCGGATGGCGCTGGCTATGATGCGGCGCGCCAGGACAACGGGCTTGCCGCTCGCCTTTGCGACCATCTGCCGATCCGCATCGGTGAAACTGACCGAGTTGAGCACGATGATTTCGCAGTCTGCCAGATCCAGAAGGGCATTCGCAAGCAGCGCCTTGTCACCATCGGCGGCATAGCTTGCAGTCACCCGGTAGGAGGCCAGTGCGGGGATGTCCAGCTCGTTGATCTGTTGGGCAAGCGGTTGCACCAGCCCGACGGCTGCCCCCTGCGCCGCAAGCGAAATCACCGTCGATTCCATCGCGCGCTGGGCGTTGACCATTGGACATGTGCTCTCGAAGTCTCGAAACAGCCCGGTTGACAGGATGACCACGAGATCGAACTCGTTGCGGTGAAACCCTGCGGCGATCGCGGCCATGCGCTCAGCGATGCGCGGCTTGGAAATGACAACGTCACTCCCGTCCGCCAGCCGGGTGACAATGCTTGCTTCACCGGGGCGAACCTTCAGATCGGCGATCTGCGCCGACGACAGGCCGTCGAGGGCACCAATTTCGACAGGCACGATCGGCAGGTCCAGGCTTTCCAGCATCTCGTCGATGATGTCGGCGCGTGGCGACTGCCCGACGCTCAGAAACATCACTCTGTGGCGCGCATCGCTGGGGCTCGGCGCGGCCTGAGCCGGTGTGAATGTGCTGGTGTTCGTGCCCAGGTCACTGTCCTTTCAATCACTTGCACAAGCAGTTGTAACGCCGCCCAAAAACAAGGCAAGGCCATTATAGGGGCAGTCCCCTATAGGCAGCGCTCCCGGCGCGTGGCTAGGTTGTAGCACATTCCTCGGAGGGTAATATGATCCGTGATTTCGATGAGAGCGAGATTGATCCGCTCGCGGTGGGCGCCTGGATCCTCGGAACCGGCGGCGGCGGCAGCCCCTATCTGGCCCAGCTCAATCTGAAAAAACTCTACAAGGACGGCAAGCGCGTCAAGCTGATGGACCCGCTGGCGCTCGACGACGACGATGCCGTGGCGGTCGTCTCCAAGATGGGCGCTCCGCTGGTGGGGCAGGAACGTCTTGTCGATCCAGCTCACCTCGCCAGGGCAATGCAACTGATGGAGGAGTTTACCGGCCGCAAGTTTCGCGCCGTCATGAGCGTCGAAATCGGCGGTGGCAACGCCCTGTCGCCCTTCCTGGCCGGTGCCATGCTGGACATTCCCGTGATCGACGCCGATGCCATGGGACGCGCCTATCCCGAAGCCCAGATGACGAGCTTCGCGATCGGCGATCTGCCGATGTATCCTCTGACGCTGGTCGACTGCCGCGACAACGAGGCGATTGTCGCCAAGGCCGCATCCTGGAAGTGGATGGAGCGTATTTCCCGCAAAATCTGCACCGAAGTCGGCTCCACCTCGGCGACCTGCAAGGCCCCGCGAACCGGCAAGGAAGTCAAGGAATGGGGCGTACTCCACACCGTCACCAAGGCCACCAGCCTCGGCCGCGCGGTGTTGGAGGCACGCGCTGCCCATAGCGATCCAATCGATGCTGTTCTTGCCCATGAGAAGGGGAAAGTGCTCTTCAAAGGCAAGATCTCGGATGTCGACCGCACGACGACCGGCGGCTTTCTGCGTGGCGCCGCCCAGATCGATGGTCTGGACGCAGATCGTGGCTCCGCGGTTGAGCTGGCATTCCAGAACGAGTGGGCCGTGGCTTTCCGCGACGGCCAGCCGATCGCCATGACGCCTGACCTGATCTGCTTGCTCGACACGATTTCGGGTGAAGCGATCGGCACGGAAACGGTGCGCTATGGCCAACGCGTCACTGTGGTTGCCCTTCCGGCGCCGGGCGTGCTGACCACGCCGAAGGGCCTGGAGCACGTCGGTCCTCGCGCCTTCGGATATGACCTGGACTTCAAATCGGTGTTTGCAGCATGAAGCGAATTGGAATTGACGTTGGCGGCACGAATACGGATGCCGTGCTCATCGATGGCGAGACGGTTGTCGCCGCTATCAAGTTTCCCACGACCGCAGATGTGATGCAGGGGGTGGTCAACGCGATTGGCCACGTGGTCAAGGCGCAGCCTCCCGGTGCCAGTCCGGTCGATGCCGTGATGATCGGCACCACGCATTTCACCAATGCGGTGGTCGAGCGTGCGCGCCTCGAACGCGTTGCAGCGATCCGGATTGCCATGCCGGCGGGAGCATCCCTGCCCCCGATGGTCGACTGGCCGGATGATCTTCGCGAGGCTGTCAATCCGCTGTCCTATATGGTGCACGGTGGCCATGAGTATGATGGCCAGCCCCTCGTCCCGCTGGCGCGCGGCGAGATCCGCGATGCGGCGATGAAGATCAGGGACGCCGGGATCGACGCCATCGGCATCACCGCGCTGTTTTCTCCGCTGACGGCCGAGGGTGAGCTGGAAGCCGCCGAAATCATCCGCTCGGTTATTCCGAACGCGCGCATCACCCTGTCTCACACGCTGGGCCGCATCGGCCTGCTGGAGCGCGAGAATGTGACGCTGCTGAACGCTGCACTTCAAGGCCTCGGACACACGACCGTCGAGGCCTTCAAAAACGCGCTTCGCAAGGCCGGAATCGACGCACCCTTCTACCTCACCCAGAACGACGGCACGGTGGTGCTGGCCGATGTCGCCGCAGCGAACCCGGTCTACAGCTTCGCCTCCGGCCCCACCAACTCAATGCGGGGTGCAGCGTTCTTGACCGGGCTCAAGGAAGCCATGGTTATCGATGTCGGCGGCACCACCTCTGATGTCGGCTGCCTTGTCGGGGGCTTTCCACGCGAGGCCAACAACGTGGTCGAGATCGGCGGTGTCCGCACGCTGTTCCGGATGCCGGACCTGCTTCCCATGGCACTTGGCGGCGGCACCATCATTGATCCTCAGACCCGCAAAATCGGCCCTCGCTCGGTCGGCTATCGCATCACGCAAGAGGCGCTGGTCTTCGGTGGCAGCACCCTGACCACCACCGACGTTGCTGTTGCTGCCGGTCTTGTCGAGATTGGCGACCGGGATCGTGTCAAGCATCTCGACCGTGATTTCGTTGCTGATCTTCTGAAGCGGATCGCCGTGATGGTGGAGGATGGGGTCGACCGAATGAAGACGTCGGCGGACGGCGTGAAGCTCATTGCCGTGGGGGGCGGTGCCTTCCTGATTCCGGAAACTCTCAAAGGCGCCGCTGAGGTTCTTCGTGTGGAACATGCGGGGGTCGCCAATGCCCTTGGCGCAGCAATGGCACAAGTGTCGGGGGAAGTTGACCAGGTCTTCTCGGGCATGTCACGCGACAAGGCGATTGCCGAAGCAGACAGGGTCGCTCGCGAGCGCGCCGTCCAGGCAGGCGCCGATCCGAAGTCTCTCGTGACACTTGATACGGAAGATATTCCGATCGCTTACCTGCCCGGCGACGCGCGCCGGGTCCGCGTTCGCGTCGTGGGCGACATTGCGTTTATGAAAGATCAGCAAAAGCAGGCCTCGTGAGGGTCGGTCTTGCAGCAGATGCGGGCGGTGATGAACCACCCGCATCGGCTGGAACTGGTATGCCTGGGCGCCAAGTGGAACAGAGCTAGTTCGGTGGTCTGAACAGTTCCGAACGTCCTGCCCTTACTGGACTTCCGCCACGATTTTGCTGCCATCATCATCGGTGCCTCGGGTGCGAGCATTCCGTGTTAATTGTCTCCAGTGGCCATCGCCGGACCGCCGCTCCTCATCCCGCAAGGCGGTCCGCCGACATGCCTGTCGTCAACAAGAGCGAGTAATTCTTGCCAGCCTTGCAGCAGCATTAGGGTCAGAAGCCTGCTTGTGCAGCGCGTCCCAGTCATCAGGGGGGGCGCCGTTGTCCAGCATCCCCTTGAAGACATTGTAGGCGTCCGTTTTGGAGCCGTAACTTCGCAAGCTGTGCTCGTCGTTTACCCAGGCGAAGATGATAACCTTGCTAGCGCTATTATAGCGGAAGAAGAGCCGGAAACGGCCGTTGCCGAACTTAGCGCGAAACCAGTGCCTGCGAACATCACCAAGGGTGGAGCCTTGGCGATAGATCGCTGCTGTCGGGTCAGACGGGACCGCGATGGTCACGAGATGAACCAAGGTCGCGAGCAGCTTAGCCTCGGCAGATTTCTGATAGTTCTCCGGTTTCTTCGTCTGCAGCGCCTCGACCGCCTCGATCAGCTTTTCCCACTGATCGAGAAAAAGAGGGTGTGAGAGGACAGTCCAGCCATTGATCGTCAGCATGTCAGATCGAAATGTCCCCTTCGATCTCGGCATCAAGATCGACCGTCATGCCTGCCGTGAGGGCAAGTGCCCTGTCAAGCAAGGACTTCGGAAAGGGCCGAATGGATTTCTCAGGATGTTTTTCCATATCCCTCGCGAGAAATTCGAGGAAACTGTCAATCACGGGATCACCGGCTTCTTCAACGTCTGCCTTTTGGACATAGACACGACGCTGCTCATCAACGACAAAAGTAATGCGTCCGCCGTAGTCCACATCCAACGCCTGCCGAACCGACTTCGGTATGGTGGTCTGTCCCTTGGCAGTGATGGCGCTGTCTTCTTTGAGTATCGCTCCCATAGTGGGCCTCCATAAGTCATCAGAAGCCAGAGTAAGGAGAATTCCTTACCTTGTCAACTTTGACCTGTGGCCTCGTTGTCGACGTTGGCGCACCCTCCTCTGACGTTCGCATGCCGGACGACAGTGGTCACGAATAGCATCCTTAACAGGAAATCCGGATCCAGCTGTCACTCAAGTCCACTCGGCCGGCACTACGGGAGGGCGTGCGTAAATGCGCGTATCGCTCTGATCAACCCTGCAACCTTTAGCATTCCGCACCGTCGCAGCAAGGTATCGACGGCGCCGAGGTCGGTCTTCTTCGTGAAGGCCGTGAAGCACCTCGTGAAGTACCGTAAGTACAGTTTTCGGAGGGCTTCATGCGCAAGGGTGAGGCGACGCGTGAACGCATTTTGGAAGTGGCGGAGGCTTCGGTGCTCGCCAAGGGCTTCGGCGCGACCTCGATCGAGGAGCTGATCGCCGAGACCGGCATCACCAAGAGCGGCTTCTTCTACCATTTCCGCGACAAGAACGAACTGGCACGCGCCATGCTGCGCCGCTACGTCGATGCCGACGAGCGCATCTTCGACGACATTTTCGGCCGCGCCGCCGACCTGACCGATGATCCTTTGCAGGCCTTCCTCGTCGGGCTGAAGATGCTTGCCCATCTCCTCGACGACCTGCCGGGTGGCCATCCCGGCTGCCTGGTCGCCTCGATTTGCTACCAAGAGCGCCTGTTCGACCGAGAGGTGGTCGAGCTCAACCGGCAGTCGCTCGAGCGATGGAACAACCGCTTCCGCGGCTATCTCCAAGCCATCGCGACGATCTATCCGCCGCGCGAACCGATCGAACTCGGCGTGATGGCCGAGATGCTGTCGTGCATCATCGACGGCGGCATCATCATGGCCAAGGTCCTCAAGGACCCCCAGCGGCTCGCAAACCAGGTGCTCGCCTACCGTGCCTTCGTCAAGATGCAGTTTTCCCCTCCACAGATTGCCGCGTCGTCCCTCGCCGCCGAATAACAGCGGACGCGGAGGTCGCCACGTCGAAGGGCGACAGAGGAGGAACGCGGCATCCACGGCAGCTTGGTCCTGAATGGCTGCCGAGACCTGATGTTCCAGTCACGGCCCCACAGCGGAGGTAAACTGGACCTCCCGCCCCCAATCAGATCATTCAACCCTGCGGGCGAACTCCCTGGAAGCGGTCACTCGTCCAATCAGCGAGGATGATCTGAATGGGGGTGAAAAGGGGACGGTGGGATCTCGGGCTTCAGCCGCGTGGAAGGCTTGGTCTGATCCGCAGTGGAACTGCCTGGCCCGCGCCGATCGGACGAGGCGTCAGAACACTACGGAACCTGAACGGTGACCCGCAAGAACGAGGCGGGGATCGTCGTGGCGTCATTGGTCTTGGCCTGATTCTGGCGGTTGAACAGCAGATCAAGCTCACTTTGCAATTGCTCGCCTTTTCCAGTCTTGGCCGCCGCCTCGAAGGCATTCATGGTCGGACCATAGAAATCGCGGAACTGACCGAGGAAATTCGTCGCCGGGCCCGGGTAGTTGAATGTGTAAGTATCTTTCTCACAGGTGATGTTATCAGGAGGAATGCCGGCGGCTTCGAAACGCTCGATCACATGGGCTTCCACGCCCCAGGTCATAGGACTGACGAAGCCTTCCGGCGGCGGCGGTGAATAGGCAGAGCTGATCGTGAGTATCTGCGCCACGAGGGTTGGGTCGCCGGGGATCCAGTTGCCCATGACGATCCTGCCGCCGGGCTTGGTTACGCGCACCATTTCTTTCGCGACATCGCCGGGCCTGGGTGCGAACATGGCGCCGAAGATCGAGACGACGACGTCAAATCCCCCGTCTTCGAGGTTGACCAGATCGCTCGCGTCACCCTCTTCGAAGCGAATGTTGGAAAGCTGCAGGGTCTTGGCACGGTCATTGCCGGCGGCGACAAGATTGCGGGCGATGTCCACGCCCACAACATTCGCGCCGGCCTGCGCTGCGGGTATCGCCGTCGTGCCGTCCCCGCAACCGAGGTCGAGCATCCTTATGCCATTTTCGATGCCGAGCGATCTAACGAGGACCTCACCGCTCTCGCGCATCGCAGCGGCAATACGCGTGAAGTCGCCCTTTTCCCAGAGCGCCTTGTTGGCGTTGGGAACGAGATCGTTGGTCAGATTGGCATCCATCGGGGTCTCCTTTCGTGGTTTGAACGAGACCAACAGATCACTGGCTCGACCCGCCAGATAGTGCTGAAAATGGAGCGCGCCGATACAGAGTGTGAAGCGGTGGCTCTGGCTGGGACTGGTGCTCCGTTGCAGCGGCGTAGCTGCTACGCACCATCTATGTATCCAGCGTGGCAATCAGCTTGCGGTCTCCGATCAAGACGATAGAGTTTGCATCGATTTCACTGCGCAGAGTTGACCATCCCATCCAGGCCGAAGTCATCGCCTTCAGATCGGCCCTGATGAACAGATCGACGTCGTGGCCTGGATCGAGAAGGCAGAGATCGACGGGCTGGCCCGGACGGGCCACAAGCCAATAGTGCCGCTCGCTCTCGATCAGTTCCGGATAGGTGAACTGGATGACCGTCGTCGTGCCACGCGGAAAGGCGCAGGTATCGATCTTCTGGCGCACGTTCCACATCAACAGACGCGCATCGAGTTTGTTGAGCGAAACTTCCTTGTCGATATTGCGATGCGCCCATTTGCCTAAAGCCTGCACCACGGGCTTCAATTCGTCGGCCATGGGGGTCGTGGCGTAGCCGGGCTCACCCGCATCGCATTTGATCCGACGAACCAAGCCGTGGTGTTCCATTTCCTTCAGGCGTTTCGACAGGAGAGTAGGAGATATACCGGGAACGCCGCGGCGGATCTCGTTGAAGCGCGTGGCGCCATGCGACAATTCACAGAGGATCAGCAGTGTCCAGCGCGGTTCGATAATCTCGCAAGCTTTGGCCACGGGACAAAAGCTGTCATAGCCGTCGGAAGACATGAATACCTCCCAAAGAAACCCATCTTAATACGGCGTTTGATGGCGTCCAGTCCTGAAAGTGTAGCACTGTCTGGCGGTCACGCGTCAGCTGTCTGGTATGCCAAGAACTGCGGGTTGCTGTTGCCGTGGGAGACGTCCGTTGTTCGCCCGACCGCGTAGGCGATCTGATGGCGGTAGAACCGACAATC
>NZ_JMQK01000036.1:0-23051 GCF_000705355.1 Pseudorhizobium marinum
AGGCATCCCTCGGCTGAGGCTAAAAGCGCAAAGGCGGGCTCCATGGACACGACACTGGTCACCGGCGCTTCGGGCTTCATCGGCTCGCACCTGATGCGCGAGCTTAAGCGACGCGGCCTGCCGGCGCGCGGCGTGAGCCGCCAGGCCTTGCCCGGCATGATCCACGTTCCCTCCTATGGGCCAGACTGCGATTGGCGAGAGCATCTGAAGGGCATCCGGACGGTCGTCCATCTGGCGGCGCGCGTGCATGTCATGCACGAGACGGCCGACGATCCCCTGGCGCAGTTCCGCCACGCCAATGTCGCGGCAACCACCAATCTCGCCCGGCAGGCGGCCGCGGCCGGTGTGAAGCGCTTCGTCTTCCTGAGCTCGATTAAGGTGAACGGTGAGGGGACCGAACCCGGCAAACCCTTCAAAGCCGACGATCTCCCAAATCCGCAGGATCCCTACGGGGTCTCGAAAGCCGAGGCGGAAGCCGCCTTGCGGGAGATCGGCCGGGAGACCGGCCTCGAGATCGTGATCATCCGCCCTCCCCTTGTCTACGGACAAGGCGTCGGCGGCAATTTCCGCAGCCTCATGCATTGGGCCGCCCGCGGCGTGCCTTCGATCTTCTCGAAGGTGAAGAACAGACGGTCGCTGGTCTATGTCGGGAACCTCTGCGATCTCCTGATCGCTACCCTGGAGGATCCGAATGCGGCCAACCGGACGTTTCTGGTCAGCGATGGTGAGGCAATTTCGACGCATGAACTTCTGGCCACCCTCACGTCGGCCTTCGGCCGGCCGCCGAGAAGCATTCCGGTGTCTCCTGCGGCGTTGAGACTGCTGGGCTCGCTGGCCCGCCGCAGGCCCGTGGTTGAGCGGCTCCTGGACAGTCTCGAGGTGGATATGAACGCGACGCGCGAAACGCTGTCGTGGAAGCCACCCTTCACCTGTTCGGCCGGATTGGCCGCCACGGTAGCGCCGCGCTAATTGCGAGCCGATGACGGGCGCCCCTATTGCGTGTTCGCCAAGCGCATGCCCACATCATGCGGAACAGCAACGGCGGCGATCGAGGCCTCGTAACGTCTGTAGAGCTCGAACGACAGGCGCGAGAGACCAGGGGGATAAAACTCCTCAATCACCTTCTCCAGTCGTTCGACGCGCTCCATCGAGAGGCGCACCGCCTCGACCATTTTCTGCAAAGTGATCTGATGCGCGGGGTGATCGAACTGTTGCTCCTGCAGCCAGCACAGATATCGCATCGTCCAGCCCTTCTTGCGTGGATAGATGCGACTATGCTTGAGTAGGTTACGACCGCGCGCTTTGGTCAGCCGACCTGTCCGGCACAGCGCCGAAAGCCTCATGTTTGTCGGCCCCAGACTGTCGGCGCCTTTTCCGCCGCGCGAGTTTGAACGCCGTTCAACCCGAAAACTCGGGACTGGGCCCGCGGGCAGCCGCGGCTCCTCCTCCGCGGCGCCATTGGGCAGGATCAGCAGGCCGCGATCCTCCCGTTCCCGTCGCCGACGCGCCAGCCTCGGACGAGCCTCGTTAATTAGTGATCTCTCATGTCCTGGCCATGATGGTCCGGCCGGCTACCGAAGGTGGGTTGTGAACGAGGTGGAGGCGATCCTCGACTGGCAGCAGCGTGGCATCACCGCGCGCATTCTGGGCTACTCTCATGAACAGAACCCCCTTTTGATGCAATCGCCAGAGCGCAGGGATGACAGGCTGTAACACTGGCAGCAACTGGTGGACGCCTGGGGTTTCGGCTGGGAGATAGAGGATGCGGCGCGAAGCCTATAGACCGACAGTCCGCAGACGCTTCAAACGTGACCACGGATGTAATGGCACGGGCGGGGCAAAGAAAAGTCGGGCCATGCCCGGCCTTTTCTGCGTTGAGGGCAACTTGACGAGGATCTGTCTCGGCGACGGCGTCAGGCCCGCGCCTTTCTGCTCCAGCGCTCAGCCATCCCTCGCAACGACAGTGTTCGACAGCAGGGTCACGCCAGCATTCGGGCAGACTGCAGAGATCGCCCCTTGCGGGGTGCTTTCGCTTCGCTGGCGCCATCCGGCGGCTGATTTTGATCCCGACGCCGGACACAGCAAGACTGCACGTCGGGTTGCCGCCCTTTTTGGGACCGCAGTGGTCGCGTCCTGCGGACCAAGCGCTGCCGGGTGATGAAGCTCACACGCACGGGTAGACATGAGCCGCTGGAGGCGTCGACATGAACCGAGGTTTTGCCCGTGTTCAGAGCCCCAGCGGGAGACGCAAGGCGATCATGCTGCAGCTGAGCAAAACGCATGCCGGGCCGAAATCGACGGCCGCGCGAAACAACCAGCGTCGCACCATTTTAGCCTCATCACCGTTCTTGTCGATCTTGCAAGTGGTCAACGCGAGGCTGAACGTTTGGTTCCCCCGGTCGAGGCGGGCATGCAGCCCAGGACCGGCTCGTGTACCAACGGTGCCCATCGACCGGACGTTGTCGAGCAGCCGACCCCCCTTAAAAAACGACGGACCCGCCACGACCTTCCCCCCGAGCCAAGCTGAGGATCGACCTGTTTCAAGGCTTCACCTTGTGTCTCGCCTCAGACCGTCCCCGACCGTCCGGGAGGCATCCTATCTCTGCAGCCTAGGATGCGAGCCGGGCGCAATCCGGTTGATGGCGACATGGACGAGCAGGTGCGCTGCTCTAATTACCGACGGTCGTGACGTCGGCCCCGTACCGCTACGGGGCGCCACGATCATTTACAAGAGACAGGAAGTGGGCCCGCTTTGCCGCGTCGGTCCGCTGAGCAGCAGGAGTAGTGGGTTTGTTGGCAAGATTTCGGGGCTGGCTGAAGGGTAAGCGACAGCGCTGGCCATACGCGCGCATCTGGATGCACGCATTGATGGCGGCGCTCGGGGTGACGGCGGCAATCTGGGGCGCATGTGCCGCCCTCGCAGTGCCTGTTGCGCAGATTTTCGCGGAAAACGCCAGCCACAAACTGGTGCAGAGTGCCGCGCTCGCCGTCGCCACGCTGGCCTCTGGGATTGCGGTGGCGCGGGGTACCGGCTCGCCCCGCTACGCGGCCCTCGTCACCGGAGTGATCAGCTTTGTAGGCTTTCTGCGCGAGACTCCCACCTGCCGCGGCGACGTAGAGATCTTCTGCGTAGCGTCAGATATGCGGTCCTCACTGATGGCCGTCGGCGCAGGGGTGCTGATCATTGCGACCCTTGCCTATGCACGTCGCGACCGACCGGGTTCCTCCGGGCGATTCACCCTCGTTTCTGCTGGCCTCTGGTGCTGACCGCCGCCTTGGTGGGCGCCAGCCAGATTGGCGAGGAGCTACACCTGATTGCCCTTGAAGAGACGCTGGAGCTCTACAGCTTTTTCGTCCTGATGCTCGGCGCGGTCTTTCTGGCGCTGGCGCCCCCAAAGGGCTGCAGTATCTATCCAGAGGGACTGAAGATGTCCCAGCCGTTTGCCGCAGCCAACAAGGTGTATAGCCAGGATTGCGGTTGTGATCGGGTGGCGCAGGTGGATGGGACGGAATCAGCAATAGCAACTGATCTCAAGCCGAAACGATACTTGGGAATCGGCATGATGTAAGACTGGATTGCGTTTGCCGCATCACTTATCTAGAACTCCTTTTTAATCATTGCGATGGTCCAATGTCACGAAACACGAACATCCTGTTGACCGGTGGAACTGGCTACATCGGAAGCCATACCGCTCTCGCGCTTACCTCACGAGGCTACAACGTTGTGCTTTTGGACAACCTCGCTAACAGCTCTGCGGAGGTGGTCGATGCAGTCCGCACGATATCGGGGCGGGACTGCACCTTCATCGAAGGCGACATCAGAGACGGAAGCCTGCTTAAGGATGTCCTCCGCAAACACCAGATCGGCTCGGTCATTCATTTTGCTGGCTTAAAGTCTGTTAGCGATTCGATCGAGGATCCGATTTCCTACTACTCCACCAATGTTGTCGGAACACTTGAGCTTTTGGCCGCAATGGCTTCCGAAGGCATATCCAAGCTAGTCTTCAGCAGCAGCGCTACAGTTTATGGAGTGCCGGCATATCTCCCCATAGACGAGGCGCATCCGACCTCTCCCGTTAATCCGTATGGGAGAAGCAAGCTTCACTGCGAGGAAATTCTTCGCGATGTGGCGGCAGCCGGCGATTGGTCGATCGTCTGCCTTCGCTACTTCAACCCCGCAGGCGCACATGAGAGCGCTCTGCTCGGTGAGCGCCCGACATCGCGACCCAACAATCTTCTCCCTGTAATCTCCGAGGTCGCGCTCGGACAGTCCGCCACACTCCAAGTGTACGGTAACGACTATGACACACCGGACGGTACCGGTGTGCGCGATTTCATCCATGTTATGGATCTGGCGGAGGGTCATGAGGCCGCACTTCGCTTCGCCGAGACCAGCAGAGGCTTCGAAACATTCAACCTCGGCACTGGCCAGGGCTACAGCGTCCTTGAAATGGTGCAGGCATACGAGCAGGAGAGCGGCAGATCGATTGCGCGTGCGTTCAGCCCCCGCCGCCCTGGAGACGTTGCATCGTGTTATGCAGACACGTCAAAGGCCAGCCAAGTTCTAAATTGGCAGGCAGCACGTAGCCTGCATCAGATGTGTGCCAGTTCCTGGGCCAATGTCAGCGCTGAAGCAGGCGCACATGTGGAAGTAAGTGATTCACCCCTAAGCAAGATAGTTGACCAATGATTCTAGTTACCGGAGGCGCGGGCTTCATCGGCAGCAATTTCATCCTGGACTGGCTCGCCCACAGCGAGGAGCCCGTGATCAATCTCGACAAGCTGACCTATGCGGGAAACTTGGAAAACCTTAACTCTTTAAAAGGAAATCCGCGCCATATCTTCGTCAGGGGGGATATTGCCGATAGCGAGTTGGTAGCGCAGTTGTTGTCGGAGCATCGTCCGCGCGCCATACTCAACTTTGCCGCCGAGTCGCATGTCGACCGTTCGATCCACGGCCCCGAAGCCTTCATCCAAACAAACATTGTCGGTACCTATCGGCTGCTGGAGACGGCGCGGGCGTTCTATAAGGACCTCGATGAACGGGCTGCCTCCTGCTTCCGCTTTCTGCATGTCTCGACCGATGAGGTCTATGGATCACTGTCGAGCGGTGCGTCACCATTCACGGAAGAGCATAAGTACGAGCCGAACAGCCCTTATTCGGCGACGAAGGCCGCATCCGATCATCTGGTCCGTGCCTACTACCATACATATGGACTGCCGGTACTGACGACGAACTGCTCCAACAACTATGGCCCTTACCACTTTCCCGAGAAACTGATCCCGCTTTGCATCCACAATGCGCTCGCTGGGCGCCCGTTGCCGATCTATGGGGACGGCCTCCAAATCCGTGACTGGCTCTATGTCCGGGATCACTGCAGCGCGATCCGCAGGGTCCTAGAGGCCGGGAAAGTCGGCGAGACCTACAATGTCGGCGGCTGGAACGAGATGGCGAACATATCCGTGGTACAATCCGTCTGTGAAATCCTTGATGAGCTGAAGCCCAAGGAGAATGGCAGCAGTTACGCGGCTCAGATTACCTTTGTTACAGACCGACCGGGGCATGACCGACGCTACGCAATCGATGCCGAGAAAATCTCCACCGAGTTGGGCTGGCAGCCTAAAGAAACATTCGAGACGGGGATTCGTAAGACAGTACAGTGGTATCTGGACAACCCCTCATGGGTTGCTAACGTTACAAGCGGCGCCTATCAGAGCTGGGTCGGCCAGCACTACGGCTCCGGTTTGAACACCACTGCCAGGAGGACGAGTCCGCATGTCGACACGTAAGGGTATTATTCTGGCCGGCGGTTCTGGAACGCGCCTTCACCCCGCGACTTTGGTTGTCTCCAAGCAACTGCTACATGTCTATGACAAGCCGATGATCTACTACGCGCTGACAACGCTAATGTTGGCGCGGATCAGGGACATCCTGATCATCTCCACTCCACACGACATTCCGAGGTTCGAAAGCCTTCTGGGTGACGGCAGCCAATGGGGCCTCAACCTGACGTACTGCGTACAACCGAGCCCCGACGGGTTAGCGCAGGCGTTCATCCTCGGACGTGAGTTTATTGGCGGCGCTCCCTCTGCCCTCATTCTTGGCGACAATATTTTCTACGGTAACAACTTTCAGCAATTCCTCAAGCAGGCGTCGACACAGGCTACCGGTGCGTCTGTCTTCGCGTATCACGTCAACGATCCGGAGCGGTTTGGAGTTGTCGAGTTCGACCGGCAACGAAGAGCTCTTTCTGTCGAGGAGAAACCCCAGAATCCTAAGTCGAACTACGCGGTAACAGGCCTCTATTTCTACGATCATCAGGTCTGCGACATTGCCGCCGTAATTCGGCCTTCGCCTCGCGGGGAGTTGGAAATAACCGACGTGAATGCGCAATACCTGGCGATGGGGCAGCTGCATGTTGAAATCCTGGGCCGAGGCTATGCCTGGCTGGACACAGGAACGCACGACTCGTTGCTGGAGGCCGCCCAGTATATTTCCATTATCGAGAAGCGCCAAGGATTGAAGGTTGCCTGTCCTGAAGAAGTGGCGTTTCGTAATGGCTGGATCGACGCAGGCAAGCTAGAGGCTCTGGCAGCTCCGCTCATCAAGAATGGCTATGGCCAGTACCTCATGAATGTCCTGGCAGAAGCAAGGTCTTAGGTGCGGCTGGATTGCGATCGTACCACACCACTGGTCGCTTCAGGCGGCAAGTAGATCCTTGTAGACTGCGAGTGTTTCCTGAACAATTTGTTCGGAGGAGAATTCTCGTTCCGCCTTCAGTCTTCCCTGTCGCCCCATCTGCTGGCGCAGTTTGCTGTCTCTAATCAGCGTCGAGAGGGCGAGCGCCAGGCTATCAGCATCACGCGGCGGCACCAGAAGGCCATTGTCGCCATGCGTTACCGCTTCCCTGCAGCCTGGTACATCGGTGGCAACGCATGGAAGGCTGGCCGCCATTGCTTCGAGAAGCGCTTTCGGCAGCCCTTCGCGGTACGACGGGAGGCACACGATCGAGGCCTGGGCGAAGACATGGGGCATATCCGTCCTGAACCCCCATAGCTCGACCGTGCCTTCATTCCGCCAGGCCACCAATGTTGCCTCGTCTATGGCGGCGCGATTTCCGCCATCTGCTCCTCCGGCAACCACAAAACGAGCGGACACACCTGCCCCTTTGATCTTTCGCGCAGCTTCAACGAACTCGCCTATACCCTTGTCCCAAAGCAACCGTGCAGGCAGCAGGACAAGCGGAACCTCCGCCACCACGTCGCCAGTCGAATAATCCGTCAAATCGACTCCAGCACCTCTTACTAGTATCGCGTCTTTCTTCTTGACCCATCCATTTTTGACAAAGCTCGTAAGATCGTCAGGATTCTCGAAGATGACGCGGCTGCCGATCGGATTGAGAAGTAGTCTCATCGCGATATTGAGGAAGTGGCTTATCCCCTTCGCAAGAAGCGAATCCGACGTCGAGAGATAACCGCCACCCACGATAGCGTTGACAACTTTCGCCCGGCCCGCCAGTCGAGCAGCAAGGCTTCCGATAAGGATGGGCTTGAGAGCGACCTGATGGAGGATGTCCGGGCGCTCCGCCCTGAGGACCTCCCATACGCGCCGGAGCGAAGACAGCCCTGAAACCGGATTCAGGGTGCGCCGATCCAAGTCGATGTGAATGACGCGAAGCCCGGCTCCTTCTATCATGCCCCCATGCTGCGCGACATTTGTGAGAACCACCACCTCGAAGCCTGCATCTCGAGCAGCCCGCGCTCGCGCCATGAAGTGAGAGCAGAAAAACCAGTCCACGGAAACGAAATAGAGGAGTTTTCGGGACTGTGTCATTCTTGGTTCCTCGGCGGTCTCGATTGTGCTCCTGCATAGCGGTGAACGCCTGGCAGCCGTCTACAAGCCACCGCTTTGCTGACAGCCACCGTCAGGCCCCGAAGGTTATACCAACTCGGTCGAAGCAACCATTCTCTCAGCCAATGCGAAGCCACTTCCGCGTACCCCGCTGGCGACATGATGGATTGGTTTGGGTGCACTCGGTAATGCAGCAGGACGATCGGGAGATTGCGCAGCTTCGCATCGCTACGCACGGCACGAAGCCACAAATCGGTATCCTCCGAGAAGAACCCGCCAAGATAGCCGCGCATCTCCACCAGGAATGCCTTCTTGATCGCGACGGACGGATGACAGATGACCGTACGCTTCGGCAGGGCACGCGCAATGGCTTCCCCGGATTCGGGAAAATCCATCCTGCCGATCACATCGTTCTTGCCGTCAATCAGCATCACCGCCGAACCGAGCACATCTGCCGGGTCCCGCTCCAGCGCGTCCCTCAGCGTTCGGAGACGATGGGGAAGAGACACATCGTCGGCATCCATCCTGACCAGATATTCTCCCGCCGCCTGATCCGCAAGAAGATTGAGGTTGAAGGACAGCTGACCGATCGATGTGCGAAAGAGCCTTATACGGGCATCGCCAGCGGCGTAAATGTTCAGTTTGGACCAAAGGTCATCACTGCACGCGTTGGCGCCAATCAGAAATTCAAACTGCCGGTCGTCCTGCGCAAGGACGCTTTCGATAGCTTCGTTCAGCCATGGGTTGTCTCGGTTGACGCACATGATAAACGATGCGAAGAGTTCAGGCGCTGCCTGCGCATCCTTGGTATCATCAACGGGACTAGCTTCACTCATAGCGGGCCATGATAAGCTTCATTTCTTGCCACATCTCGGACAATCCGGCTTCGAAAGTCTCGCGTGGGCGCCAGCCGGTGTGGGCGCGTAGCTTTTCATAGCTTAGAACATTCGCCGGTACATCGATACCGCGCGCATCCACTCGGTTCACCTCAACCGAAATGTTTTCACGAACAGCTATTGCCTTGATCGATTCAACGACATCCAAATTGGAGAGACCGACTGCGGTTCCTATGTTGTAAGCCTCTCCGCTCAGCCCGCCGCTAAGCGCCGCGACGAGCCCGGAGGCCACATCCCGAACGTGAATGTAGTCCCGGATGGTATCACCTGCACCAAAGATGGTCACAGGCTTTCCACTCAGTGCCATACCCATAGCAGTAGCGATAAAACCTTGTCCGGTGAATGGTTTCTGCCCCGGTCCGTACGCGTTCGCCGGACGAACCACGGTCGACGGCAGACCCTTTATGAGATGATGTATGAGCGCATAGCGTTCAACAACCAGCTTGGTAATACCATAAGATGAAACCGGAGATGTAGGGTGGTCTTCCGAAATCGGAAGATCGCTGGCAATTCCGTAGACGGTACCGCCGGATGAGGCGACGAGCAATTTTCGAAAGTCTGGCAGATCTTGGGCCGCCTCAAGCAAATTGAGCAGAGGCACGATGTTATCCTGCAACTCCAAGATGGGATTAGCTACGGTAACCTTCGGTGTAGAGGCATGCGCAAGATCGATAATTTCCCCACAACCCTCCAGCGCCGCCCGAAGGGCCACTCGATCTCCGGCGTCACAGGATTGGTAACGCGCTTGCTGCGAAAGCCTTGCCGGAGGGTCCACACGACGCCCAAGAACAAGTACATCTCGCCCTGAAACAATGAGCGCATTTACCACATGGAGCCCAATGAAACCGCCTCCCCCAATCACACATGTGCGCATCAGTAAACCTTCTCGTGTGCTTCTCCTGCCCCCCGAAGCAGTACCTCGTACCGAGTGGCGATCGCGTCCCAGGTAAACCGCTCCTTCCAAGCAGCGTGGCCCGCGGCGCCAAGGAGGTCGAGCTTTTCGGGGTCCTCGATCGACTTTGCTATTTCCCGGGCGAGCACAGCGGGTGAAACACGGGTATAGCCTCGCTCATCCTTCGCCGCCGGGCAGATAATCCCACCCCCGGTCCATCTGGCAATCTCTTCGGCATTGCCAACTGGCACGGAGAGAAATGGCGTACCCGCAGCAACCGTCTCGAACAGAACCAAGGGCGAGTATTCAATGTTCGAAGCGAAGACGAACAGGTCAGCAGCCATGTAGGCCTGTACCAACTCGTCGCGGGAATAATTCGCCACGATCAGCCGCTTTGCGGTGGATTGTGCTTGAGCCTCCGCCATCCAGTAAGCGAGCGGATTGGCATATTCTCGCGCGCTCGGCGAAAGGTATCGCAACAAACCGGCCCTTTCCAGGCGCGGCCCTATACGCTGCAGGAGCCGCATTCTGATACCGATCCAGCCCTCCTCGATCCAAACCCTCTGGACGCTCTCCCCCAGTCGCCTGAACCGTGCGGCTCTTCGCGACCAGTGGTGTAAGCGCCCCAACAGCCTGGAACCGATGCCCCGGAAACCTTCAACTCGAAAAACATCTGTTGCCCGGGTCCACACCGGGGGACACAACGATGGCGCCTGGCCGGCTTCGGGAGGAGTGTTCTGTCCATCCGAGGTGCTGCCTTGCTTCACCACAACAGGCTGAGGCGGCGGATTGCCATTCATAATGAACGTGACATGGCGACTGTTGGTCTTGAGACGAACAAAAGCTTCAAGAAGTTCCCGATGGCCTTTCACACCCGTCAGGCTGCCAACCGTCAACAGAACAAAACTGTCCTCGGGTATGCTGTTCCTCTGGCGGAATGTCGCATCCCGAGAAACTCCGAACTCGATCTCGCTCGCTCCGTTGGGAAGGATCGAAAATTGCGAAATCCCGTTCCGACGGGCGAAATCCGTGTCGCGATAGCTCTCCGCATAAAACACAAGATGATCGAACTTCCTCAGGACGTCAGGCATGGCCTCAAAATAGTCGCTGTAGCTCGGCTCGAACAAACCGGAAAATCCGCACGGAATGAACATCTTTCGTGCCGAGATTTCATCGAGGTCCGGCCAAAGCGCATCGAACGTCCATTGCTGTGCGGCCTTGATGAGGATCGCGTCGCATTCAAAGGACCGCACGAACTGCCGGTAGCGTTCCACCTCACCTTCCATGCCGCGGACGATGTTTCCCGTCACTCCAAATTCAGCGATTTTCACGCCGTTATGCTCAGTGAACGTTCGGTCTCCGAGACGGGTTGTCGCCACGGTCACGTCATGCCCCCGCTGCACGAGTCTCTCAGCGATCTGCCGCATGACTTCCTGAACGCCACCTACGCTTGGCAAATAAAACTCACAGCAAAATAAAAGGCGCATGATGACTCCGATCAGCGAGGAAACCTAGGTAACTGCCTGACGAAACGATAAATCTTCTGTAGCAGCGGCCTTGCCCATTGCGATCCCGTTCGATGCATTACCCATTGGTAGTTCAGTATCCTCGCCCTTTCGGCAGCGCGGGCAGCGAGTTCGACATCACCTGGGGCAATGAACCTTGCTGCATCGACGACAACCGATGCCATCGAACGGATATCCGGTTTGCGCGACAGCCGGTGCAATGCCGAGTGCGTCAACGCGGCTACATTTTCCGTGTCCGCGTCCACCTTCTGCCGGCGAGTTGTCCAGGCGAGGTTCTCAGCACTGATTGTGACCAGCCGATCAAGGAAGGGATTGGGTCCGGCCCGAGACATACTCTGCGGCACCTCGCGATACACCAAGAGACGTTCACCTAGGTTGGCTACCCGACCATGTCGAGCCATCCTGGACCATAGCTCGTAGTCTTCGGGAGGCTGCCGGGCCTTGTCCGTTGTATAGCCGCCAATCGCCATGACCGCGTCACGACGCATCATGACCGAGCTGTGCACGAAGGGGTTGTTGAAAAGAAGCTCGAACGAGAGGATCTCGTGGCGCAGAGGGTGATCGTGAGCGCGGTCGGTCGGCTCGTCGCCGATCCATATTTCTGCTGCCGTGCCGAGCAGGATGCAATCGGGATGGGTATCTAGGTAAGCCACCTGCCGCGCGAAGCGCTCCGGGTGACTGAGATCATCCTGGTCCTGGCGAGCAATCAACTCTCCGCGTGACATGGATAGACCTCGATTCAGCGTCGCCGCAAGCCCCGCATTTTGCTGATGAACCACGGTTACGCGCGGATCGGAGACGCCAGCGAGCACCTCTGCAGATCGGTCTTTCGAACCGTCGTTTATCACAATCACTTCGAAATTCCGGAAGGACTGGTTCAATACCGAATCCAGCGCCCTGCGGAGATCCGCCGCGCCGTTGTATATCGGCATGATAACTGAAACACGAGGCTCCTTCATAGCCTGATCCACGAGGCAGGTACGAGATCGGTGGTGTCGTGGCTAGCTCCTGCGAACCAACGTTTCGGGGCGACGATGATCTTGTCGGGGCGAGGATTGAGCCAAGCGCCCCACCAACTGAAAGAACTATTCGCGATGATGTGGTGCCTGCACGCCGTCATAAGGGCCATATCCCACGCTCCCTTGTCAGGTCCGTTGACGTCAACCAGGGTCATAGGTTGAGTGATCTTAAGGTTCTCCCTGACCCACGCAAGATCGTCGGAAAATACGAAGTAATGTCCACCGCCGACCTGTTCGGCAATGTGGTCGACTGCAGCACTATAGTAATCTAGCGAGCAGACGCCGTGATATTTTGCCGTCTGCGCATTGGCGACATAATCACCTCGGCGGATGTGCAGGGAGACGGCCAGTGGTCCTGCATCCCGGATCAAAGCCTCCATCGCTTTGTTCTTTGCGTCCGTCGGCTGCCGCAGGACAAACTCCTCGCGGAGGTGCCCAGCCACGTCCGAGAAGTAGCGTTCGCTCTGAAAATATCCGTCGAGGTAAACGGGATCGGTCACCTGCAGAATACCTGGATCATAAGCAAAGGAGGACTCGCGGAAGGTGGTCGCCGGAAAAGCGAGGCCAAGAAGCCGACTGATACGGGTGAGCATCCTCGGCGGGGATGGTACGACCCCAGCACGAGCAAGTTCGCTCGCCGTGGCAACCCGGGCGTTGATCGCCCAATCCTCGAGTTCGAAGCGTCGCAAGTCGTAGTGCTCGAAACTGCTGATATCCAAAAGAAGCTCAGAACCTAGACGACGAGCGACAGCCCTTCCCGTTGCGAACTGGAACATCTGATTTCCGAGCCCACCTAACAATTTAACAGTAATCAAAAGCGCGCCCTTTTCGTCTAGGCCAACTCAGCCCGGCGTCCTCGCCTTCCGTACAACGAGGTATACTGGTCGAACAACCATCTGGCCAGCGATGTCTCAATGCCCACAAGAGGAAATGCGGCTCGTGCAGATATCGTCGATCGGCACGCAGTAGCTACTTCGTCGTGGCCACTAGCCAATAATTCCGACAGCCTCGGGCGGCAGTTTGTAACCACACTGCCCTCCCCTGCAGGTCTTATTGTTTTGAGAAAACGTAACAGCCGCAACCATAGCTTTGGGCCGCAATCACATCACTATCCGGCCCCATGATCAGCCCGCTCTCGGCTGCGCCGTCCGGGACAAGCGCATGCTCGACCAAAGTTAGGGTTTCAAACATTTGAAGCACCTGCTCATGAGAGTATATCCGATGGGCATTGAACTGTATTCTTGGTTTCCCTACCGGCATAGCGACAATCAGCCGTCCATCTTTAGCGAGTACACGGGACAGTTCACGCGCAGCCTTCTTGTCGCCGTCGATATCCATTGGATCTCCGTAGCGACCGAGTCCGATGTGCTCAATTACGTGCATGCAGGACAGTGAGGGGATCGAGTCCGACTGAAAATGCAAGTTGGTCAGATCAGCAGGCTCCGACGATAGGTTCGTCAGCACCAGCGCAGCTGGTCTAAAATCGAAAAAGTCGACTTTCACGAACGCTGATAGAATGGTTGCGAAGTGAAGGGTTGAGGAGATGTCAACGTGCTTCTTTGGATTGAAGGCGGCCACCACACGCGCTGCCCAAGCCGGATGGTAGATGTAGTGTCGGTCAAAACCGGTTTCAGCCGTCCGATCATCAAGGCAGGGATAGCTATCGACGTCGTTTAGTGGGTTGCGCCCAGCAGATACAAGAAGCCGATTAAAGTCCTGAAGCTCCTTACGGAAACCTAACATTGCAGTTTGGCGCCGCGCCAAATGATCGATGTTCGCTACAGTCGAGTCGAAATCGGTCTCAACGCAGTTCATGAACAACCAGGCAAAATGCGGATGCTTCCAAGCTAGTTTGAAGTATTTTCCACCAGCGACCGACGACCGCCAGAAGCGGCCAATATGTTGGCGAATTTTCATAAGCACTACTTCTTCTTGTATTTAGTTCTTAATCGCTGTCACCTGACAATCGAAATGGAGCATTTCCCAGCTGCCTGTGTCACGTTGCGAATAATCTTGTAGAAGTTTTAGCAGCGTAGAGATCGCAACCTCACCTTCACTATCTAGCTTCGAGCCGGCGTATTTCTCCGCCATCATCTGGATACGTCGCAACTCCTGAGCCACGAACTCAAAGAAGTTGCCGTTCTCCTCAATCGTGATATCTCGGAAGTTGAGAGCGGTCAGGTGCTGCAGGTAGAAGTATTTGTTGAAGCCTGTCGCATAATGATACGGCGCGAAGTGCGTCAAGCTACAGAACGGGGCGGTAATTAGTATCTTACCCCCCGGACGTAGAACTCGAGCCATTTCTCGAACTGCGGCGACCGGGTCTGCGACATGCTCCAGCACTTCGGTGCAGAGCACCGCGTCAAAGCAGGCATCTTCCACGGGCATGTCACAGATGTCCGAGATGATGTCTAAGCCTGCGGTGTTCCAATCTCCGGTTTGGAGTCCGACAGAGTTCCCACTTCCATCGTATTCTGCGAGATCTTGTGAAACATAATCGAGGTGATGACAGAATTTTTTGTACTGCATTTCACCAGCACCCGCGTCTAAAAGCCTCGTACCGGCGGGGAGCGCGGTAAGTACCTTTTCGATCCAGGCGTCTCTTGTTGCAGCGTTTTGGGTGCCAACCGGCAGCAAAGGCCCTAGATTGGGCAAAGCGTCCCAAGTCTTCAGTTCAGCGATCGCAGAACCCAAAACATTGGCGCTGTCGACACCGGTAAGCTTTCGCCGATGATCACCATAGCTCATCTGTATTGTCAAATTAGGCTCCGACGGGCGCACCAGCGCTTTCAGACGGCCTTTGATACTGGATATGAACTTTGACATTTGCTTCTTTCTTAAGACCTCGCCTCGATGGGAAAAAGGTGGCGCACCCCCCAGGAGCCCCTACAGATTTTGCCATTGTGCCGGGACGAACCTCTGGCCATCGACAAATATCGTATTGATGTAAGTGTCAGCGTAAACGTGGTAACCAACTTGCCTCATACGGGAGAATATCTCGCTCACTTTAGTTGCGTCCCCGCTCTGCGTGTAGGTAAGTGTCTCAATACAGAATACAGCAGGCCTCCATTGTGAGAAATCCCAAGCCTCCAATATATCATAATCCATCCCTTCCACATCCAGCGACACGAAATTAAACCCAAACTGCGGATCAAATTCCTCGAGTATCCTATTGATATGAACTGCTGGAACTGTGAACGTTGAACTTAGACGATGTTCTGTCTCTGCTTGGTACCTATCGGCTGTGGTTCTTTTTGTCGTACTGAGCGTATCCGAGCTCATCTTAAAAAACTCAACTTCGTTCGCTTCGCCAACACTTACCGCTTTGGCTAAACAGATATCTCGAGGTCGCGCCAGCGCTATACGTGCTGCCAAATCCTGATCAGGTTCCACGAGCAAGCCCGCCCCCCCCTCCAGGTAAAACTTGTAGCTGTTGCTGAATTTTACTGGGTCATTGGCCCCCAAATCCAGGTATCGCACAGGGCCGATCGCCATGAGCCTGAAAAGAAAATCAACTATAACATCTTCGCCGCTTTGCGAGAACGTTGAGTTCTCGCGGACATCTGTAACTCGAGGCTCAAAAAATGACCTCCATAGGCGCTTCATGCCGCTACTCCAGGAGTTGTTAAACCAAATCAAGAGGATGATCCGCTCCTACTGTATCTTGCGGGGCTGCAGTTTGCAGCCTCCTGATAGTTACTGGGCTGGACATCTCACTCATTGTTTGGCTTATACGTCCACGCAAGCCGAGGTCTAGAAACCCCGGGAAGCTCTCCCCTCCAACCATGCCGTCGAGGATCTGAGAGGTCAATCTCGCGAACTTCGAACCTCAAGGAGTTTTCATACGAGAAGTGCAGCGGCTGGTCATAGGAAAAACTGCTAAAGGCCACGACCACGGAATACCGACCGTTGTTAAGTTGATAGGCCGGGACCTCGCATTTTGCGGTATAGATGCCCTTCTCGTGAGGACAGGGGTGCTCGGGGAACGAGATGAAGGCCCTCGCACCGAACTCATCATAGAAGTGGAAGTTCGGAACAGCAGGCTGATCGAGCGTCTGGAGAACCTCATAGGTGAGGTCGATATAGAAGGGGCGGTCAATCGACAAGTCACTCGTTACCACGCCACTGTTATCGATGATCTGCGCGTGGTGACACCGTATCTTATCAGTATGATCACTATGAGCGATGACCCCTTCGTCACCGGGCTCGAAGCGAGCCTTGCCCCAATGATCCCCGTTGTCGGTTTCGATCGAGCGGATATACTGAGAGGCAGCCTCATCGACGGATACGAAAGACACTGCGCGGCCCCGCTCCAGGAACAATGCTTTTTCGCACATTGCCTTGACCGACTGCATGGAGTGGCTGACGAAGAGCACCGTACGACCGGCTCCAGTCAGTTCCTTCATGCGCTCGGCACATCGCCTCTGGAAGGCTTGATCGCCCACTGAAAGAACTTCGTCAACGATCAGAATGTCGGGGTCTAACCACGCCGAGACGGAGAAGGCGAGTCGCACGTACATTCCGCTCGAATAATGCTTCACCGGTGTATCGATAAATTTCTCCACGCCGGAGAAAGCTACGATCTGGTCGAACTTGGCAGTGATCTCGTGGCGCCGCATGCCGAGGATTGCGCCATTAAGGTAGATGTTTTCTCGGCCAGTCAGCTCCGGATGAAACCCTGTGCCCACTTCGAGCAAGCTCGAAACCTTCCCGCGGATGGCAACTTTCCCTTTGGTCGGCTCGGTGATACGGCTCAAAATCTTGAGAAGCGTCGACTTGCCCGCGCCGTTGCCGCCAATGATCGCGATACGCTCTCCTTCGCCGATTTCGAAAGAGATATCTTTCAACGCCCAAAAAGTTTCTTTGGGCATATCTGCGGCAAGCTCAGCCCCGGCCGCATCCTGAGCCCGAAAGGGCGCAGCCAGAAGCTCGCGAAGGCTGCGGGGCCGCTGGCGTGAGTGATGGCTAATCACGTAGCTCTTCGACAGATCCTCCACGCGGATCGCAAGGGATTTAGATGTCATCGGCAAACCGGGATTCTGCGGAACGGAAGTAGACGAGCCCCGTGAGGAGGACTGCCACGGTAATGATCAGCGCCGATATGATACCATAGGTGCTGGGTACATCCCCAATGATGGACCAACGAAAAGCATCGATAATCCCCGCAATGGGGTTCAGGTAATAAAGAGGTGCCCATTTTTCCGGGATCAGTGCCGTGCTGTAGCCAACCGGCGAGGCATAGATGCCAAGCTGCAGAACAAAAGGAACGATGTGACGGAAATCCCGGTAGCGGACCGTCAATGCCGAAAACAGGAGGCCGATCCCAAGCGACAGCAAGCCCACCCAGAATCCGAGAGCTGGCAGCAAGAGAAGATGCCACGTCGGCGCCAACCCATACCAAAGCATAAGAAGCACCAACACCGAAATCGAAACAATAAAGTCTACCGCCGCGACCAGGACTGTACTGGCGGGAACGATCATTCGCGGGAAATACACCTTGGAGAGAAGGTTTCCATTGGTTATCAGGCTACTACTCGATTCCGATGTAGCGTTCGAGAAGTAGAACCAGGGCAACAAGCCCGTAAATACCAGAATTGCATAAGGGGTGTCACCAGAAGAGAGGTTGGCAATCCGTCCAAATACTACGGTTAGGATGATCATGGTCAGGAGCGGCCGAATCAGGACCCAACTCACACCGATCACCGTCTGCTTATAACGGACGAGGATGTCACGCCACGCGAGAAACAGCAGTAACTCGCGATGGCGCCAGATGTCGCCCCAATAAGCTTTTGCCGAGATCCCGTTCTCGATGATCAGTTCGCTCTTCTCGGTCATACCATCACCCAACGTGGCGGCTGACCTGGCAATAAATTTCTATTCATGATGGTCGTAAGCCTTGAAGCCCCCCTGCTTCACCAGCGCATCGCGCTGGGCGGCCGAGAAGTCAGAATCGACCATCTCCCTCACGAGCTCTTGGAGTGTTATCTTTGGTTCCCAGCCGAGCTTCTCTTTGGCTTTACTCGGGTCACCAAGTAGGGTCTCTACCTCGGTCGGCCGGAAGTAGCGGGGATCTACCCGAACAATGGTCTGCCCAGGCTGCAGCTTGAGTTCAGGATTTGAGACTGTCTTGACGACGCCAACCTCCTGCTCTCCATCGCCGTCGAACTGCAGGCTGAAACCAAGGGCTTCCGCCGCGAACTGCACGAACTGACGAACGCTGTATTGAACACCCGTCGCAATGACGAAGTCCTCCGGCGTCTCCTGCTGCAGCATCAGCCACTGCATCTCGACATAGTCCCTAGCATGTCCCCAGTCTCGCAAGGCGCTGAGATTGCCAAGGTGAAGACTATCCTGCAGGCCAAGAGCGATACGGGCGATAGCACGCGTAATCTTGCGGGTCACGAACGTCTCGCCGCGTACCGGACTTTCATGGTTGAAGAGGATCCCGTTGCAGGCGTATATCCCGTAAGCTTCGCGGTAATTTACGGTGATCCAGTAAGCGTACATCTTCGCCACGGCATAGGGACTGCGCGGATAGAACGGCGTAGTTTCTTTCTGCGGCGTCTCCTGCACGAGGCCATAGAGTTCGGACGTCGACGCCTGATAAAATCTCGTCTTGTGCTCCAGCTTCAGAATTCGGATTGCTTCAAGAAGCCTTAGAGCTCCCAGGGCATCGGCATTGGCCGTATATTCAGGCTCTTCGAAACTGACAGCCACGTGGGACTGGGCAGCAAGATTGTAGATCTCGTCCGGCTGGGTCTGCTGAATGATGCGAATCAGGCTCGAGGAGTCGGTCATATCGCCATGGTGAAGGACGAACTTACGATCCTTCTCGTGAGGATCCTGATAAAGATGGTCGATGCGGTCTGTGTTGAAGAGCGAGCTGCGCCGCTTGATTCCATGGACTTCATAACCCTTATCGAGCAGGAACTCCGACAGGTAGGCGCCGTCCTGGCCGGTAACGCCGGTGATGAGGGCTTTCTTCTTCTGTTTATCCGGCAAGTTCACTTCCTCAAATAGATATATGCGGGGCGCTAGCATCGCTTCCTGCAAGGCCATGAAGGTAGTCCTCATAAGCCTGCCTTATGCCCGAGTCGAGGCCTATCCGGGGCTGCCACCCAAGCTGCTCAATCCGTCTAATGTCCATCAGTTTCCTGGGGGTGCCATCCGGCTTGCCTTCATCGAACACCACGGAACCGTCATAGCCCACTACGCTTGCGACCAAGCTGGACAGGCTTCGAATTGTGAGATCGCTACCGAAGCCGACATTAATGTGGCTGAGCATTGGCTGCGTGTTTTCCCGGTAGGCTTCCGGCTCGAGTTGCATGACGAAGATGCAGGCGTCCGCCATATCGTCGACATGAAGAAATTCGCGATAGGGGGTTCCGGTCCCCCAAAGGACTACGTTTGGTTCCCGATCAATCGCATGGGTGTCCCGGTTCAGGCCAATCATCCGGCAGACGTCAGGCGGGATGGACCCATACCTTTTCTCGTCAGCCTCTATCGCGGCCACATTCCCTTCCCGAGCGAGTTTGGCAAGATGAAACTTGCGGATCATGGCTGGGAGAACGTGGCTATTTTCCAGATGGTAGTTGTCACCCGGACCATAAAGATTGGTGGGCATAACACTGCGGAAATCACGCCCGTGCTGTCGATTATAGCTCTCGCAGAGTTTTATGCCGGCGATCTTCGCGATCGCATAAGGCTCGTTGGTTGGCTCAAGGACCCCGGTAAGCAGTGCGTCTTCGCTCATCGGCTGCGTAACTGCCCTCGGATAGATGCAGCTGGACCCGAGAAAAAGCAGTTTCTCCACACCATGCATATGCGCGGCATGAATCACATTGGCCTCAATCATCAGGTTGTCATAAATGAAATCGGCTGGATAGGTATTGTTGGCGTATATGCCACCGACCCTCGCAGCTGCCAGATAGACCTGGTCGGGCTTTTCTGATGCAAAAAAGCTCTGAACCTCTCGCTGATCGGTTAGATCCAGTTCGGCACGCGTGCGCTTCAGAATCTCGACATTCCCCTCGCGACTGAGGGCACGGACGATAGCGGCACCCACCATCCCCCGATGACCGGCTACATATATCTTTGCAGGTTTCCCCATGGTACCTCGGACGTGTTCATCGTGGAACTCGAACGGACCTCGCGGAGCCTAGGCTTATGCCGCACCGTGGCCTCACGTCCGTGTATGGACATTTCAGGTGGGCCTATACAACGTCAACCCCGCAGCTTGTCAATTGGCGTCAAAACTGACTGATAGTCACATTTTGTGGCTGTTGTAGCGTCGACGCATCTGAATTCACCTGAGCGTCAGCCTATTCTCCGTTGATTTTCCCGCCAGCCTCCTAACTGCAGATTTGCTTTAGGTGTGGTGAAGGCGTCGAGATTGCGCTGCGCCATCGCTTCAATCGCGGCGCTTTGGTAACTTTACGGGGAAGCCCGAGGGCTGAAGTAGATCAGAGAGCAGGAGCAACATTGTTGACGCCGCACCTTTGACCTATGCCGAAAGGCCGCAGAACGTGCGATAGCTGAGCACTCAGGAAGGGAATGAGCGGCCCTGACTGTCGAAGACAAGATCCTAGAGCAGGTCTTGTGATCGATGAATCGATTGTGAGGTGACTGGCTGAGCCGAAGCTGATTCAACATCCACAGCAAGGAGGTGGATGATGGCACAGGCATTGAGCGATGATCTTCGGTTTCGTGTGTTGAAAGCGTCTGCGGCGGGCATGTCCGCTCGACAGGCGGCCGCCAGGTTCGGAGTTGGGATCTCGACGGCGATCCGCTGGATTGCAAGGGCGAAGGAAGGTGAGCCGACCGCCCGGCCGCAAGGCTGGAGGCGACCGTCGGTGCTGGATGCACACGAGGCATTTGTTGTGGGCCTGATCGAAGACCGTAAAGACGTGACGCTCGATGAAATGGTGGAGCTCTTGTCTGTAGAGCGGCAGGTGAAGATCAGCCGGAGTGCACTTGGGGCTTGGCTGCGAGGGCGCGGATGGACGTTTAAAAAAAATCCGCACATGCACTGGAGCAAAACCGGCCGGATGTCCTGAAGCGGCGGCGCATCTGGTTTGATGGCCAGCTCGATCTCGATCCCGAGAGGCTGATCTTCATCGACGAAACCGGCCTCTCCACAAAGATGGCACGCCTGCGGGGGCGTGCCCTTCGAGGCGAGCGTTGCCGAGCTGGGGTACCGCACGGGCATTGGAAAACGACGACCTTCACCGGAGCACTGCGCCTCACGGGAATGACCGCACCGTTCGTCTACGACGGTGCAATGAACGGTAACGTCTTCCTGGCTTACGTCGAGCAGGTGCTGATCCCAACCCTTCAGACCGGGGACGTCGTTGTGATGGACAACCTGCCGGCACACAAGACGTCCGGAGTTCGCGATGCCATCGAGCGTGCCGGCGCCAAGCTCATGTTCCTGCCGCCCTACAGCCCCGACTTTAACCCTATCGAGAACGCATTCTCGAAACTGAAAGCCATGTTGCGAGGCCGGGCAGAGCGAAAGATCGATGCTCTATGGGACGCGGTCGGTGCTTTGATTCCTCGCTTCATACCAACAGAATGCGCCAACTACTTCAGAGCCGCTGGATATGACCCTGATTGAACAGGATCTGCTCTAATTTGACCGCATCTGCACCAGCGACTGTTTAACCAAAGCAGCGAAATACGGCATCGCGACCGCCCCGAGCTAAATGTACAGATCTCACATCAGGAAATTCTGGTGAATAGCTCTCAAGAAAGCTGCGTCAATAGAAGTCTTCCTGTTCATTTGGCATCGCCGCGAGCAAGATGCAGAGGAGGACCGCGAGATAAGCCTCCTTTGCAAACGCGACGATCAGATTCCGCGAAGTACGGCCGTCACCAGCCACCCCGGTCGATTCGCTCGCGACATGATTGCTGTTTGCCGGCAGTGTCTGGACGTTTTCGCTCAGAACCTCTAGCAACTCTTCCTCGGAATAGGAGGGCTGACTCTGCTCATTGCCTTCCCCAGGATATTTTGTCGGTTTCACGGTCGTTACCTCCGACTCATATTCAAGCTGGCTAGGTTAGATACAATTTTATGGAAGTCCATACCTTTTGCTTCCGCTGCAAGAGATGCGGTATGGCTGGTGCATCAGGGTCCTGAGAACATTCAGTGCGCCGTTGTCTAGTCAAACGACCAGCTACTTTGAAAAAAGCGTACACCGATCCTTGAGCCTCCGCCAACCAATCAAACAACGGCACGCCGTTTCCCTGGGGAATTCAATCACAGCCTCTTGGCGAAAATCCACTTCGGAGGCAACTCAAGCCCTCCTCTCTCTGGTCGGAGGCGCAGACTTCGGCGACACCATCGGCAACCAGACCTCCGTTCCGCGCACGAATGGTTCGCTGGCGTCGTCTTCGGCGGTGTTGATCTTCCACGCTCTTTCCGAGGTTCGGCCGCTGTCCGGCCGCGTCGTTACTGGGACCGCCGCCAGGTCTTTCTTCAGGCCACAGCAGATGGGTGAGCGGGGATCAAGAAAAGAGCAACGCCCCACGCATCACCACCGGCATCCCCTCTTTCGAAGCAAGCCGCAATGAATGCCGCAAGCGCGACCTCGACCGGGATACCGGCGGCGAAGCGCAGAACCACGTAAGCCGACCACGCATAGCAGAGACAGGCCAGCCAGTCTTTCGACAGCCGCCTGACGTCCGCGCCGTGGCGGATGAACACGAAGATCACGAAGCCGATCGCCACATACCGGTAGGCATCACTTTCGATCACCATGGCCGAGGCCATCAGCGCCCACAGCACAGGGATCACGACGGCTCGCGTCCTCGCCGCGCTGATCAACGATTGGTTTGCGTCAGCCTGCATCTTGAGGCCGGTCCCAG
>NZ_JMQK01000037.1:0-666 GCF_000705355.1 Pseudorhizobium marinum
CGAACTTGTCCGGCGTATGGATGCGGGCAACCACTTCACCGTTGGCGTTGGCGAAGGAAATCAGCTGCAGGCCGCCTTCGCTGATGATCCCGGGCATGGCGCCGGAAAAGCGGCCGATGATCTCGTCGCGGGCATTGCTTTCGATCAGCCCTGCGATGTCCGGCTGGCCGGCGATTGCCAGGGCCAGCGCCGAGGCCGCCTTCTTCTGGGCCGCCATGTCCGTCTCGATGAGCGCAAGGTCGCCCGCCGCTTCACGGTCCAGGGCATCCTCTGTCGCAACGGACTGGCGATACCAGGCGGTGCCGCCGATGGCGATGCTGGAAAACAATACGGCAGCAAAGCCGCATGCGGTGATCGTCATCCACAACGGACGCTTGATTTCAGTAACTGTCAATTTTCCCACCCCTAGCCGGTATAAGATTGGCTCTATTCATGGCAGGAAAGCTTCTCTTTTTACTAAATTTAGCTTGGGGAAAATACATCCTCATTTCTTGTAGTCTATCCACAAGTTCATCTATCGCATGACCCTGGGCGGGACCAGCGGCAGGTCCATGGGGACGCCGGCGAGCAAGGAGGTGAACGGCCTGCTCCCGGCAGATGCTTCGCGCTTCTTCGCCAGCGGTGAAGCCCCAAAAAAAGGCCGGGAGCGTTTCCGCTCCCGGCCCT
>NZ_JMQK01000038.1:0-18382 GCF_000705355.1 Pseudorhizobium marinum
ATACGGCAGCAAAGCCGCATGCGGTGATTGTCATCCACAACGGACGTTTGATTTCGATCTCGGACATTGTTTCCCACCTGCCACCGACTACCGCCGACTTCATAGCGAAAGAGTCTCAATTTTTAATGAACCCGGATCTGAGATGAGCTGCGCGGGCTTGTCGTTTATCAGCGCCTGAACTCAGGCTTCATTCCCCCGGGGCCTCGAAGATCTCGACGTCGTTGTCAATTGTGACGGCAACATCCGCGGGGGCAGCGTGATCGGGACGTCTTCGACACCGGTCGACATTGACCTGAAGCGCACGATGCGTCTGCGACGCCATAGCTTGACAGGCTGGCGGAAAAGGGCGGCTGCATCATCAACATCGCATCATGCTGAGCTTTTTCGGCGGCGAACTCGTGCCGGGCTATCCGGCGCCCAAGGCCAGCATTGCTCAGCTCACCAAGTCCCTGGCGATCGCCCATGCCCGCACGGCGTGCGGGTGAGCGCAATCGCGTCCACGCCGGCTTCATGGCCGGGCGAAAATCCCGCTCGACGGTGGCCACACCATCTCCTGAGAACAGGATCAGTATAGGAGCCGGCCTTGTAGATCCAAGCATCCCCGGCTATATTACCGGAAATAGCTAGGAGGGCACAATGTCTAGCTCCCAGACCCGCGCAATCCAAAACTACAGAGCCCGCTTGAGTGACCGTGGGCTCGCCCGTTTCGAAGTTCTTGGCCGCGATGCCGATCGCGACCTTATCAGGGTGATAGCACGCCGTTTGGCGGAAGATAGCCCTGAATCCGCCAGACTACGCGCGGCGGTGAATGATACGATCAATGGTGAACCACCTAAAAAAGGTGGAATTCTCGCAGCACTTCGTCGCTCACCACTCGTTGGCGCGGACATCGAAGTCACACGTCAGCGGGAAGAAGGTCGTGAGATCGACTTTTAATGCGCTACCTTCTCGATACCAACATCCTGAGCAACGTCACCAAGCCAGAGCCATCGACGGCATTGATGACATGGATGGCCAATCAGACTGATGAAGATCTTTTTATCGCATCTCTCACCGTGGCTGAGATTCGCAGGGGAATCTTGGAGAAACCCGCCGGCAAAAAACGAACGTCTCTTGAGAGCTGGTTCGTCGGTGACGATGGGCCCCAGCGTCTTTTTGCCAATCGTGTTCTAGCCTTTGATGAATCGGCGGCGCTCATATGGGCACAATTGATGGCAGAGGGAAAAGCAAACGGACGCCCGCGCAGCGGTCTTGATATGATCATAGCGGCCACAGCCCAAGCGAACGGGTGCATTGTCGTCACCGATAATGAGAAAGACTTCTACGGTATCGAAATCATCAATCCGCTTCGCATCGGCCACGGCTGAGGCAGCCCCGCTTTGCTCTTGAACCGATACGAAACGATAACCGTTAAATTGCGAGAGCTATTGGTCGAAAATAGCTCAGAAGCGAATGTCAGCCTTTGTTGCTGATCGCGTCTGCCGGCAAATCCCGGCTGCGAAGGCCTCTGGTTCGAAAACATGGCCTCTTCATCTTAGCGGAGGATGCTCGCACTCCATACGAGATGATGATCGAATTTGTCACACTGGCCGAGGAAGGGCGTTCCCGGAACGGTAGAGGTCGATCACAGCGACACGTACCCCTCGCAGCCAATAGCACCTGGGCGCGCCTACTCATCCTACAGGCTAGTTACCGCGGTGGAGGATCAGCCTGTAGGCTGATCAGGTTCAGTTGAATATCAATTCATAGGCTGAAGAATAAAAAGTGATACTCGAACGGGGCACGGGGGCGGCCTGACGAAAACTCCGGGCGCTCCAGCCAATCGAGCGGTTTGGCGCGCCGCCGAAGGGCCGGATCCGAGCGCTATACGATGCCCTCGGCTTAACGGGCGCCCGGTTGGCGCGCGCATTGGAGTCCGGCCGTTGCCAGTGACCGCCACAGGCGTTGTGAATTCACGTCGTTTCCGGCAGGCTTTGCGGCCGCGCTGCCGATCGCTTCAGCGCCCGCGCGAACGAAGCTGCCGCGCTAAGACCACCGTCATCCAGGCCTGTCTGATAGCCCAGCTGGCGCATCATGGAGTTGACCTTGACAGTATCGACATTTCCCTCTGCACCTGGCGCATAGGGACAGCCCCCAAGCCCGGCAATGGCGCTGTCAAAGACGCGGAGGCCCCTTTCGAGGCTCACCTTGATGTTGTCGAGTGCGCGGCCATTGGTGTCGTGAAAGTGACCTGCAAGCCGATCGGCCGGAACTGCCGACAGCACGGCATCCAGCATGGCGGCCGTCGTCTCGGGTCGTCCCTGCCCAATCGTATCGCCCAGGCTCACTTCATGGCAGCCCAGCGCCTGCATCTCAGCGGCGATACGCGCCACGGCATCCGGTACGACAGGTCCCTCGTAGGGACATTCCACCACACAGGAGACATAGCCTCTTATCGGGATCCGTGCTGCCTTGGCCGCTTCGACGACAGGCCGAAACCGCAGCAGGCTTTCTGCTATGCTGCAGTTGATGTTTTTCCTACTGAAGCTTTCGGAGGCAGAAGCGAAGACTGCCACCTCATCTGCACGCGCAGCAATGGCCGCTTCGCATCCCTTCAGATTGGGTGCCAGAACTGAATAGATCACTCCAGCGCGGCGTTCTATGCCAGCCATGACCTCGGCGGCATCCGCCATCTGCGGCACCCACCGCGACGAGACAAAACTGGTCGCCTCGATGCGCTTGAAACCGCATCCGCTCAACATGTCGATAAGGGCGATCTTGGACCTCGTGTCGACGAAACCCGTTTCGTTCTGCAGGCCGTCGCGGGGACCGACTTCGACGATCGTGACCTTCAGATTGTCCGATCCAGACGCGCTCACCGCATGAGCTCCGGCAGCCAGGTGATCAGATCCGGCAGGGCGACGCACACAAGCAGGCCAACGATCTGCAGCAGGAAGAACGGCAGGATGCCGCGATAGACTGTTCCCATGCTGATGTCCTTGGGCAGTGTCCCCTTGATGTAGAATAGAGTGTAACCGAAGGGCGGGCTGATATAGCCCATCTGAATGGTCAGCGCGAAGAGGACACCAAACCAGATCTGGTCGAAGCCGTAGAATTGGACCACCGGCAGGAAGACCGGCACGGTGAGCAAAATGATGCCGATCTCATCGAGCACGGTTCCCAGAAAGATCAGGATCAGCATCATCAGGGCCAGGACAACGTAGGGGTTGGCGTCCAGTCCCTCGAGCAGCTGGAACAATGTGTCTGCACCGCCAAGGCCCGTGAAGATTGCCACATAGGCCTTGGCTCCCAGCGTGATCCACAAGATCATGCCAGTCGTCTTGAGGGTACCGACCGCACACTCGTAGAGCATGCCCCGGTTCAGGTTGCCGCGCAGCAGTGCCGCAATGGCCGCGCCCAGCACTCCGACAGCGGCCGCCTCTGTGGGAGTCGCGACACCAAAGAAGATCGAGCCGAGCACCATGATGATAATCATCGACGGGAGGATGAGTGTCTTCAGCGCGGCGAACTTCTGACCCCAGCTCGACGGGCGGATGTCCTCGCGGTCCGGGATCATCTCGGGCCGCAGATAGCCGATGACCAGGATGTAGCCGATATAGAGGAGGCCGAGCAGAAGACCGGGGACGATGCCGGCGATGAGCATTTTGCCGATCGAGACCTGGGCTGTCACTGAGTAGACGATCGTCAGCACCGACGGAGGGATCAGGATGCCGAGCGTTCCAGAGGCACAGATCGTGCCCGTCGCGAGGCGCGGATCATAGCCCCGCTTGAGCATTTCCGGTAGCGCCAGAATGCCCATAGCGGTGACGGCGGCGCCCACGACACCAGTCATGGCGGCCATGACAAGGCAGATCACCACGGTTCCTATCGCAAGCCCACCGCGCACCCGACCAAACCACAGCTCCATGGCGTTGTAGAGGTCGCGGATGACATCCGATCGCTGCAGCAGCATGGCCATGAAGATGTAGAGCGGGATACCCAGCAATGCCTCGGAATGCATGGTGTCGAACATCTGCAGGACCAGCACGACCAAGGCGCTGGAATCCCAGAAGACGACCGTGAACAGCACCGATAAGCCGCCCAGGACGAAGGCGACGGGCAGACCCGCAAGCAGGAAGAGGCTGAGCCCCCCGAACATGATGATGAGGATTTCGGTCGGCGACATCAGCTGGCGATCCCATGATCGGGGTGATCCTCGGTCAGCGCGCACGGATCGAAAATCAGCCGCAGCCATTCCACCGTGGCCTGCAGCCCAAGCAGAACCAGCGCCAACGGCACGAAGAGCTTGATCGGCCAGATCGGCGGGTTCCAGGAGGAGTAGGAGGTCTCCCCATATTCTAGGGCCTGCCGTGCGAACGGGACCGCGTAAAACAGCAGAATGACGCAGAAGGCGATGATGATCGGATAGTTGATAATCTCCAGGATGCGGCGCACCTTCGGGCCAACCGCATGCTGGACGAGATCGAGACTGACATGACCACGTTCATGGAGCAGATGTGGCCCGGCCAGCAGGAAATAGGGCCCAAATACCAGTGTCGCCAGCTCCATCGCCCAGGAGGAGGGCGAGTTGAAAACATAGCGAGAAACCACCGCAAAAAGCATGACCGGCACGATGACGAACATCAAAAGGCTTGCCATGAGGAAAATGGATCTGTTGAGCGCGGTGACCGCCTCGTAGAGGATTTTGACCGGTATGGGCATGTCGTCTCGATCGCTGGAGAAGGGACGAGACGCGCCGCAGGCGGCGCGTCTCAAGGGCGCTAGGTCAGGAGTCCGAGCTCTTTCATCTGAGCGATCTGGCTGTCCAGGATCTTGTTGGCAAGCGGGTCGCTCCTGGCGGCCGTGCGCCATGCTTCCACGGCCTTTGAGCGGCTTGCGGTCACATCGGCCTCGTCCAGCTCGATCACGGTGACGCCACTCTCCTTGAAGGCGACCAGCGCACTCGCATCCGTCTTGGTCTTGTTGGCCTGGTATTCGTCGGAGATTTCCTTGGCCGCGTCGGCCAACGCCGCCTTGAAGTCGTCTGGCAGGCCGTCGAACGCAGCTGTGTTCGCGACATAGGAGGTCGCAGTGGTCGGCTGGTGTACCCCCGGCAGGATAATGAACTTGGCAACTTCTGCCAGGCCCGCGTCGAGGTTTGCCTGCAGATCACCACGGTCGGCAATATCGATGAGGCCTTTGTCGAGCGCAGAGTAGACTTCGGCCGTCGGAAGCGGGGTGACGGCAACGCCGAAGGCACCCATTACGGTCGATCCAAGCCCGGTAAAGCGGCCTTTCTTGCCGCTAAGGTCGGCGATCGTCCTGATCTCCACCGTGGAATGGATCGGCTCCTGGTCGTAGATGGTCGGTGCGATGTAGTGAAGACCCGCCGGCGCATAGGATTCGCGCGCCATGTCCAGACCGCCCAGCTCGTAAAACCAGGCGCCATAGTCTTCGGATTTCTTGTATCCGAAAGGAATAGTGCTGGTGAAGGCATGGGCTGCGATCTTGCCAGCGGTATAGCCGTCGAAGGTCTTCATCAGCTGGAACGCGCCCCCGCGCACCGCATCGAAGGACTGCGCCGGGGGCACAATCTGCCCGGCCGAGAAGAGTTTCAGCTCGAATTCGCCGCCGGTCTTTTCAGCCACCTTCTGGACGAAGAGCTCTTCGTACTTCTGTGGCGTGGTGCCGCCGTCCCACAGCGACTGCATGCGCCAGGAGACCTTGGCATTCTGAGCAATGGCTGGAGTTGCCAGCCTGGTTGCGCCTGCGGCGGCAAAACCGGCTGCGGTCAACTGCAGCAGCGAACGGCGTGATAGGTTCATGTTGGTCATGTCTTCCTCCCTTGGAATTTCCTGTCTTGCCCCTGAGGGCAAGCCTCCTCTTGCCGGTGCTCCCGGCCAGACCTCTCGCAGCCCGTGCACAGGGCTCCGCCCCGCTTATGACGTACGCAGCACCGCCAGCAGATCGCGTGCCCGCTCTACGCGGACATCGTGTGCAGCTGCAAGTTCTTTGGCCACCGCCTCGATCTCCGCACCAGTGGCTCCGGCAATGATGGCGATGTTGCGGGCGTGCAGGGCCATGTGTCCGCGCTGGATGCCTTCGGTCGCAAGCGCCCTGATCGCTGCCATATTCTGAGCCAACCCAAGGGCGACGCACAGCTGCGCCAGTTCAGCGGCCGAGCTGATGTTGAGGATCTTCAATGAAAGCTTTGCCAGCGGATGCGTCTTCGTCGCGCCGCCGACGATACCGACGGCCATCGGCAGCTCGAGCGTGCCGATCAGGCGCCCGGCGTTGTCCTTTTCCCAGGTGGTGAGCGAGGTATAGTGCCCCTTGCGCACCGCCCAGACGTGGGCGCCCGCCTCGATCGCGCGCCAGTCGTTACCCGTGGCGACGATCAAAGGGTCTATACCGTTCATGATACCCTTGTTGTGAGTTGCGGCACGGTAGGGATCGATGGCGGCGAACTGGTAGGCGGCCACCATGCGGTCGATGATGTCTTCGCCAGACAGTTCAGAGGTGGCAAGGGCCCCCGGCGTCACCGCGATCCGTGCCCGCGCAAGGCGAAGGTCTGCAAGGTTCGACAGGATGCGCAGCCTGACCGTTCCACCCGTCAGTTCCTCGACCAGGGGGGCCACACGCTCGGCCATTGTATTGACGGTATTGGCGCCCATTGCATCACGCACGTCGACGATCAGGTGCATCACCGCCATGGAGCCGCCGGGCGTGTCGGGGAAGACATGGACTTCGATGTCACGGCAGCCGCCGCCCAGATCCACCAGGACCTTGTCACAGGCATTGGCGGCGGCGATGATTCTCGTTCGCTCCGAGAGGAGCTTGAGCCGCGCACCATAGGGATCAGATAGCCCGACGACCTGGACCTGGGCGCGCATCAGCGGCTCGGTGACCGACGTCTCAAAGCCCCCGCAGCCGCGGACGATGCGGGCCATGAACGAGGCGGCAGCGACGATGGAGGGCTCCTCGACGGCCATCGGGATGATGTAGTCGCGCCCATTGATCGCGAAATTGGTGGCAACACCCATGGGAAGCTCGAAGGTGCCGATCACATTCTCGATCATTCCGTCGGCGGTTTCGAGCGGCAAGGCGCCCGGTTTGGCAAGCAGTGCCGCCTCGTCCTCGCTGAGACCGACCGCCTCGACAACCTGCTGCCAGCGCTGTTGCGGCGTGAGATTGCGTAAACCTTCCAGACGCGAGTTTGCAACGCCCGACTGCGCTTTCACGATAACCCTCCCCTATCATTTCCGTGCGGGCAGAGCATGGGGTCCATGCTTGCCGACTATCCTCAACCTCCCCCATATTGTACCATCACGACAAGGTACAGTTCTCGCCATGAACGACGAACTGTGCCTCTCGTACTTACGGAACAGTGGAGAGCAGGATGCCGGAAGCGGACAGCAAGACCAGACAGATTGCCGCCCGCATTGCGCTTTCGATCGACGAGGGCGTCTTGTGCAAGGGGACAAAACTGCGTTCGTTGAGAGCTGCCGCAACCGCTTATGGCGTGTCCAAGAATACCGTGGTCGAAGCCTATGACCGGTTGATTGCGCGCGGCTATGTGGAAGCGCGGCAGGGGGCCGGCTATTTTGTCACTGGCATCCGGCCCCGCGCCGAAGATTCCGTCACTGCTCGACAGGCTGAGGCCGTCGACATTGCGACCCTGTTGCGGGAGCAGCTGGAACATAGCTTCACTGCACGTCTTGGCGAGGGTCGCCCGCCGGCCGAGTGGGTCGAAGGCTCAGTGCTCAAAAGTCATTTGCGAAACATTGCCAGCGGCCAACGAGGCCTGTTCGAACACGCCTACGAGAGCCCGATAGGGTTCATGCCGCTGCGCGAGACCTTGTCGCGCATTCTCAACGAACGTTCCATCTCCACAGGGCCGGAGAATATCCTTCTGACGATCGGCGCAAATCACGCCTTCGATCTGATCATCCGCCAGTATCTCCGTCCCGGCGACGTGGTGCTTACGGACAGTCCCGGATACTATCCGCTGTTTGCAAAGCTGACCCTGGCAGGGACGCGAATGGTCGGCGTGCGTCGGGGTCGAGAGGGACCGGACCCGGAAGATCTCGCGCGCAAGGCGCAGGCGAGCGGCGCACGCTTTTTCTTCACGCAATCCCTGGCCCACAATCCGACCGGCGGATCGCTCACGCTTGGCCGTGCTCACGAGGTTCTCAGTATCGCGGAGCAACTGGACTTCATGGTGGTCGAGGATGATGCCTTCGGAGACCTCATGCCGGCAAGCGCGCCACGGCTGGCAGCGCTCGACCAGTTGCGAAGGGTGATCTACGTTGGCACCTTCGCCAAGATCCTGTCGGCAAGCCTCCGCGTTGGCTATGTGGCGGCTTCGCCCGAGGTCATCGGCAACCTCGTCAACATGAAGATGCTGACCATCGTCAATTCCTCCGGCTATGTCGAGCGGATCGTCCACACCGTGTTGAATGACGGTCACTACCGGCATCACCTGAAGCGGCTGAACGGACGCATCAGGGAGGCCCAATCCAGCGCCGTTCGCACGCTTCGCAGGCTCGGCCTGGAGCCCTGGCTGGAGGACGTCGACGGCTACTACATTTGGATCACGCTGCCGGAGGGCGTCGATGACATCGAACTGACGCGGCGTGCGGCGCGGGAAAGTATCTTCCTCGCACCCGGATCGGTGTTCGAAGTCGACCGCAGCGTTGGCGACCGGGGTCACCTGCGCCTGAACATTGCCTACGTCGGAGATCCCAAATTCGCTGACTTCATTGGTCGCGCGTTCCCGACTGAAGCAAAGTTGGTGATCGCTTCCAGGCCGTAAACCCGGATCATCGCCGGCGTCGAGGTTGTCATATCATTTGCAACAACGTGGTAAACCCGGCGTAACGAAGTAAGACGTCGGCCATATCGGCATTGTAGAACGTCCTGGTGCGCGGCCCACCCAGGATAGGATCGATGCGGCGCACACAAGCCTGATAGTGTGACGCCTTTCGATGGTCATCAAGCGCCTCTGCGGATTTGAACACCTCGTAGATAATGGAATCCAAAAAGATTATTGAGCTAAAGCGGCCAGATGTGCCGATCTCGTGCTGTTCCCGGTCAATGCTAAAGATGCCAAGCGGGCCTGCTGTCTACGCGTCAAAAACAGCTCCAGCTCACTGCTTGCAGCTCCAGCGACCCCGTCGTCAGGCGATCGGAAGGCTCTTGTCGAAGACTGCTCCATGAAGGCGCATCAACTGATCGGTCCTATCCGGGTCATCTTCAAAACGATGTCCGGGAAGTGTCAGAAGATCGCCCGACAGCACACGGCCGAAGAGGGCGTAGCAAACCTCCCCATTATTGTGCCGGGATCGATAGGCCAGTCCATCAAGATCCCGATAATCCTCGTGCAGCGCAAGCGACAATGCTCGCGACGGCGCGTAGTCTGCGCCAGCGCTGATGGAGGCGTCCACGCCGTGAAACAACAACCCTTCATCCATAAGCTTGGCGAGCACTATTTGACGCTGCAAGCGCAGCGGTGTCCACATGCGCTGCTCCACGAACGCTCGACGAACAATGCGGTTTGCGGGCCTGCGCAGAACAGTCTCGACAAACGCGCCTTCTAGACGCTGGGCGGCGTAGAGAAGGCGAAACTGCCCTGACGGCGCGTCGAACCGACCCTGGGGCGCCACACCGGCAGCTGGACCGAAGAAGATCGCACCATGGCTTCCCGGTGGACCCGAACGATCACGTCGCCCGGGTCCAATGCAGTGACTCTTAGGCCTGATGGAAAACGGGCTGTCGGAGCATTGAAGCCTGGCACTGGTCACCCCTCGTTCAATCCCAGATAGGCTTTTGCCGCCGTGACCACGTCGTCAATCCGCGCGACTGCAAGAATTCGCTGCGGTGTATCCGCCAGGTTCGGGTCGATATCGATCAGGAACTGCAGCATCGACCAACGGCCTGCGCCGGAATCGTCAAAGAGCTTGGTGATCTTGACCAGCCCCTCGACCAGACGTGTCCCATTGCCGTCTGTCACGAACTGAAACTTCGGGAGAACGATCTCCGATCCGAGCATAAGACCGAATGCCGAACCAAGCTTGACCCGCTTGTGAAGCGCCTGGCGAGTGATACCAAGCATCTTTGCACCTTCAGTCAAGGAAACACCGCCACCGGAGCGATCGAGAAGAGCCGTACTGATCGCGACGAACCGCTGCTCGTCGCTCATTGCGACTGCACCGGATCCGCCCTCTACTTCCGCCAGAAGATCTGCCGAAAGCTGGAATTGGTCGGCGGCAAGATCGATGTGCTTGGCAAGCGTCGAGAATGCTCGGGCCCTGTCGTACTGGCACAAGCGTAACAACTCGGCCCGTGCCGGCGTCAACTCGGTCAACAGAACGAAGGCATCTATAGCCAGCTGCTCCGCACGTGGTGTCGGGGTCCACCTGTGCAACAGGGCCTGCCGAACCTCTCTGGAGCGGGCAAGACAATCATCGACAATGTGAGAATACCAGGTACGCCGTTTCTGCGTACGGTGAACTGATGACCGCTGCCGCGGCAACTCGAAGTCCGACACCGAAGCCTCATGAAAGGCCGCGCCCATCAGAAGTGCTGCAGATTGAAGCCGCGAGTTGAAGACCAAGACCAGATTCAAGGTTGGGCTCGCCGACACGTCAGGAAGAAGCGTGTCGCCAACCCGCATGTTCCAGTGTTGAAACTCTTCGCTATCAACCGAGTGGTGGTTCAATCGCCATTGGTGCCCCGCGCGCGTCAAGAAACCTCGATTCAGATCTCCCGCCACCGGATGGTTGAATACGAGATCGGCAAGGTACTGCGAGAGCGTCTTACCAGCTTCTCGAGCGTGCAGTTCGGCCGCTGCGCGCACAACGGGATCGATGTCAGGCACGGATATCGTGTGGTTGCTCATGGCCCGCTCATAGCGTCCGCTGTCGCGGAAACAGTACATAGTTGATGGTCAGGGTTGATATATACGGCTATCCGCCGATTTTATCAACCCTTTGACAAAGTCACACCAACCATCTTCCAGGACGTCCGGATCGTCGATGCGCCTTCGCTCGGACCGGTGTCGCTGCATGGTGGCGCTGAACGCTTTCACCGGTTCGACTTGCCACGCCGAACACCATTCCGTTTGGCAAGGCCGTAAGATATTGCCCACAGACTGTACTATGCCGCATTGTCAGATAGCGGCAACAATCTATCCTCGCGTCGCCGTGCGTAATCCGCTCCTGATTTGCTCTCCATGTTCGTCGAGAACGGGAGGAGCTGCAAGAATTTCAGGATCGCCTTCCGACATCAGAAAGGCTGAGGCCGGAAGCCGGGTCGACCCGTCGCGTCCTGGCAGGACGACCTCCTGCAACACCGCGCGGTGGCGTAGCTGGGGATCGAGAAGCGCCTCATCCAGTTCGCGTATCCGTCCGGCTGGCACCTTGTGACGCCGCAGAAACTCTTCCCACTCGCTTGCATCACGGGTCAGGAAGATCGCCCGCAGAACCTCTTCCTCGCGCGCGGCGTCATCGACACTTTCTTGGAGGCTGGACTTGATCATATCCACTCGCTGCAACGCCATCCAAAGTCTGCGCTGTTGGCGCAGGTTGCCCGCTCCCAGCATCAGCAGGCCGTCTGCCGTCGCATAGGCTCAGAGCCCGGCCATCGGGAAGCGATTGCCATTGGCTCGAGGCTTCAATCCACCAACAGTCAGTGCGCTGATGTGGGAGCTCATCAGCATCAGAGACGTATCGAACATCGCAAGATCAATGTGCTGACCCCGACCGGTCTGTTCACGCTGAAAGAGTGCCGCCGAAATCGCAAACGCGGCCACATAGCCTGTGGCATAGTCGACGACAAGGAGCGCCGGCCTTCAGAGGGGCGGACTGTGGCGTACCGGTCATTGCCATCAGACGTTCATGATCGGTCACAATCCCGAGCCAAGGGCCATCCGGCAGAATAACGCCGAGCAAGTACCCCGCGGGAAGGCCGTTATGAGTCTATGACTTGGCCGAGCGCTTGCTTTATGGCGGCGGCGCACCGGCCTGGCTCTTCCCAGTGCGGGTAGTGACCGAGCCCATCCAGCTCATGGACCTCGGCCTCCGGCATGCGCTTGCGCACCTCGGCCAGCATATGAGCACCCGACACGGGATCGGCCGGTCCCCATACGAACGCGCTTCGGCTGGCGGCTGCCTCCATCGCTGCTTCCCACCTGGCGCCGTAACGGCGACGGTCGTCGATGTAGTGGAGCAGCCGAGGCACAAGGGCCAGACCGTCGGCATGCGCTATCTCGCGCCACTGCGCGTCGGCGTCCGCCTCGGTCCAGGCGGCGCGCTCACCGGCCAGTGCGTTCAGGCTGTTCCGCAGCGACGGGGATGTCATCCTGCGCGCGATGACGGGACCAAGCATTGGCGTGCGCAGTATCCGCTGGATGAGCCGCTGCCGGTGCAGGCGGGCGTAGACGCCGCCGTTTAGGTAGACGACCCGATCGATGCGAAATGGAATCGCCCCTTCCGCTTCCTGGGCAAGCAGCTCTTGGGCCAGCGTAACCGCGTAGTCGTGCGCCACCACGCGCACACGCTCGACCCCTAGCTGCTCAAGCAACGCCGTGATCAGATCGGCCTGGAGCGGATAGCTGTAGCGGATGCGGGGCTTGTCCGACCGGCCAAAGCCGAGAAGGTCGGGCGCTATCGCGCGATGCCCGCCAAGGAGCGGCAGCACATGCGTCCAATCGAGCGAGCTGGTCGGGAAGCCGTGGAGGAACAGAATGGCCGGCGCGTCGACAGAGCCTTGCTCCCTCACCAAAAGGGAGTAGCTTCCGTGCTTGGTCTCAAGGGTGATCCGCCGCGTGGACCCGCTCTGATCATCTCTCATCATCATGAGAGATTAGCACCTATGCCAGTTAGAACAAGCGGTAGACATTGACCTCCGTGCGACCCGTTTCGCACGGCTAACCGTTCTGCGAGATCTGCTGCCGACGTGGTGTCAGGCAGCTTGCGCATCAGTGAGACACGCCAGCCGCACAGCGTGATAAAGCGCCCTCGTGGCCGGCGCGGCGCTCACCTGCGCTCCAAGGGCGGCATCTTCCTGCGCAGGCGCCGTCTCGGCGGCGCTCGGCCTGGACGATTGATACTGCCAGCTCGGCGCACAATCCCTGAATGTGATCATGAGCGGTCGTCGTCGGCCCTATTGCTCGAAGATCAGGCGCCAGAACCGTAACGCAGTGACTGGTCAATGACCGCCAGAGGCGGCCATCGGGCCGTGGGGAGCCGATTGTCGCGAAGCGTCAGGATCGGGGACCACGCATCATTGACGCAAGCTCTTCCCTTCGGTGTCGTGGTTTATGTCGAGACAGATCCGAGATCTGCGTATCCCTCCAAATCCCGCCAGTTTTTCCACAGTTTCAAGCATCAACGGCCGGAACACGAGCAGCAGTCACATGTTAGGCGGGTGTTTCAACGGAGGGGACATGACTAGCAGTTCTGATCAATTTGTAAGGCTGGCCTCGAGTGACATGGTGCGTCGGACGCTAGCGTCCGATCCGCAATACCAGCCAGTCGCCAATGACGATCGCATCGAAGGGTTGTTGCGTCGCCTTGCCGAGGCCGAAAGACAATCCAGAAAGCCGTGAGACAAGGGAGCAGTCAGCAAATTGACGATAGTCAACTTTGGTCACTTGCAAGGAAACTGGAGACAGCCCATATCTCTGGAAGCTGATCGATGCGGACCTCCCTCCCGGTTCGCGTTCCAGCTGTTCCCCTCTGGAGGTTTGACCTCCACACCTCAAGGGCCGCGGCTTCCGCTGGCCCTTTTTTTCTTGTCTCGCCGGCCTCGGCGCCCACCAGCGGCAGTTGGTGGCGACAACCGTGCCAGATGCCTGCTCGATCTCGTTCGTCACGCGGTCTTCTCCGGAACCGTCGGCCACCGGCCGTCCCAGCTCGATCTCACAGACGCGCGTCGAACACGTCAGCTGTAGCGGCGCCGCGTCCAATAGGTGGCAACCGGCAAGGGAATGGCGTCCTTTACGCAGTGCTTGGCAGCGCCCCATCGGAGATGCCAAGCTGGGGCGCCATGCCGCGTCGGCGAGGATATGGCGCGTCGGCGAACCTCCTGCTGGAATTCTCAAGCTCGTTCCGCCATATAGCTGTTTACATGGTCAGGAGCGCGATATGCATACAATCAGTCTGGCGGATGCCAAAGCCCATCTGAGCGAACCGATCGACCGGGTTGAAGCGGGCGATACGATTGACATCGCCCGGCGCGGCAAGTCAGTCGCTCGGCTCACCGCGGTGGAAAGGCCCCGCAAGCCGATCGATGCCGCACTGCTTCAATTGCTGACGGCGGCGATGCCGCCCCAATCCCAAAGTGCTCCCGATCGCGTGCGGTCGATGCGGGATGGCGATCGCTACTGATGCTTTATCTCGACACGTCGCTGATCGGTGCTGCGCTCTCCAACGAAGAAATGACGCCACGGGTTCAGCCCTGGCTGGCTGATCAGGACCCGGCGCGGCTCCTGATCAGCGACTGGACCGGCACCGAAGTATCGTCGGCCCTGGCGATCAAGCTGCGGACCGGACAGATAACCTCGATCAACGCGCCGCGGCGCGTGCCATGTTCAACAAGCTGGTCGCCGAGAGTTTCATCATCCTGCCCGTGACGGGCGGTCAATTCCGGGCGGCGGCGGGGTTCGCTGTTCAACATGCGCTTGGGCTGCGTGCGGGAGACGCACTGCATCTCGCCATTGCGTCGGAGCATGGCGCCACAGTGTATACGCTCGACCAGTGGCTGGCTAAGGCCGGGCCAGCGCTTGGTGTCCCCGCGCAGTTGCTGGCATGATCCGGGCGTTCTCCAGCTTGGCCCCTCCGCTCAGGAGCTGCCATGGCCGGTGACTGGTCTAACGAGCAAAACGACGCGATCGTGGCGGATTATTTGGAGGCATCTTCGGTCTTCGTGCGCGGTCTATGCCAAACGTGCTATACACGGCTCCTCACGTGCCCCGGGAATTCCTCCATTGAAGGCTTCGATAGAGGACTGCGTAGAGACAGCAATGAGGTTCGGCTGCATGGTGCAATTGGCGACAACGGCCCGATCGCATCGATGAGACCGAAAGGGCAACCAGCCCACCTTCCTGCATGAAGCCGCAAATTCCCGCTCCCGAAGATCTATAAGGTCCTGGGTCGGCTCAAGAGGAGGCCACTCCACAGCAGCTTTCCCAGGATCAAGAGCCAGATTGTCGTCACGAAACGAGATGATACTCTCATCCAGACAGGCCAGGAAACTGATCATGATCCAAAGGCCATCGCAGCGACAATCATCAGAGATCGTGTTGTCATCATCGCCAGCGCTATGCTGGCGCATACACCGGCATGCACGCCGGTTGGAGCGAGCAGCGTGGCATCAAGTAAAAGGCTCGATCTGCTTCACGCTGGGTGCTGCTGCACGCTCAATCCGCTTTCGGAGGGCATCCATTGCCCTCCGATCACCAAGCTTCGGTCACCAATGGTCATGGGTCGATCCTTTGCTTGAGGCCGTTGTGGAGGTGGTCAGACTTGTGCCGACGCGAAGGTGGCGGCGATGTCGGAGACGCGAACACCGTAGGCCCGAGCAGTCTCAAGATCGCCTTGCGACATCTCATCCGGTGCAGCGTCCGCGTCCGTTTGTGCCATCGCTCCGATATGCGCCCCCATCCTGTTCAGATCGTCGCGTTTGGAAGCCTTGACGTTAGCAGGCTTGATGCCAAGACCCACCCACAGGCCTCCATGCTGGGCGGCCAGCAGGACGAAATATTGCAGGGTGTTGAGCTTGTCGCCGTTGATGCTGGCGCTGTTGGTAAAGCCGCCAAACACCTTGTTTTTCCACTTGTCTTCGAACCATGGCTTCGAACTAGCGTCGGCGAACTTTTTGAACTGCCAGCTCGGGCTGCCCATGTAGGTTGGTGAACCGAAGATGATGGCATCAGCGTCATCGAGTGCCGCCCATCCGTCTTGCGAGATGTTGCCCTCGGCATCGATCTCGACCAGCAGTGCGGATGCTCCATCCGCGACAGCCTCTGCGAGTCGCTTGGTGTGTCCGTAGCCAGAGTGGTAGGCGACAGCCGTCTTGGTACGCGATTTGGTCATTGTCGTTTCCTTGGGAGCTTGAGTATTTGGTCCATTGACGAGTTATCGCTCGTTCCCATGGCCTGATGTACTGTATCGCCAAGGCGTGATAAATGACGCCGCGAGGAACGTGTTGTTCTTTTTTTAAACCCAATCCGGATTGCAAAGATGCTTGATCTTGCGCCCATCCTTATCTTCATCCGCGTCGCCGACATGGGAAGCTTTACCCGCGCAGCAGACAGCCTCGGCATCCAAAAAGGGCGAGCCTCCGCCGCCGTTCGCAGACTGGAAGAGGAGGTCGGAGTCCGACTGCTCCATCGGACAACCCGGATCGTGCAGCTCACGGAGGATGGCCGGGCCTATCATGCGCGCGCTCGCGACCTCCTTTCCAGCATCGACGACATGCAATCAATGTTTGCAAATGCTCAGACTGTCCTTCGCGGCCGTCTTCGGGTCGATCTGCCGACAGAGCTTGCACGGGGACGGAGTACCCCGCGCTCAAGGTCAACCTGCGGGTCGGGCTTTCAAGCCAGCTGATCGCCGATGTGGCCGCAGGCCGGCTCGACGCTGCCGTGGTCGCAGAGCACACCGGCTTTCCCCCGGCGCTGCGGTGGAGTCCGTTCCTGAAAGAGCCCCTGCTGATCATCGCACCGAAAGTCATGGTGGTGAAAGACCCGGTGGAAATGCTTGCCACCTTGCCTTTCGTGCGCTTCCGCAGCTCGGTGCCTCTGGCGAATCTGATTGATACCGAGATCTCCCGGATGGGCGTGGTCACCAACGATGTGGCCGAGATCGACACCATCGGCTCGATCGTCACATGTGTGCGCCACGGCCTTGGTATTTCGGTGGTGCCACATGTCGCACTCGAAGAACCGGAGGGGCAGGATCTGCGAAGGTTGCCCTTCGGCGAGCCGCAGGTGACGCGCCAGATCGGCATCGTCGAGCGCACGCTCTCTCCCCGCGGCGAGATCATCGCGCGGCTGCACGAAGTCCTTGCACAGCTGAGCGGCCCCCACGGCGTTTCAAGGACCGGGCCAGGGCAGCCGACGGTCTGACCATCTTCCGACAGTTGCGGTTCGAGCTTGCCAGAAACCTCGGCTCATGTCGTGGCCGGCTGGCCAGCCCTCTCTCCCAATCTCGCACCTTGCGATCGCGGCAAGGTCCGGATTGCTGGGTCTCCCGGTGAATTGGAGCCGTCCTGCCGGCGACCAATGGAACGAAGACGCCACGGCATTCGCCGGCAGGGGTCGTTGCTCGATGCTTGCCGCATGCTGCACTGGTCGTTGCGCCAAGATCAAGGTTGCGCAGGCCAGACCCTGATTGCGCCGGAAGGAACACCCGGCACCTGATCTTTCCTGTGGGTTATGCGGATGCTAGCGTAAATTCTGCTTTCACGCCTCTATCGGCGCCCCATCTTCACCGTCATACCTGAACAGATACCCACGAGCACAGGAGACTGTCCCTCATGACCACCACCAACGAAATCGCCGACAAGATCGCGTCCGAGCAGGACCTGACCAAGGCACAGGCCAAGGCTATCGTCGAAAGCGTGTTCAGCCAAATCGCCGAAGCTGCCAAATCTGGCGCCGAAACCTCGATCCCGTCGTTTGGAAAATTCAAGGTCAAGGAGACGCCGGAGCGCGAGGGTCGCAATCCCGCGACGGGTGCGACGATCAAGATCGCCGCGGCGAAGAAGCTGGCGTTCACCCCCGGCAAGGCGTTGAAGGACGCACTCAACGGTTGAGGCCCTTCCCGCCAGCGCGCTGGCGGGATATTGCTTCCTACAGATGTAGGTCCACTTTGGCGCGGCCGGCCTGTTCGGCCTCGACGGCGGCAAGCTTGGCCGGGCGCCAGCCCAGCCCAGCCGGGCTCGTGCGCGACGCCGGGAGCTCTGCCTCGCTTTGCGCACCGCATGACGCTCAGAATCGGCAGTATGGGCTTTGATCGTCTATCATCTTCCAGCCATTGAGGCAGAGCACCTACCCCTTTATCTGTCAAAGGACGCGATCCGGCTGTCACGCTGGTTTTGCTGATAGGTGGCAAGTCAGGGGACGACTCAAAGCATCGAGCTTATACCGAAGCTGGAGGCTTCGACGCCCACACCACCGACGTCGGTGAAAAAGGCGCCGACCTCGGCAGCTTCTCTGATGAAGATATCATCCTTTCTGACCTCAGCCTTCCAGACATGGCCGGAGATGAAGTTCTGCGCACTCTCCGCCTGTCCAGCATTACGACACCGATCCTTGGTCCTGCCCGGCATCGAGGACAGGTTTCGCGGCCTCGGTTTTGGCGCCGATGACCTGCCACTGCGAATTTCCTCCAGAATG
>NZ_JMQK01000039.1:0-18514 GCF_000705355.1 Pseudorhizobium marinum
ATCGCCACTATCGCGGTCGTGACTTCTACCGCGACCGGGATCGCTGGGACAGAGGTGGCCGCGGCCCGGACCGCGACCGGGGCGGCTGGGACCGCGACCGCAGGGACCGGGACCGTGGTGACTGGGACCGGGGTGACTGGGACCGCAGGGACCGTGATCGCCGCGACTGGGATCGTGACTGGCGGGACGGCGACCGGAGCGACTGGCGCGGTGACGGCGATCGCGACGGGAGCCGACAGGTCGGGGTCATCACCAGTCCGGACGGCCAAGTATGCTTCGTCGGCGAAGAGCGCTGCCTGCGACGCGACTAGGCGGCTTTCGCCACGGCCCGGTACCGGCAATGGTATCGGGCGGGCTCCCTAGGGGGCCGTCTCTTCCCGAAGGCGACGGCAGACGCCTTTCGTGCCATTGCGCACACTACCCCTTTTCGATATGAGACCGGCAAATTCCGTTTTTCGCAAGACGGTTGCAGGCAGACGCTCCCCGGCGGGGGCGAACGGGTGGTATTGGTCAGCATGGCTCGCATCGTCATGAAATTCGGCGGCACTTCGGTTGCCAATCTGGAACGCATCCACAATGTGGCGCGCCATGTGAAACGCGAGGTCGACGCCGGCCACGAGGTCGCCGTGGTCGTTTCCGCGATGTCGGGCAAGACCAACGAGTTGGTCGGCTGGGTGCAGGACATGCCCAAGGTCGCCGGCGCCAATTCCCCCTTCTACGATGCGCGCGAGTATGACGCCGTCGTCGCATCCGGCGAGCAGGTCACCTCCGGCATCCTGGCGATCGCGCTACAGTCGATGGGGATCAATGCCCGGTCCTGGCAGGGCTGGCAGATCCCGATCCGCACGGACAACGCCCATGGCGCCGCCCGCATCCAGGAAATCGACGGCAGCGAGATCATCAAGAGGATGGGCCAGGGGCAGGTCGCCGTCGTTGCCGGTTTCCAGGGTATCGGCCCCGACAACCGCATCGCGACACTCGGACGGGGCGGCTCCGATACGTCGGCGGTCGCGATCGCTGCCGCCGTCAAGGCCGACCGCTGCGACATCTATACGGACGTCGACGGGGTCTATACCACCGATCCCCGGGTCGTGCCGAAGGCGCGGCGGCTGAAGAAGATCTCGTTCGAGGAGATGCTCGAACTGGCGTCGCTGGGGGCCAAGGTCCTGCAGGTGCGGTCGGTCGAGCTTGCGATGGTGCACAAGGTGCGGACCTTCGTGCGCTCGAGTTTCGAGGATCCCGATGCACCGGGCATGGGCGACCTCATCAACCCGCCCGGTACTTTGATTTGCGACGAGGAAGAAATCGTGGAACAGGAAGTCGTCACCGGCATCGCCTATGCCAAGGATGAGGCGCAGATCTCGCTCCGTCGGCTTGCCGACCGCCCGGGCGTTTCGGCGGCGATCTTCGGACCGCTGGCCGAGGCCCATATCAACGTCGACATGATCGTCCAGAACATCTCCGAGGACGGCTCGCGCACCGACATGACCTTCACGGTGCCGTCTGGCGACGTGCAGAAGGCGCTGAGGGTGCTGGACGACAACAAGGCGACGATCGGCTTCGACGTGGCGCAGAACGAATCAGGCCTCTGCAAGGTCTCGGTGATCGGCATCGGCATGCGCAGCCATGCTGGCGTCGCGGCGCTCGCGTTCAAGGCACTTGCTGAAAAAGGCATCAACATCAAGGCGATCACCACCTCGGAAATCAAGATTTCGATCCTGATCGACGGCGCCTACTCCGAACTCGCGGTTCGGACTTTGCATTCTGCCTACGGTCTCGATAAGAGTTGATCTTGAGCCGACAGGCCTTGTCCGCGGTAGTATCGCAGCGGGCCTGTCGGGTGGGATCGACTTTTTTCGGGAGCATCTATGCCGATGAGAGACCTGTCGGCTGGTCCGCGCGTTCTGCTGCGCCGGCTGCGCGAACTGATGGCGGAACCGCTGGATCCGCAGGAGCGGCTCGACCGGATCGTGCGGCAGATCGCCAGCAACATGGTGGCCGAGGTCTGCTCCGTCTACGTGCTGCGCTCCGACGGGGTGCTGGAGCTCTACGCGACCGAAGGCCTCAATCCGGAAGCCGTCCACCTGTCGCAGCTGAAAATGGGGCAGGGTCTTGTCGGCACCATCGCCGCTTCGGCGCAGTCGCTCAATCTTTCGGACGCCCAGGCCCATCCCGCATTCCGCTATCTGCCTGAAACGGGAGAGGAAATCTATCACTCCTTCCTCGGTGTGCCGATCCTGAGGGCCGGTCGCACTTTGGGCGTCCTCGTCGTTCAGAACAAAGCCAGCCGGACCTACCGCGAAGACGAGGTCGAGGCGCTTGAAACCACCGCCATGGTGATCGCCGAGATGATTGCGACCGGGGAACTGAAGAAAATCACCAAGCCGGGCCTCGAGCTCGACCTGACGCGGGCGATCACCATCGCCGGCGACGGCTACAACGAGGGCATCGGGCTTGGCCATGTGGTGCTGCACGAGCCGCGCGTGGTGGTGACGAACCTGCTCAACGAGGATGCCGAAAGCGAGGTGCGGCGGCTGGCCGAGGCCCTGGGTTCGCTGCGCATCTCGATCGACGACATGCTGTCCCGGCGCGACGTGGCGACGGAGGGCGAGCATCGCGAGGTGCTGGAGACCTTCCGGATGTTTGCCCACGACCAGGGCTGGGTCCGGCGCATGGAAGAGGTGATCCACAACGGACTGACGGCGGAGGCCGCGGTCGAGAAGGTGCAGAGCGACACCAAGGCGCGGATGATGCGGCTCACCGACCCGTACCTGCGCGAACGCATGCATGACTTCGACGACCTCGCCAACCGGCTGCTGCGACAGCTGACCGGATACAGCGGGCGCGCCATGGGCGAGGGGCTGCCGACGGACGCGATCATCTTCGCCCGGGCGATGGGGGCGGCCGAGCTTCTCGACTATCCCCGCGATCATCTGCGCGGCCTGGTGCTGGAGGATGGTGCCGTCACCAGCCATGTGGTCATCGTGGCACGCGCCATGGGCATTCCCGTGGTCGGCCAGGCGGCGGGTGCCGTGGCGCTGGCCGAGAACGGCGATACCGTCATCATCGACGGCGACGACGGGCAGCTGCACCTGCGGCCGATGGCGGACCTCGTGAAGGCCTATGAGGAGAAGGTGCGGCTGAGAGCGCGCCGGCAGGAGCAGTTCCGGGCGCTGCGCGACGTCGAGCCGCTGACCAAGGACGGGAAGCGCATCAGCCTGATGATGAACGCCGGGCTGATGGTGGACCTGCCGCAGCTGGCCGAATCGGGGGCCGACGGCATCGGCCTGTTCCGCACCGAGCTGCAGTTCATGATCGCCTCGACGATGCCGAAGCTCGAGGAGCAGGAGGCCTTCTACCGCAACGTCATCCGCCAGGCCGCGGGGCGGCCGGTGACGTTCCGGGCGCTCGACATCGGCGGCGACAAGGTGGTCTCCTACTTCAGGAACCACGAGGAGGAGAACCCGGCGCTCGGCTGGCGGGCGATCCGGCTGTCGCTCGACCGGCCCGGCCTGCTGCGCACGCAGCTGCGCGCGCTGCTGCGTGCGTCTGCCGACTCGGAACTCAAGATGATGCTGCCGATGGTGACCGAGGTGGCCGAAATCCACGCGGTGCGCGAGCTCCTGCAGAAGGAGGTGCAGCATCTTTCGAAATTCGGGCACAGCCTGCCGCGCCGGCTGCAGTTCGGCGCCATGCTGGAGGTGCCAGCGCTGATGTGGCAGCTCGACGAGCTGATGGCGGAGGTGGACTTCGTGTCCGTCGGATCAAACGACCTCTTCCAGTTCTCGATGGCCGCCGACCGCGGCAATGCCCGCGTCTCCGACCGGTTCGACATGCTGGGCAAGCCGTTCCTCAGGATCCTTCGCGATATCGTGCGGGCTGCGGAGCGCAACCAGACGGCGCTGACGCTCTGCGGCGAGATGGCCGGCAAGCCGCTTTCGGCCATGGCGCTGCTCGGAATCGGCTTCCGGGCCGTGTCGATGGCGCCGACATCCATCGGTCCGGTCAAGGCGATGCTCCTGTCGCTGAACGTCGACGAGCTGGCGCAGGAGCTGCATGCGGCGCTCGACGACAAGCGCTCGCAGGAGCCGATCCGGACGCTTCTGACCCGCTTTGCGGAAGAACACGGTATAGCCGTCTAAGAAGAACAAGAAAATGGAGTGAAATCAGGGTGGCTAAGCTTCCTGTAGACAAGATGCGCGAACTCGAGCGCCGCTTTGGCGAAATCGAGGCGCGCATGTCGGAAGGTCCGGCGGCGGACGTCTATGTGCGATTGGCCTCGGAGTATTCCGAGTTGCAGCCGGTGGTGCGCAAGATCCGCGACCACGAGAAGGCGACCGCCGAGGTGGCCGACCTGCGGGCGCTGCTCAACGACCGGGCAACCGATCGGGAGATGCGCGAGCTGGCGGAGATGGAACTGCCGGCGGCCGAAGAGAAGGTCGAGGCGCTGGAGAAGGACATGCAGGTCCTGCTCCTGCCGAAGGATGCCGCCGACGAGAAGAGCGCCATCCTCGAAATCCGCGCCGGTACCGGCGGCAACGAGGCGGCACTTTTTGCCGGCGACCTGTTTCGCATGTACGAGCGCTACGCAGCCGCCAAGGGCTGGAAGGTCGAGGTACTATCGGCCAGCGAGGGCGAAGCGGGCGGCTTTCGCGAAATCATCGCGACCGTCAGCGGGCGCGGCGTGTTCTCCAAGCTGAAGTTCGAATCCGGCGTTCACCGGGTGCAGCGCGTGCCGGATACGGAAACGCAGGGGCGCATCCATACGTCGGCAGCAACCGTGGCGGTGCTGCCGGAAGCCGAGGAGATCGACATCGAAATCCGTCCCGAAGACATCCGCATCGACACCATGCGGGCGTCGGGCGCCGGCGGGCAGCACGTCAACACCACCGATTCGGCCGTGCGCATCACCCATTTGCCGACCGGCTTGATGGTCACCAGTTCGGAGAAATCGCAGCACCAGAACCGCGCCAAGGCCATGCAGGTGCTGCGCTCGCGGCTCTACGACATGGAACGTCAGAAGGCCGACAGCGAACGCTCCGCCGACCGCAAGAGCCAGGTCGGATCGGGAGATCGGTCCGAGCGCATCCGCACCTACAACTTCCCGCAGGGACGGGTCACCGACCACCGCATCAACCTGACGCTCTACAAGCTCGACCGGATGATGATGGGCGAGATCGACGAGGTGGTCGATGCGCTGATCTCCGATTATCAGGCCGGACAGCTGGCCCAGCTCGGCGAGGCGAGAGGATGACGTCCCTCGACGCCGCCGTGGCGGATGCGCGGGCGAAGTTTGCCGCGGCCGGCCTGCCGGATGCGGCCATGGAGGCGCGCATGCTGATCGGCGGCCTTCTCGGGCTCACCAGCACCGAGGTCTTTTCCGGCGGCGAGCGGGTGCTGACGGCGGCGGAGGCCGCGACCATTGCGGACGCGGTCGCGCGACGCCTGAAGCGGGAGCCGGTGCATCGCATTCTGGGGGCACGGGAGTTCCACGGCATGACGCTCAGGCTTTCGGCGGAGACGCTGGAGCCGCGGCCGGACACGGAAATGCTCGTCGAGACGGTGCTACCCCACCTGAGGCGGATTGTCGCAGCCCGAGGCGAGGGCCGCGTGCTCGACCTGGGAACGGGAACGGGCGCTATCCTGCTGGCTCTCCTGAAGGAATGCCCTACGGCGCAAGGGGTTGGCTCCGATGTGTCCGAAGACGCCCTGGGCACGGCCCGCGACAATGCGGAGCGGCTGGGGCTCGGCGACAGGTTCCAGGCGATCCGCAGCGACTGGTTTGCGGACATCGCCGGGCGGTTCGACATAATCGTGTCAAACCCGCCCTATATCAGGGCAGATGTCATTCCGGCGCTGGAGCCGGAGGTTCGGGATTTCGATCCCCCCCGGGCTCTCGACGGCGGCCCTGACGGGCTTGATGCCTATCGCGCGATTGCGGCCGGCGCCGGAGCATCGCTTCAGGCGGACGGCATTCTCGGCGTCGAGATCGGCTTCGACCAGAAGGACAGCGTCACGGAGATCTTCACCACCGCGGGCTTTGCGCTCCGGCAGGCGGCCCGCGACTACGGAGACAACGACCGCGTCCTCATCTTTGCTCCCGGACGGCCAGGTCCCTGATTTTGCACAGCGAAAGAAAAGGCTTGGATTTACTTGGGAAGCGCGATAGCTTGCGGCCACGCACTGGGCGGCTGGGAATGAACGGAGATTCGTTCGGGTTTAAGGTCAACCTTGAGACCGACTCTATTACAGAGTTTCGAAGGTTGAACATTTCCTGGTGCGTGAATCAGTTAATTTGACTTTCACAAGCGGCAGGCGACTTGGTTTCGTCCTGTCCGTGGCGCGCGAAGTCCTGGTCTGGCATGAGCCAGCATGGCCGCGTGGTCCCTTATCAGCGGAAAACAGAAAATTCAGGTGAACGATCTATGAGGCCAGGACAGCAGAACAAGCGCGGTCGAGGGCGCGGCGGCTCCAACAACAACAGCAGTGGCGGCGGCGGCAACAACTTCAACCGCAAGGGCGGCAATCCACTTACCCGCACCTATGACAGTTCCGGCCCAGACGTGAAGATCCGTGGTACGGCTCAGCACATTGCCGAAAAATATACGACGCTTGCCCGCGACTCCCAGAGTGCCGGCGATCGGGTCATGGCGGAAAACTACCTGCAGCATGCCGAGCACTACAATCGGATCATTGCCACTGCCCAGGCGCAGATGCAGGAACGGTCCCAGCGCGACGAGCGCGGCGACTACCAGGATCGCGACAACCAGGACGGCGACGACAACGACAACAACGACATGGACGACGACGGCAACGGCCGGTCGCAGTATGCGAACGAACCCCAGCAGTCGCAGCCCCAGCAGCCGCAGCCGCAGCAACAGCAGCCCCGCCGGGAGCCGCAGCCGCGCCGCGAACCGCGTCGTGAGCAGGCACCGGTCCCTGTGGCAACGGACGCCCCAGCCGTAGACGGTTCAGGCCCGCAGCCCGTGATCGAGGGCACGCCGGCCGAAGTGGCAGCCGAAGAAGGAACGGGCGAAGCGCGCCAGCCACGCCGCCGCAACGCCGGCAATCGGCCGCGCCGTACGCGCCGCGGCGAAGGCGATGCACCGTCCGAGGGTGGTGCCGACGATGGCCAGCCCGCCATGGCCGACGTCGCCAGCGAGTGAAGCCAGCTCCAGAGCTGCGGATGAACGAAAGCTCCGGTCGAAAGGCCGGAGTTTTTCCTTTTCGGGGAGGGTGGACCGAGAGGTGAAACGGGACGGATCGGATCCGGCCGGCTTCCTGTCGGACCGGCCTCGCCATCTGCCCGACAAGCCCCGCAGGCCCTCTGTTCCGGCGCTTTCCGCTGCTGTAAACTGGCGGCATGAAACCCAGCCAGACCATAGGGTTCTGCACCTCGGCCGACGGCACGCGCATCGCCGTTGCCTCGTGCGGACGCGGACCGGTGCTCCTGAAGGCGGCGCACTGGCTCAGCCATGTGGACTACGATCTGGAGAGCCCCATCTGGCGGCCGTGGCTTCTGGCCCTGGCTGCCAGGAGCCGCTTCATCCGTTATGATCCGCGCGGCTGCGGCCTTTCGGACCGTCATGTCGCCGACCTTTCCATCGACGCCTGGCATGCGGACCTGGATGCCGTCGCGGCCTCGATCGAGGAGCCGCAGTTTGCGCTTTTCGGTGTTTCGCAGGGCGGGGCGCTGGCCATTACCTATGCGCTGAGGCATCCCGAGCGGGTGTCCCGTCTCGTGCTTCTGAACGCCTACGGCCAGGGCGCCCGCATAAGGGCGCAGACGGAGGCGGAACGGCTCGAGGCCGAGACGCTGGTGAATTTCGTCCGCATCGGCTGGGGGCGCGACAATCCCGCCTTCTGCCGGTTCTTCACCCATCTCTTCATTCCGGAAGGAACGCCCGAGCAGCATCGCTGGTGGGGCGATCTGGAACGGGTGACGGCGACGGCGGAGGTTGCCGCCCAGCTGCTCTCCGAAATGCAGGGAATCGATGTGCTGCACCTGGCCGCACAGCTTCGCGTGCCGACCCTGATCGCTCATTGCCGCGGCGACATGCGCATTCCCTTCGAGCAGGGCTGCAAGCTCGCAGCCGCCATTCCTGGCGCCCGCTTCGTGCCGCTGGAGAGCAAGAACCACGTTCTCCTGTCAGGGGAGCCGGCCTGGGAGGTGTTCCAGAGCGAGCTCGCCACCTTTCTCGGCCAGGATCGGCCGGCGTTGCCGCGTGCGGTGCGCGAGGCGGCTCTCACGCCAGCGGAGGAAGAGCTGCTCACGCTCGTCGCCGAAGGCCTCGACAACCGCGTGATTGCCGACCGTCTGGGCAAGAGCGTGAAGACGGTGCGCAACCAGCTTTCGGTGATCTTCAGCAAGCTCGGGGTCCGCAGCCGTTCGCAGGCCATCGTCATTGCGCTGTCGCGCTGAGGCGCGCCGCCGTCGACCGGCGCGGACAAGGACATCTGTCCCATGCGGCGGCCCGCTTTTCTCTCCGGCGCGGGACATGCGCCTCATGGCGGGTGCGGGCATCGGGTTCATCCTTCGGGTCATGGGCGGCAAGAGGCCGTCCCGACACAAGGAGGAATTTACGTGCCAGACCTCAATGAAACGACCCTGAACGAGCTCGTCGGCCGCGTGCTCGGCGATCTCGGCGGAGCCGTCAGCGTGCCGCTGGTGCGCATCGGCGATGCGCTCGGCCTTTACAGGACGCTGAAGCAGATCGGCCCGGCGACCGCCGACGAACTGGCGAAAGCGGCAGAATGCGCGCCACGCTACGTGCGGGAATGGCTCGCGGCGCAGGCCGCCTCGGGCTATGTCCAGCACGAGCACGGACAGTTTTCGCTGACGCCCGAGCAGGCCTATGTGTTTGCCGAGCCGGACAGCCCCGTTCACCTGATCGGCGCCTTCGACACGGCCGCGGCCATGCTGGAAAACCAGCCGAAGGTGCAGGCGGCCTTCAAGACCGGCCGCGGCGTGGCCTGGGGCGAGCAGGCGGGATGCCTGTTCTGCGCGGTGGCACGGCTGTTTCGCCCCGGCTATGTCAATGCGCTGGTGCAGGAGTGGCTCCCGGCGCTCGACGGGGTGCTCGACAAGCTGAAGCAGGGCGCCAAGGTGGCCGATGTGGGCTGCGGCCACGGGTTGTCGACCATCCTGATGGCGCAGGCCTTTCCGAAATCGCAGTTCACCGGCTATGACTTCCATGCCGGCTCGATCGCCGCGGCGAGTGCGCACGCCCAGTCGCATGGGCTGACGAACCTGCACTTCGAGGTCGGCCGGGCGCAGGATTTCGAGGGACGCGACTTCGACCTGATCACCTGCTTCGATTGCCTGCACGACATGGGCGACCCGGAAGCGGCGGCCGCCCATATCCGCAAGGCGCTGAAACCGGGCGGGATCTGGATGGTCGTCGAACCCATGGCTGCCGATACGCTGGACGAGAACATCAATCCGGTCGGGCGGCTCTATTATGCGGCATCGACGATGATCTGCGTGCCGACATCGCTGGCGCAGGAGACCGGGCTGGCGCTCGGGGCGCAGGCGGGAGAACGGCGGCTGACCGAGGTGATTCGCTCCGGCGGCTTCAGCAAGGTCAGACGGGCAGCGCAAACGCCGCTGAACATGGTGCTGGAGGCCAGCTGACGGCGGACGCTACATCCTCAGACAGCAAGGGCGGGCACCGGATTGCAAACCGGTGCCCGCCCTTTGCGCGTCGGCGCGGCGGTTCAGCCCATGCGGTACTGGATGTTGCAGCGGCCGTGCACCGGCGACTTCTCCACATGGGCACGGACGCCAAAGACTCTCTCGAGCAGGTCCTCGGTCAGGACCGCCTCCGGCGTGCCGGCGGCGACGATGCGGCCTCCCTCCAGCACCGCCAGCCGATCGCAGAACATGGCCGCGAGGTTGAGATCATGCAGTGCGACGATGCAGGTGATGCCGAGCCTGGAGACCAGCGACAGAATGTCGAGCTGGTGCTGGATGTCGAGGTGGTTGGTCGGCTCGTCGAGAAGCAGTTCGTCCGGCTCCTGGGCGAGCGCCCGGGCGAGATGGACGCGCTGCCGCTCGCCGCCGGAGAGCGTCTGCCAGAGCCGGTCGGCGCGCTCCTGCATGTCGACCCGCGCGAGCGCTTCCGTGACGGCCGCCTCGTCCTGCAGCGACCATGGGGTGAGAAAACCGCGGTGCGGGGTGCGGCCGAGCCGGACCACCTCGCGCACGGTCATCTGCGTGTCCGTTTCCGCCTGCTGCTCGACGAGCGCGATGCGCCGGGCGAGCGCGGCGCGGGTTATCGACGAGAGGTCGTCGTCGTCCAGACGGATGACGCCGCTGCGGATCTTCCGCAGCCGGCAGATCAACCGGAGGAGGCTTGATTTCCCGGATCCGTTCGGTCCGAGGAGGCCGAGCACCTTGCCCCTTTCCGCCTGCAGGCTGACGCCGTCGACGATGAGGGTGTCACCGGCGGCGAAGCTGACGTCATCGAGGGCGATGCTCATGCCGTTCTCCGAGCGCGATAGAGGATCAGCGCGAAGGCGGGGGCGCCGAAGAGCGCCGTCACGACACCGATCGGCAGGATCTGCTGCGGGATGATGATGCGCGAGATGATGTCGGCCGCGACCATGAAGATGGCGCCGAAGAGAGCGGCTGCCGGCAGCAGGCGCGCATGGCCGGGGCCGACCAGGAAGCGGGCCGCATGGGGGACGACGAGGCCGACGAAGCCGATCGATCCGACCATGCTGACGACGCAGGCCGTCATGGCGGCGGTGGTGCCGAGCAGCACGACCTGCACCCGCCGGACGGAGATGCCGAGTGCGGCGGCGGCATCCTTGCCGAAGGCGAAGGCGTCGAGCGCGCGCACATGCGCCAGGCAGACGACAAGGCCGACGAGCGCCACGGGCGCCGAAAGATAGACATCCGGCCAGCGCACGCCGCTCAGCGATCCGAGCAGCCAGAACAGCACGCCGCGGGCCTGTTCGGCATTGGCGGAGGTGGTGACGATATAGGAGGTCAGGGCACTGAAGAGCTGCGATCCGGCAACGCCGCAGAGAATGACGCGCTCGCTGGTGCCGCCGACGCCCGCCGCCAGGATGCCGACCAGCAGGAAGGCGATGGCCGCACCGATGAAGGCGCCGCCGGAGAGGCTGAGCACGCCATAGCCGAACCCGAGGATAGTAACGCAGACGGCGCCGGTGGAGGCGCCGGCGGAGATGCCGAGCACATAGGGTTCGGCCAGGGGATTGCGCAGCAGCGCCTGCAGCACCGCGCCGCAGAGCGCCAGCGAGGCGCCGGCGCTGGCGGCGACCAGCGCGCGGCTGAGGCGATAGTCCCAGATGATGCCCTGGTGGATGCGGCTGAGTTCGAAGTCGGCGGCAAAGAGCCGGTTGGCGACGGCCTTTGCGGTGGTGGCGAGCGGAATGGCGATCTCGCCGATCGACACGGCGAGGCTCACCATCAGGGCAAGAAGCAGGAGGCCGACCGCGGCAAGCGCAACAAGCGCCCACCGCGGCGAACGCGCGGGAAAGGCCAGACTCACGGGGAAAGACCGAAGGTCTTGATGCCGTTCGCAAGGATCTCGATGCCGTCGATCGTGCGGATGGTGGGGTTCATCGCCTGCGCGTCCATCAGGACGAAGCGCCGGTTCCTCACGGCGTCGAGCTCCCGGGTGACGGGATCGTTCTCCAGGAAATCGATCTTCACCTGCGGATCGTCGGCGGCATAGCGGCGGCGATCCATGGTGGCGATGACGATGACGGCGGGATTTGCGTCCGCGATGGTCTCCCAGCCGACGAGCGGCCATTCTTCCTGCGTGTCGACGACATTGCCGGCACCCAGCGTCCCGAGGATATAGGCGGGCGCCCCGTTCCTGCCGGCAATGAAGGCGTCGCCGTCGACTTCCTTGCTGGAGAACCAGAAGACGACGGGCAGGTTCTTGCCGGAGGCGCCGGCGACCGAGGCCCTGGCTGCGGCTTCCCGCTGCTTCAGATCGGCAATCAGGGCGTCGCCGCGTTCCGTCACGTCGAAGATCTCGGCGAGCTCGGCAATCTGCTGGTAGACCAGATCCATGGTGAAGAGTTGTCCGCGAACGCCATCGCCGCCGTTGGTATTGATCTTGGCGACGCAGTCGGCGGGCGCGACATAGGTGTCGATGCCCAGTTGCGCAAACTGCTCGCGCTTGCCGACCGAGCCCTGCGCGCCGACGTGCCATTCGAATTCGGCCGCGACCAGATCCGGCTCCCGCCCGACGACGGATTCAAAGCTCGGATCATTGTCGGCAAGCCGTTGGATGCCGCGATTGATCTCCGCATATTGCGGCAGTACCGGGCCGACCCAGACGGAGGTTCCGGCGATCTTTTCGGCCAGATCAAGGGACAAGAGGATTTCGGTCATCCCCTGACCGATCGAGACGATCCGCGAAGGCGCCTTGTCGAAGGTGATCTCGCGGCCGCAGTTGGCGATCGTCAAGGGATAGGAGGTGGCGGCGAGGACCGGCGTGGCAAGGCCGATCAGGCCAAGCGAAAGCGTGAGGCTGGCAACAAGCTTGTGCATGAACTATCTCGATCAGAGGAAAGGCGGCAAATGCCGTGGGTTCAGACGGCATCGGCGGCGTGGCCGCCGGCGGGAAACCGGTCGAGACGGAGGGGTGCCGTGGGGCAAAGGTGCAGGTCGGTCATATCTGTTCCCTTGCCGGGCATCCCCGCCCGGCTGACTGAGTGGTGTTCGATGGCAGGTCTCCTGGCTCACGGATATGCGCCCTTCATCTGCCTTCCCGGGATAACCCAGTGGCATGGCGCCTTGCGACGCCCGAGGATGAGTGGCAATCCGCTCACAGTTGCGGGGGCAGCCACGGTCTCGGCACCCTTGCGGGAGGCCTCACCGTGTTCCCTATTAATCCCCTTCGAGTCACCGTCGGGGAACCATCGGGGCCAGCTAAACGCCAAGCCGACGTGACGTCAAGGTCGGCAGCGGCGGCTCGCAGGCCTGTCGGGAACAGGGATGATCCTTCATCAGGAAGTCTCCATAAGTTATGTAATAACGTTACTTATAGCCGGCCGATCGCGGGTTGTCCAGATGCCGTCTCGACTGAAGGCCCTCCGCCTTGCCCTGACGCGCGAACAGGCCCAGTCGAGCGCCAGCATGACGGTCAGCGACAGGCTGCCATGGCACTGACCGAAGCCCGATCTCCGATCATGCGACGGAGCATCTTCATCAAGGCTGAGTGGCGCAGCATTGCCGGATTGTCACCCCGGATGATCTGGGGACTTACCATCCGCCCCGGCAGCCTGTCCCGGCGTGAACTCCGGCGATCGCCGCTCCGCTGACGGCTGCTTCGGCGGTGCTTGCGGCAGCGGCCGCAGATCCCTGTAACGGCTCTTTAAATCCTTAAAATCGGCTCCCATATCTGCATCGACGCCGGAATTTTTTACGGCAGACGGGCTCGCCTTTTGAGGGAGCTCAATCTCAATCATCGATCCGTGCCGTATGAAGGGCGGAACGATCCGTGGAGGTTTGACATGAACATCGAAAAATACTCGGAACGGGTGCGCGGCTTCCTGCAGTCGGCCCAGAGCAAGGCGCTGTCGGACGGTCACCAGCAGTTCACGCCGGAGCATGTGCTGAAGGTGCTGCTCGACGACGACCAGGGCATGGCCGCGGCACTGATTGCGCGCGCCGGCGGGGACGCCAAGGCCGCTCGCATCGCCAATGACGCTGCACTTGCCAAACTGCCCAAGGTGTCCGGCGGCGAGGGACAGATCTATCTGTCGCAGCCGCTCGCAAAAGTCTTTTCCACCGCCGAAGAGGCGGCCAAGAAGGCGGGCGACAGCTTCGTTACCGTCGAGCGGCTTCTCCTGGCGCTGACGATCGAAAGCAGCGCTTCGACGGCGGCGACGCTGAAGAAGGCCGGGCTGACGGCGAACGCCCTCAACCAGGCGATCAACGACCTGCGCAAGGGCCGCACGGCCGACAGCGCCAATGCCGAGCAGGGTTTCGACGCGCTGAAGAAATATGCCCGCGATCTGACGGCAGAAGCCCGCGAGGGCCGGCTCGATCCGGTGATCGGCCGTGACGACGAGATCCGCCGGACGATCCAGGTGCTGTCGCGCCGCACCAAGAACAATCCGGTGCTGATCGGCGAGCCCGGCGTCGGCAAGACGGCGATTGCCGAAGGCCTGGCGCTGCGCATCGTCAACGGCGACGTGCCGGAGAGCCTGAAGGACAAGCGGCTGATGGCGCTCGACATGGGCTCGCTGATCGCCGGTGCGAAGTACCGCGGCGAGTTCGAGGAGCGGCTGAAGGCGGTGCTGAACGAGGTCCAGTCGGAAAACGGCGAGATCATCCTGTTCATCGATGAGATGCATACGCTCGTCGGGGCCGGCAAGGCGGACGGCGCGATGGATGCGTCCAACCTCCTGAAGCCGGCGCTCGCCCGCGGCGAACTGCATTGCGTCGGCGCCACCACGCTCGACGAATACCGCAAGCACGTGGAGAAGGATGCAGCCCTTGCCCGCCGGTTCCAGCCGGTCATGGTCAACGAGCCGACGGTCGAGGACACCATCTCGATCCTGCGCGGCCTGAAGGAAAAATACGAGCAGCACCACAAGGTGCGGATCTCCGATTCCGCGCTGGTGGCGGCCGCGACCCTCTCGCACCGCTATATCACCGACCGCTTCCTGCCCGACAAGGCGATCGACCTGATGGACGAGGCGGCGTCGCGGCTGAGAATGCAGGTGGATTCCAAGCCCGAGGAGCTCGACGAGCTCGACCGGCGGATCATGCAGCTGAAGATCGAGCGCGAAGCGCTGAAGAAGGAAACCGACGTTGCCTCGGCCGACCGGCTGAACCGGCTGGAGACTGAACTCGCCTCGCTTGAGGAAGAAGCCGGTGCGCTGACGGCCCGCTGGCAGGCGGAAAAGCAGAAGCTCGGGCTTGCCGCCGATCTGAAGGGGCGGCTCGACGAGGCCCGCAACGAACTGGCGATCGCGCAGCGCAAGGGCGAGTTCCAGCGCGCCGGCGAGCTGGCCTATGGGGTCATCCCGGGCCTGGAGAAGGAGCTTGCCGCGGCCGAAGCCCAGGACACGAGCGTCAATGCCATGGTGCAGGAGGTCGTCACGCCGGACAATATCGCCCATATCGTGTCCCGCTGGACCGGCATTCCGGTCGACCGGATGCTGGAGGGCGAACGTGACAAGCTGCTGCGGATGGAAGACGAACTGGCCAAATCCGTGGTCGGCCAGGGCGATGCCGTCCAGGCGGTGTCGCGGGCCGTGCGCCGGTCGCGGGCCGGCCTGCAGGATCCGAACCGGCCGATCGGCTCGTTCATCTTCCTCGGGCCGACCGGTGTCGGCAAGACGGAGCTGACGAAGTCGCTCGCCCGCTTCCTGTTCGACGACGAGACCGCCATGGTGCGCCTCGACATGTCGGAATACATGGAGAAGCATTCGGTCGCCCGGCTGATCGGTGCGCCTCCCGGCTATGTCGGCTACGAGGAAGGCGGCGCGCTGACGGAAGCGGTGCGGCGCAAGCCCTATCAGGTGGTCCTCTTCGACGAGATCGAGAAGGCGCATCCGGATGTCTTAACCGTGCTCCTGCAGGTGCTCGACGACGGGCGGCTGACGGACGGCCAGGGCCGGACGGTGGATTTCAAGAACACCATCATCATCATGACCTCCAACCTCGGGGCGGACTATCTGACCGCACTGGGTGAGAACGAGGATGTGGACAGCGTCCGCGAGCAGGTGATGGATGTGGTCAAGGCCTCCTTCCGCCCGGAATTCCTCAACCGCGTCGACGACATCATTCTCTTCCACCGCCTGGCGCGCAACGAAATGGGGACGATCGTCGACATCCAGATGAAGCGGCTGGTGTCCCTGCTGGCCGAGCGCAAGATCGCCATCACGCTCAACCCGGACGCCCGCGAGTGGCTGGCCAACAAGGGCTATGATCCGGTCTATGGGGCGCGGCCGCTGAAGCGGGTGATCCAGAAGTTCGTGCAGGATCCGCTCGCCGAGCAGATCCTGGGCGGGCAGATCCCCGACGAGTCGACGGTGGCGGTCGACGCCGGCACCGATCGCCTGCTCTTCCGCGTCAAGCGGCCAGTCCGCGAAGCGGCGTAAGAAGGTCAGGTCCGCGAAGCGGCGTAAAAGCGGAGGTCCGCCAAGCGGCTTAACCCCGCGCGGCATGAAAAAGCGATGGCGGCCTTCGGGCCGCCATTTCTCGTTCGGGATCAGCCCTGTCGTGGGGTCAGCGGCTGGCGACTTCCGCCGGATCGCCGCCGGTGCCAAGCAGCGCATCAATGCGGCTGCGCTCGTCCTTGAAGCGGGCGAGATCGTCGCCGGCGAGCGACTTGCCGCCGGGAAGACGGATCTTCATGGGATCCACCTTGGTGCCGTTGACGATCAGCTCGTAGTGCAGATGGGCGCCGGTCGAGAGGCCGGTGGAGCCGACATAGCCGATCACCTGGCCCTGGGTCACCTTGGCGCCCGGCTTGACGCCCTTGGCGATGGCGCTCTGGTGGTTGTAGGAGGACTCGTAGCCGTTGGCGTGGCGGATGATGGTCTGGTTGCCGTAGCCGGACGACCAGCCGGCCGATTCGACGGTGCCATTGCCGGACGCGATGATCGGCGTGCCGCGCGAGGCGGCCCAGTCGGTGCCGGTGTGCATGCGCGAGAAGCCGAGGATCGGATGGCGGCGCATGCCGAAGCCCGAGGTCATGCGGCCGTTCGGAACCGGGTTGCGCAGCAGGAACTGGCGGATGCTCTTCCCTTCGCCGTCGAAATAATCGACCGATCCGTCTTCGGGATCCTGGAAGCGGTAGAAGCGGGTGGTGGTGTCGCCGAAATGGGCATTGACGTAGAGCAGTTCCGACTGGTCCGTCGCCTGACCGCTTTCGTCCTGCACGGAGAAGAAGGCCTCGATCTTGTCGGTCGGCTTCAGCTGCGCCTGCAGATCGACGCTGCTGGCGAGCAGCTTGACCAGCAGGCCGGTCATGTCGGTGGTCATGCCGTAGGAGAGGGAGGCCCGGTAGATGCCGTCATAGACGCGCGGCAGGTCGCGGCCGGTCGCCAGCTGCGGCGGCTGTTCGTCGAAGGCGCCGGCGACCGCGTCGAGGGCCGGCGGCTCCTCGGCATCGACGATGCGACCGTGGTCGTTTAGTGCGATCGTCACCTCGTGCTGGCCGCGGCGATAGACCGAGGCGCGCACGACGAGCACCATGTCGCCCTGCTGCAGCACGCCGATGCGCAGCACGTCTCCGGGATAGAGCGTCGGCTCCTTCATCCGGTTGCCGAGATGGCCGGCGATCTCCTCGGCCTTGCCGTCGGGATAGCCGACGTCGGTCAGCGCCGTCCTGACGTCCTTCTCGGTGCGGATCGGAATGACGTCGTCGGCATAGTCGCGCGTCTTCGGCGTTACCGGCTCGGCCGGCGTCACCGTCATGTTCTGCTCGACGATGCGGGCCGTCAGGCCGGCGGTGATGTCGATCTCGTCCTCGTGGGAGGAGAAGCGGCGCGGGTCGACATAATAGAGGGCCGACAGCTGGGTATTGCCGGCGGTCAGGATCGAGCCGTTGCTGCGGACGTTCTCCTCCACCTCGTCGAGCGTCATGGAGGAGGCAAAGGGATAGGCGGCGCCCTTCTTGGGGAAGGGCAGGGCGCGCAGGCTGACCTCGGATTCGACCTCGGAGCCGTAGATCATGCCGGTGCTGCCGGGCGCCGGATCCGGCTCCTCGCTGGAGGCGAAGATCGTCAGCGGATCGAAGGCCGGATAATCCTCCTGCGCCACGTGGTTGGCGGCGAGGTTCATCTTGACGTGCGCGAAGGGCCGGCGGCGGATGACTTCGCGCTGACCCTCCTGGACGACGGTGGAGACCTCCATGACCTTGCGGTCGGTCGGCATGGCGACGATGTTGCCGGCCAGCAGCCGGTTGCCGCGGGTGACGCTGTCGGTGTCTGCGTCGAGCGGCAGGGCAACGGAGGCTTCCGCCGGGATCGCCAGCTGCTGGCGGCCGTCGAGGGCGGCAAACAGGGCAACCCCCATCAGGATCGAGGAGGTGATGCCGGTCAGAAAGGTGCCCGAAAGCCAGCGCAGCGAGATCTCGCGGCGATCCGGTGCGCGCCGGCCATCGGCCAGAAGCGGCGGTTCGTTGCCGAGCGTTCGGATCATGCTGCGGGCGCTGATCATGCCTGTCCTGACGGTCCCCTCATGCTCCTCTGCGCGTGCCCGGAAGTGTGGCGGCGGGAGCTTGGCTGAAACATGTGCCCCTTCTGTCAGCGAGTGTCAAATCGGGGCAGCGATGCGCGCGCTCTATAAGGAGCGCATCGCTTGGCTGCGCTTAGACAGCAGAATTGTGAAGATATGGCGGCGGTAGCAGGGCGGATCGCCTTCCCGTGCCGCGGACCGTGGTTTTTGCGGGCTTTCCGACGTCGGCTTTCGAAATTCCTGAAAAATTCCGTTTTAAATCAGCCTCTTACCGAAAAGTTTCGCAGCTTCAGAATTCGCGTGTTGACTTGTTTTGTTGGTTGGGACTATAAA
>NZ_JMQK01000040.1:0-17912 GCF_000705355.1 Pseudorhizobium marinum
CTTGTTGCGCTCAAACTTGCTCTTTGCCATTTCCGGCTCTCCGTTCTTTGCCCCTTTTCAGGGAAATTCTTTATGGGTTCAGAGGGTTACCCCGGTCACTTCTGACCGGAGTACTTCGCCTGGATTTCCGTCGCGACGTTGCTCGGCACCGGTGCATAATGATCGAACGTCATCGTGTACTGGGCGCGGCCCTGCGACATGGAACGCAGGTTGTCGACGTACTTGAACATGTTGGCCAGCGGCACATGGGCATTGATGACCACGGCGATGCCGCGGCTTTCCTGGCCCTGGATCTGACCGCGACGGGAGTTCAGGTCGCCGATCACGTCGCCAACGTAGTCTTCCGGGGTGACGACTTCGACCTTCATCATCGGCTCGAGCAGCTGTGCGCCGGCCTTCTTGGCCGCCTCACGGAAGCAGGCACGCGATGCGATTTCGAAGGCGAGGACCGAGGAGTCCACGTCGTGGAAGGCACCGTCAATCAGCGTCGCCTTGACGCCGAGCATCGGGAAGCCTGCCAGCGGACCGGAGGACATGACGCTTTCGATGCCCTTCTGAACGCCCGGGATGTATTCCTTGGGAATGGAACCACCAACGATCTTCGACTCGAACTTGAACTCGTCACCTTCCGGATTGGGTTCGAAGATGATCTTGACGCGCGCGAACTGGCCGGTACCACCGGACTGCTTCTTGTGCGTGTAGTCTTCTTCGTGCGTCCGGGTGATGGTTTCGCGGTAGGCAACCTGCGGCGCGCCGACGGTAGCCTCGACCTTGAATTCACGACGCATGCGGTCGACGAGAATGTCGAGATGCAGCTCGCCCATGCCGGCAATGATGGTCTGACCCGATTCCTCGTCGGTCTTGACGCGGAAGGACGGATCCTCGGCGGCCAGACGGTTGAGCGCGAGGCCCATCTTTTCCTGGTCGCCCTTGGTCTTCGGTTCGATGGCGATCTGGATGACCGGCTCAGGGAACTCCATGCGCTCGAGGATGACCTGATTCAGCGGATCGCAGAGCGTGTCGCCGGTCGTGGTTTCCTTGAGGCCGGCCAGAGCAACGATGTCGCCAGCAAAGGCTTCCTCGATGTCTTCACGGCTGTTGGAGTGCATCTGCAGCATGCGGCCGACGCGTTCGCGCTTTTCCTTGACCGTGTTCATCACCGACGTGCCCTTTTCGAGCTTGCCGGAATAGATGCGGGCAAAGGTCAGCGAGCCGACGAAGGGGTCGTTCATGATCTTGAACGCGAGCATCGACAGCGGCTCTTCATCCGACGGATGACGCGCGATTTCCTGTTCGGTCTTGACGTCGATGCCCTTGATCGAAGGGATGTCGAGCGGCGACGGCAGATATTCGACGACGGCGTCGAGCAAAGGCTGGATGCCCTTGTTCTTGAAGGCCGTGCCGCAGAACATCGGATGGAACTTGACGTCGATCGTGCCACGGCGAACCAGCGCACGGATCTGCTCGTTGTCGGGCATGATGCCTTCGAGATAGGCTTCGGTGGCAGCTTCATCGATGTCGACGACCTGTTCGATCATCTTCTCGCGGTATTCCTGCGCCTTGGCCTTCATGTCCTCGGGGATCTCGACAACATCCCAGGCAGCGCCGAGCGACTCGTCGCGCCAGATCAGGGCATTCATCTCGATCAGGTCGATCACGCCCTTGAATTCGCTTTCAGCACCGATCGGCAGCTGCATGACGACGGCGATCGCACCCAGGCGGGTCTTGATCATCTCGACCGAGCGGTAGAAGTCGGCGCCGGTCTTGTCCATCTTGTTGCAGAAGATCATGCGCGGGACATGGTACTTCTCAGCCTGACGCCAGACGGTTTCCGTCTGCGGCTCGACACCGGCGTTGGCGTCGAGAAGCGCGATGGCACCGTCGAGAACGCGCAGCGAACGCTCGACTTCGATCGTGAAGTCCACGTGGCCGGGGGTGTCGATGATGTTGAAGCGGCGCATCTTGCCGTCGCGACCCTTCCAGAAGGTCGTGGTGGCAGCGGAGGTGATCGTGATGCCACGCTCCTGCTCCTGCTCCATCCAGTCCATGGTGGCCGCGCCGTCGTGGACTTCGCCGATCTTGTGCGACTTACCGGTGTAGTAAAGGATACGCTCGGTGGTCGTGGTCTTGCCGGCGTCGATGTGCGCCATGATACCGAAATTTCGGTAGTCTTCGATTTTGTATTCGCGAGCCATAGGACTGCCTTTCGAAATTCGGTCGGACTTAGATTACCAACGGTAGTGCGAGAACGCGCGGTTGGCGTCAGCCATCTTGTGCGTGTCTTCACGCTTCTTGACGGCGCTGCCGCGGTTGTTGGCGGCATCCATGAGTTCACCCGAGAGACGATCGACCATGGTGGTCTCGTTGCGCTTGCGAGCAGCAGCGATCAGCCAACGGATCGCCAGGGCCTGGCGGCGCTCCGGACGGACGTCGACCGGGACCTGGTAGGTGGCACCACCGACGCGGCGCGAACGGACTTCAACGTGCGGGGCAACGTTCTCAAGGGCCGTGTGGAAGATACCCAGCGGCTCCTGCTTGACCTTGGCCTGCACGGCGTCAAACGCACCGTAGACGATGGTCTCGGCCACGGACTTCTTGCCGTGGAGCATGATGGCATTCATGAACTTGGTAACGATCAGATCGCCGAACTTCGGGTCCGGGTTGATCTCACGCTTTTCTGCACTGTGGCGACGGGACATACTTCTTGTCTCTCAACGGTTGGGACGCTTTATCACGCGGAGAACCTCGCGCAGCGCCGGAATACTGAATACGACCGACTTACTTCGGACGCTTTGCACCGTACTTCGAACGGCGCTGCTTGCGGTTCTTGACACCCTGGGTATCGAGAACGCCGCGGATGATGTGGTAGCGAACGCCCGGCAAATCCTTGACGCGGCCGCCGCGGATCATCACGACAGAGTGTTCCTGAAGGTTGTGGCCCTCACCCGGGATGTAGCCGATGACCTCGAAGCCATTCGTCAGGCGGATCTTGGCGACCTTACGCAGAGCCGAGTTCGGCTTCTTCGGTGTCGTCGTGTACACGCGGGTGCAAACACCACGCTTCTGCGGGTTTTCCTGCAGAGCAGGAACCTTGTTGCGCTTTACCTGTGCCTGACGCGGCTTGCGGATCAGCTGGTTTACGGTAGGCATATAACCATCCCTTGCAAAATCTTCTTCCAAGCCCTTGCGGGCCAATCTGATGCCGTCTCCGGCCGTGACACACACCATGTCTCATGCGCAAAACGTGGCCCAAGCCGGTTTTCCGGATGGACCACAAAAAGCAGAGGACGCATTCCTTATGCGTCATGCGTGCAGCATTCGTGTCTTCAACGTGCGTCGGGAAGCGTGTTTGAGACGTACTCCGGAACGAGTCGTTCCGAACGGACTAGCCTCACATTGCTTCCGATGGAGGGGCGTTTACTGTTTTACCCCTTTGTCGTCAAGACCAATGCCGAAAATAATGGGTTTTGGCCCTTCCGGAACGGCTCTGGCGACACAAAGTTAAGATTTAAGGCGTGATTGCACAAGCCACCATGGCTAAGTTCGGGAATCGCCTGATCCAGGTCCGGATCCCCTGCCCCCCGCGGTGCGCCATCCGACGGCAAGCCTTCAACGGAGATGAAATGATGACCACCCCCGACAACGACAACAACCTCGAAGGTCCCATGGTGTTCATCATCATCGGCAAGGCCTACGAGGTCAAGGACAGCGAAGGCATCGACCTGCACATCATGCTGCGCGCGCCCGACGACGATTCTGCCGTGCGCGAGGCGTTGAACGCCCTGTCCGAAGAAGGCTTCATCGAAGCGGAACTGGATCAGATCGGCGTACTCCAGGAGGAGCCCGTCGAGGAGCCGCATGCTTCCGCCTATCAGGGTGCGCTCGAAGGTGAAGTCGCCATCATCCGTTTCGACGAATAGCCGATGCGCAGCATCCGCCGGATGACCGGCGGATGCTGCTGTCAACGTCAGCTTTGTTGTTGTTTCATTGCGACGTCGGGATGATGCTGATCGGCCGCGGCGTGTCGGCGGTCTCAGCCGGCAGGACCGGATAGCTGATCTCAGGCATCTTGCCGGTCAGCGAGTTCAGGAAGGCGACGATCAGCTCCACCTCTTCCTCCTGAAGCTCCTCGCCGAGCTGCGCCGTCCCCATCACCGCGACCGCCTGCTTCAGATCCCAGACCTTTCCGGAATGGAAGTAGGGCGCCGTCAGCGCGATGTTGCGCAGCGGCGCTGCGCGGAAGACGTAGGAGTCGTCGGCGGTGTTGGTCACCGCAAAACGGCCCTTGTCGTTCTCGGGCAGCACATCGGCACCGGGCTTCTCGATCAGGCCGAAGGGATAGTACCCCTCACCGCCGACGTTGATGCCCGCATGGCAGGAGGCACAGCCCTTGTCCATGAACAGGGCGAGGCCCTGCTTCGCCTCGACCGTCATTGCATCCTCGTCGCCATTCAGGAAGGCGTCGAAGGGTGCCGGCGTGATCAGCGTCGCCTCGAACGCCTCAATGGCTCTGGCGAAATTGTCGAACGTCACCGGATCCTCTTCATCGGGGAACGCGGCTTTGAACCATGCGACGTAGTCCGGCATGGACTTCAGCGTCAGGGTGACGGCGGCCGGCGTATTGGCCATTTCGACACCCGCCTGCACCGGGCCCTTGGCCTGCGCCTTCAGATCTTCCGCACGTCCATCCCAGAACTGGGCGACATTGAAGACGGCGTTGAAGACGGTCGGGGAATTGCGCGGGCCCTTCTGCCAGCCATGGCCGATCGAGGTTTCGAGGTTGTCATCCCCGCCCGTACCCACGTTGTGGCATGAGTTGCAGGAGAAGACGCCGGATGCCGAGATCCGGGGATCGAAGAAGAGAGCCTTGCCGAGGGCAATCTTTTCCGGGGTGATCTTGTTGTCCTTGACCGATGGAATGGTGGACGGCAGTGGTTTGAAGAGTTCGATGGCGGTGTCGCGCAGACCGGCCGGGACCGGTTCGGCCGCGACGGCCGCGGTGGCCAGCAGGACGCTGATGGCTACCGACGACAACAGGTTTTTCATAAGAGCCTCCGTTCGTTTTTTGAACGGTTCCAGATCTAGAAGGCTGGCTCCTCGATGCGTTGAGGGAGGTCAATACATTAGCAGTCCCGACTACGGAAAACCGAAAGGCGCCGAGATTTCTCCCGGCGCCTTTCTTTTGTCAATTGGGGAGGTGCCGCAGACCGGCACCCGAACCCGCCTTACTCGGCGGGCGTGTTTTCGCCCGACAGTTCTTGAAGCATCGGCGTTGCTGCCGAGGCACCGGAGCTCTTGCGACGCTCCTCGAGGATCATCTCGTCGCGCGATGTCGCGATGCGGCGGATCTGCGTCATGGTACCGCCGGTACCGGCCGGGATCAGGCGGCCAACGATGACGTTCTCCTTCAGACCCTGCAGCGTGTCGGTCTTGCCGGCGATCGCAGCTTCCGTGAGGACCTTGGTGGTCTCCTGGAAGGATGCGGCCGAGATGAACGACGGCGTCTGCAGCGAAGCCTTGGTGATGCCGAGGAGGACAGGATCGCCCGCAGCCGGACGCTTGCCTTCCGCAACCAGAACCTCGTTCAGGTCATCCAGCTCGATACGGTCGACGTTGTCGCCGACGATGTACTGGCTGTCGCCCGCATCGGTGACTTCCACCTTCTGCAGCATCTGACGAACGATCACCTCGATGTGCTTGTCGTTGATCACAACGCCCTGCAGTCGGTAGACTTCCTGGATCTCGTTGACGAGGTAGGAAGCAAGTGCTTCCACGCCCTTGATCGCCAGGATGTCGTGCGGCGCAGGATTGCCGTCGAGGATGTAGTCGCCCTTTTCGATGTAGTCGCCTTCCTGAAGGTGGAAGGGCTTGCCCTTCGGGATCAGGTATTCGACCGGCTCGACACCATCTTCGGCAGGCTCGATCATCACGCGACGCTTGTTCTTGTAGTCGCGGCCGAGGCGGATCGTACCATCGATCTCAGCGATGATGGCGTGATCCTTCGGACGACGAGCCTCGAACAGTTCGGCAACACGCGGCAGACCACCGGTGATGTCCTTGGTCTTGGCGCTTTCCAGAGGAACACGCGCAAGCACGTCACCCTGGCTGACCTTCTGACCGGGCTCGATCGACAGGATCGCGTCCACCGACAGCATGAAGCGAGCTTCGCCACCACGGGCAAGCTTCAGCACGTTGCCGGACTCATCCTTGATCACGATTGCCGGCTTCAGATCGTTGCCGCGTGGCGTCGAACGCCAGTCGATGACCTGACGCTTGGTGATGCCGGTGGATTCGTCCGTCGATTCGGTGACCGAGACGGAATCGACCACGTCCTCGAACTGGGCAATCCCCTCGACTTCCGTCATCATCGGGCGGGTGTAGGGATCCCACTCGGCGAGACGCTGGCCGCGCTTGACCTTGTCGCCGTCGTCGACAAACAGCTTGGAGCCGTAGGCAACACGCTGCGAGGACCGTTCGATGCCGCGCTCATCAAGGAGGGCGACGGACATGTTACGACCCATGGCCACGAGCACGCCGTCGGAATTGCGCAGCATGTTGCGGTTCTTCACCTGGACGGTGCCCTCGTAGGAGGCTTCGAGGAACGACTGGTCGACCACGGTCGCGGTACCGCCCAAGTGGAAGGTACGCATGGTGAGCTGGGTGCCCGGCTCGCCAATCGACTGTGCTGCGATGACGCCGACGGCTTCACCCATGTTGACCGGCGTACCACGGGCCAGATCTCGGCCGTAGCAGATCGAGCAGACGCCCGTCTGAACTTCGCAGGTCAGAGCGGAACGAATACGGATCGACTGGATACCGGCCTTCTCGATTTCCACGACATGTGGCTCGAGGATCATCTGGCCGGCATCGACGATACGCTCACCCGTGACAGGATGATCGATATCGTCGAGCGCCGTACGACCGAGGACGCGGGCGCCGATCGAAGCCACGACCTGGCCTGCATCGATGATCGCCGTCATGGTGAGGCCCTTGTCGGTGCCGCAATCGACGGAGTTGACGATGCAATCCTGCGCGACGTCGACGAGACGACGGGTCAGGTAACCGGAGTTCGCGGTCTTCAGGGCGGTGTCTGCAAGACCCTTACGGGCACCGTGCGTCGAGTTGAAGTACTCGTTCACGGTCAGGCCTTCCTTGAAGTTCGAGATGATCGGCGTCTCGATGATTTCACCCGACGGCTTGGCCATGAGGCCGCGCATGCCGCCCAGCTGACGCATCTGGTTCGGAGAACCACGCGCACCGGAGTGGGACATCATGTAGATGGCGTTCATCTGCTTCTGGCGACCGGTCTCGGGATCGAACTCGACGGCCTTAATGCGGGCCATCATGTCTTCCGCGACCTTTTCGGTTGCCTTGCCCCAAGCGTCGACGACCTTGTTGTACTTCTCGCCCTGAGTGATCAGGCCGTCGTTGTACTGCTGCTCGTATTCCTTGACCAGGGACTCGGTATCACCAACGATCTTCACCTTGGTTTCCGGGATGATCATGTCGTCCTTGCCGAACGAAATGCCAGCCTTGCAGGCGTGGGTGAAGCCGAGCTGCATGATACGGTCGCAGAAGATGACCGTGTCCTTCTGGCCGCAGTGACGGTAGACCGCGTCGATCATCTTGGAGATGTTCTTCTTGGTCATTTCCTGGTTGCAGATATCGAAGGGCACCTTGCCGTTCTTGGGCAGGAGCTCGCCGATGATCATGCGGCCTGGCGTCGTTTCGAAGATCTTCGAGTAGGGCTTGCCCTCCTCGTCGACGGACTTGAAGCGTCCGCGGATCTTGGAGTGCAGGGTGACGATCTTGTTCTCAAGAGCATGGTGCAATTCGCCCATGTCGGAGAAGACCATGCCTTCGCCCGGCTCGTTCTGGTTGACGATCGACAGGTAGTACAGGCCGAGAACCATGTCCTGCGACGGAACGATGATCGGTGCACCGTTGGCCGGGTGCAGGATGTTGTTCGTCGACATCATCAGAACGCGGGCTTCAAGCTGGGCTTCCAGCGACAGCGGCACGTGAACGGCCATCTGGTCGCCGTCGAAGTCGGCGTTGAAGGCCGTGCAGACGAGCGGGTGCAACTGGATCGCCTTGCCTTCGACCAGGATCGGCTCGAAGGCCTGGATGCCCAGGCGGTGCAGCGTCGGTGCGCGGTTCAACAGGACCGGATGCTCGCGGATGACCTCGTCGAGGATATCCCAGACTTCCGGACGTTCCTTCTCGACGAGCTTCTTGGCCTGCTTGACGGTCGAGGAGTAACCCTTGGCGTCGAGGCGGGCGTAGATGAACGGCTTGAACAGTTCGAGCGCCATCTTCTTCGGCAGGCCGCACTGGTGCAGCTTCAGTTCCGGACCGGTCACGATGACCGAACGGCCGGAATAGTCGACGCGCTTGCCGAGAAGGTTCTGGCGGAAGCGACCCTGCTTGCCCTTGAGCATGTCGGAGAGCGACTTCAGCGGACGCTTGTTGGCGCCGGTGATGACGCGGCCACGACGGCCGTTGTCGAACAGCGCGTCCACAGATTCCTGCAGCATGCGCTTTTCGTTGCGGATGATGATGCCCGGCGCGCGCAGTTCGATCAGGCGCTTCAGACGGTTGTTACGGTTGATCACGCGACGGTAGAGATCGTTCAGGTCGGAGGTCGCAAAGCGGCCGCCGTCCAGCGGAACCAGCGGACGCAGGTCCGGCGGGATCACGGGAACGACCTTCATGATCATCCATTCCGGGCGGTTGCCGGATTCGATGAAGTTCTCGACGATCTTCAGCCGCTTCATCAGCTTCTTCTGCTTCAGATCCGACGTCGTATCGGCCAGTTCCGCGCGCAGGTCGCCGGCGATCTTCTCGAGGTTCATCGAGGCCAGCATCTCGAAGATGGCCTCGGCACCGATCATCGCGGTAAACTGATCTTCGCCGAACTCGTCGACGGCGATCATGTACTCTTCTTCAGAGAGAAGCTGGTTCTCCTTGAGGGAGGTCAGGCCCGGCTCGGTGACGATGTAGTTTTCGAAGTAGAGAACGCGCTCGACATCCTTCAGCGTCATGTCGAGCAGCGTGGAGATGCGGCTCGGCAGGGACTTCAGGAACCAGATGTGGGCAACCGGTGCAGCGAGTTCGATGTGGCCCATGCGTTCGCGGCGAACGCGCGACAGCGTGACTTCGACGCCGCACTTTTCGCAGATGATGCCCTTGTACTTCATGCGCTTGTACTTGCCGCACAGGCACTCGTAGTCCTTGATCGGTCCAAAGATGCGCGCGCAGAACAGGCCATCGCGTTCCGGCTTGAACGTCCGGTAGTTGATGGTCTCCGGCTTCTTGATCTCGCCAAAGGACCAGGAGAGAATCTTCTCGGGGCTGGCAATCGAAATCCGGATGGAATCGAAATGCTGCGCCGGTACCGACGGGTTGAAAAGGTTCATGACCTCTTGGTTCATGCCTATCTCCTTATGGGGCGTAAGCCCTCAGCTTGCGATCGTGATCCTCCAATTCCCGGGAGAAGGATCCGACGCTCAAAAACGGTCTTAGCCGCAAAATGCGGCGAAAGTTCCCTGCCCTTCGATCACGTCGGGACAGGGTTGGCGCGCGCTGTCAGGCAGCGCGCGCCATTTTGGAGATTATTCGGCTGCGTCCGGCAGTTGCGCGGCTTCGTCCAGCTTCGAGTTCTCGAGCTCGACGGAGAGACCCAGAGACCGCATTTCCTTGACGAGAACGTTGAAGCTCTCGGGAATGCCCGCCTCGAAGGTATCGTCGCCACGGACGATCGCCTCGTAGACCTTGGTACGGCCTGCCACGTCATCCGACTTCACGGTCAGCATTTCCTGCAGCGTATAGGCGGCACCATAGGCTTCCAGAGCCCAGACCTCCATTTCGCCGAAGCGCTGACCGCCGAACTGTGCCTTACCACCAAGCGGCTGCTGGGTGACGAGCGAGTACGGGCCGATCGAACGGGCATGGATCTTGTCGTCCACAAGGTGGTTCAACTTGATCATGTACATGTAGCCGACGGTGACCTTGCGGTCGAAGGCTTCACCGGTACGTCCGTCGTAAAGGACAGACTGACCCGACGGGTCGAGACCCGCCCTCGTCAGCATGGCAGCAACGTCTGGCTCGTGCGCACCGTCGAAGACAGGCGTCGCAATCGACACACCGCCCTTTGACTGTTCGGCAAGCCGGACAAGCGACTCATCGTCGAAGTTTGCAACTTCGTCGTTGGCCATGCTTTCGTAGGTTTCCCGCAGCTCGCGCTTCAGGTCGGTGATGTCGCTCGACTTCTTGTACTCCTCGAGCATCTGGCCGATCTTCTTGCCCATGCCGGCGCAAGCCCAGGCCAGGTGGGTTTCGAGGATCTGACCGACGTTCATGCGCGACGGCACGCCGAGCGGGTTCAGAACGATGTCGACATGCGTGCCGTCTTCGAGGAACGGCATGTCCTCAACCGGTACGATGCGCGACACGACGCCCTTGTTGCCGTGACGGCCAGCCATCTTGTCGCCCGGCTGGATCTTGCGCTTCACAGCAACGAAGACCTTGACCATCTTCATGACGCCCGGAGGCATTTCGTCGCCGCGCTGGACCTTTTCGACCTTGTCCATGAAGCGCTGTTCAAGGCGCGACTTGGACTCATCGTACTGGCCCCGCAGAGCTTCGATCTCGGCCTGGACCTTCTCGTCCTCGACGGCAAACATCCACCACTGCGACCGCGGGTACTCCGAGATCACGGCATTGGTCAGTTCGCCGCCCTTCTTGAAGCCCTTCGGACCGGCAACCGAATTCTGGCCGCGCAGCATGTCCGTGAGACGGCCATAGACGTTGCGGTCGAGAATTGCCTGTTCGTCGTCACGGTCCTTGGCGAGGGTTTCAATTTCCTCGCGCTCGATCGCCATCGCACGTTCGTCCTTCTCGACGCCGTGACGGTTGAAGACGCGCACTTCGACGACCGTACCGAACGTGCCCGGAGGCATGCGCATGGAGGTGTCGCGAACGTCCGAAGCCTTCTCACCGAAGATGGCGCGCAGAAGCTTCTCTTCCGGCGTCATCGGGCTTTCGCCCTTCGGAGTGATCTTGCCGACAAGAATGTCGCCAGGGGTCACTTCCGCACCGATGTAGACGATACCGGCTTCGTCGAGGTTCTTCAGCGCTTCTTCCGAAACGTTCGGAATGTCGCGCGTGATTTCTTCCGGACCAAGCTTGGTGTCACGCGCCATCACTTCGAACTCTTCGATGTGGATGGAGGTGAACACGTCGTCGGAGACGATCCGCTCGGAGAGCAGGATGGAGTCTTCGTAGTTGTAGCCGTTCCAGGGCATGAACGCGACGAGCGCATTGCGGCCGAGAGCCAAGTCACCGAGATCGGTCGACGGACCGTCAGCGATGATGTCGCCCTTGTTCAGAATGTCGCCGACGGCGACCAGCGGACGCTGGTTGACGCAGGTGTTCTGGTTGGAGCGCTGGAACTTCTGCAGGCGGTAGATATCAACGCCGGACTTGCCCGCATCGAGATCTTCCGTCGCGCGGATAACGATACGGGTCGCATCGACCTGGTCGACCACGCCGCCACGACGGGCTGCGATGGCAGCACCGGAGTCACGGGCAACGACCGGCTCCATGCCGGTGCCGACGAACGGCGCTTCGGCACGCACCAGTGGCACGGCCTGACGCTGCATGTTGGAACCCATCAGAGCGCGGTTGGCGTCGTCGTTTTCCAGGAACGGAATCAGAGCGGCGGCGACCGACACGAGCTGCTTCGGCGAGACGTCCATCAGGTTGATGGTGTCGCGCGGCGACAGCATGACTTCGCCGGCATGACGGCAGACGACGAACTCTTCGACGAAGGAGCCGTTCGCGTCGAGCTCGGCATTCGCCTGTGCCACGTAGTACTTCGCCTCTTCCATAGCGGAGAGGTAGAGCACTTCCTTGGTGACGACGCCGTCGACGATCTTGCGGTACGGGCTTTCGATGAAGCCGTACTTGTTGACCCGGGCGAAGGTGGCCAGCGAGTTGATCAGACCGATGTTCGGGCCTTCCGGCGTCTCGATCGGGCAGATACGGCCGTAGTGGGTCGGGTGAACGTCGCGGACTTCGAAGCCGGCGCGCTCGCGGGTCAGACCACCCGGTCCAAGAGCCGAGAGACGTCGCTTGTGGGTGATTTCCGAGAGCGGGTTCACCTGGTCCATGAACTGCGACAGCTGCGAGGAGCCGAAGAATTCGCGCACCGCGGCCGCTGCCGGCTTGGCGTTGATCAGGTCCTGCGGCATGACGGTGTCGATCTCGATCGACGACATGCGTTCCTTGATCGCGCGTTCCATGCGCAGCAGGCCCAGACGGTACTGGTTTTCCATGAGCTCGCCGACCGAACGCACACGGCGGTTGCCGAGGTTGTCGATGTCGTCGATCTCGCCCTTGCCGTCGCGCAGTTCGACCAGCATCCGGACCACGGCCAGGATGTCTTCCTTGCGCAGCGTGCGCATGGTGTCGGGAGCGTCGAGGTCGAGACGCATGTTCATCTTGACGCGGCCAACGGCGGACAGGTCATAGCGCTCGCTGTCGAAGAACAGCGAGTTGAACATGGCTTCGGCCGATTCCATGGTCGGCGGTTCGCCCGGACGCATGACGCGGTAGATGTCGAACAAGGCTTCCTGACGGTTCTCGTTCTTGTCTGCCACCAGCGTGTTGCGGATGTAGGCGCCGACGTTGATGTGGTCGATGTCGAGGATCGGGATCTCGGTGAAGCCGAGCTTCATGAGGTCGACGAGATTGCCCTTGCGTTCGCCGGACTTGGCGTCGAGCGCCATTTCCAGCTCTTCGCCGGCTTCCAGGTAGACTTCACCCGTCTCCGGGTTGACGATGTCCTCGGCCACGAAGTTGCCGACGAGATCCTCGTCGCTGGCACGAAGCGCCTTCAGGCCCTTGTCCGTCAGCTGACGGAGCAGGCGCGGGGTGAGCTTCTTGCCGGATTCGACGACCACTTCGCCGGTGTCGGCGTCGATCATGTCGGAAAGGGTCTTTGCGCCCTTCAGCGTCTCGGGCTGGAAGGGAATGCGCCAGCCGTCGCCATCACGAACGTAATTGGACTTCGTGTAGAAGGTCGACAGGATCTCTTCGCCGTCCATGCCAAGCGCCATCAGCAGCGAGGTTGCCGGAATCTTGCGGCGACGGTCGATGCGGGCGTAGACGATGTCCTTGGCGTCGAACTCGATGTCGAGCCACGAACCGCGGTAAGGGATGACGCGGGCAGCAAACAGCAGCTTGCCCGAGGAATGGCTCTTGCCCTTGTCGTGGTCGAAGAAGACGCCCGGCGAGCGGTGCATCTGCGAGACGATGACACGCTCGGTGCCGTTGACGATGAAGGTGCCGTTGTTGGTCATGAGCGGCATGTCGCCCATGTACACGGACTGTTCCTTGATGTCCTTGATGGACTTGGCGCCCGTATCCTCGTCGATATCGAACACGATCAGGCGAAGCGTCACCTTGAGCGGCGCTGCATAGGTCAGATCGCGCTGACGGCATTCCTCGACGTCGAACTTCGGGGGCTCGAATTCATAGGACACGAATTCCAGCATGGAGGCGCCGGAGAAATCGGTGATCGGGAACACCGACCGGAAAACAGCGTTCAGACCTTCGTCCGGACGACCACCTTCGGGTTCTTCGACCATGAGAAACTGGTCGTAGGATGCCTTCTGAACCTCGATGAGGTTCGGCATTTCTGCGACTTCGGGGATTTTACCAAAAAACTTGCGTACGCGCCTGCGACCATTGAACGAAAGGGTCTGAGCCATCGTCGCTCCTTCAAAACTGCATCCGGGCCTGCAACGGACGGAATTCGATGGCCAGTCGATCCCGTCTATCATGGGTGGTTCAAATCTCGTCTTACCTCCCGAACCGCCAGCCGGATTGCCGGTCGTTTCGGGCGAAGACCATCCTCTTGAAGAACCCATTACCCAAAAGCCGTTTCACGGGCTTTTGGGTAAAACGTTCGGAGGAACGAGCATCGGGAGAGGACATAAGCCCTCTCCCGACTTCTTCCAGATTACTTAACGTCGACCTTGGCGCCGGCGTCCTCAAGCTTCTTCTTGAGGTCAGCGGCTTCAGCCTTGGAGACGGCTTCCTTGACAGCCTTCGGAGCACCCTCGACGAGGTCCTTGGCTTCCTTGAGGCCCAGGCCGGTGATGGCGCGGACTTCCTTGATGACGTTGATCTTGTTCGCGCCGGCTTCCGTGAGGATGACGTCGAACTCAGTCTTTTCTTCTTCGGCAGCAGCCGGAGCAGCACCGCCGCCAGCAGCAGCAGCAGCCACTGGTGCAGCTGCGGAAACGCCCCACTTCTCTTCGAGCATCTTGGACAGCTCAGCAGCTTCCAGGACGGTCAGCGAGGAGAGGTCTTCAACGATCTTTGCGAGATCAGCCATTTTAGTAGTTCCTTTTGTGTTCGGTTCGAACTGGTTTGATATCTACAGCGAAAAACCGCCTTAAGCGGCTTCGTCCTTCTTGGCGTAGGCTGCGAACACGCGAGCAAGCTGAGCTGCCGGTGCCTGAACAACGCCAGCGATGCGCGTAGCCGGCGTCTGGATCATGCCCAGCAGCTTTGCACGCAGCTCGTCCAGCGAAGGCAGGGTCGCAAGCGACTTGACTGCATCTGCGCTGAGCGTGGTTGCTCCCATGGAGCCGCCCAGGACAACGATCTTGTCGTTGGTCTTGGCGAAATCCATGACGACCTTCGGAGCGGTGATGGGATCTTCGCTGTAAGCGATGAGCGTCTGACCCTTGAACAGGTCCGACATCCCTTCCGACTCCGTGCCCTGAAGAGCGATCTTGGCCAGGCGGTTCTTCGCGACTTTGACGGTGCCGCCAGCAGCACGCATTTTCGAACGAAAGTCGTTCATTTGCGCAACTGTGACACCAGCATAGTGGGCCACGACAACCGAACCGGAAGCCTTAAAGACTTCGCTCAGCTCCGTGACGAATTCGCGTTTTTCCGCTCTTTCCACTGTCTGTCTCCAGTTGACGGGACCGCAATCATGCAGGCCCCATCGGTTTGCCTTTTGCCCCTAGGGATCTTCTCTTCAAGATCCCAAGCGACGCTTGAGGATCCTGTCCCCTCGCACTGTCACCTCAACGGCTCCAGGCACAAGGCACACAAGGCTCGAACCGATCACCGGAAGCCTGAGCCTCCTAAAATCGGGTCTTACCCGTCTCATGCAGGCATGTATTAAGGCCCGAAGGCCGCCCACAATCTCGGACAGGAGTTCCAGGTTTCCCTGGAAATTCCCGGCCCCGAGGGACCGGGAATTCTTTCACCCGGGCGAGCCCGGGAGTAACGTGATCAGACCGTAACGGTCGACGGATCGATCTTGACGCCCGGGCCCATGGTCGAGGAGATGGCTACGCGCTTGACGTAGTTGCCCTTCGCACCGGCAGGCTTTGCCTTGACGACGGCGTCAGCGAAAGCCTTGATGTTTTCTTCGAGCGCCTTGGCGTCGAACGAGGCCTTGCCGATACCGGCATGGATGATACCGGCCTTCTCGACGCGGAACTCAACGGCACCGCCCTTGGATGCCTTGACGGCACCGGCAACGTCCATGGTGACCGTGCCAACCTTCGGGTTCGGCATCATGCCACGCGGGCCGAGAACCTTACCGAGGCGACCGACGAGCGGCATCATGTCCGGGGTGGCGATGCAACGATCGAAGTCGATCTTGCCGCCCTGAACGATCTCGACCAGGTCTTCTGCACCGACGATGTCGGCACCAGCAGCCGTGGCTTCATCAGCCTTGGCGCCACGTGCGAAGACGGCAACGCGAACGTCGCGGCCCGTGCCGTTCGGAAGATTGACGACGCCACGGACCATCTGGTCGGCATGACGCGGATCAACGCCGAGGTTCATGGCGATCTCTACGGTCTCGTCGAACTTGGCTGTCGCCCGTTCCTTGACCAGCGAGATGGCATCCGTCAGCGCGACCAGCTTGGTCGGATCGATGCCTTCACGGATCTTCTGAATACGCTTTGCAACCTTGACCATGATCAGCCCACCACTTCCAGGCCCATGGAGCGGGCAGAGCCCTCAACCATCAGCATTGCGCCTTCGATGTCAGCAGCGTTCAGATCCTTCATCTTGCCTTCGGCAATAGCCCGGACCTGCGCCTTGGTGATCGTACCGGCGTTGCTACCCTTGCCCGGCGTCTTCGAGCCGGAGGTGATCTTTGCTTCCTTCTTCAGCCAGTAGGTAACCGGCGGCTGCTTCATTGCGAAGGTGAAGGACTTGTCCTGGAAATAGGTGATGACGACCGGGATCGGCATGCCCTTTTCCATTTCCTGCGTGGCGGCATTGAACGCCTTGCAGAATTCCATGATGTTAATGCCACGCTGACCAAGCGCCGGGCCGATTGGCGGGGACGGGTTTGCCGATCCTGCCTTGACCTGAAGCTTGAGCTGGCCTGCAACTTTCTTAGCCATAACTCTCTGCCTTTCTACTTAGACCGGTTTCCCGGCCACCTGTGCCGGCACGAGGCCGGCGGCTGCGGTTGCGTGGTGCGTCTGGACAAGCCCGGCTAAAGGCTGCCATCCTCCCACGCGGTCGGGAAGTTCCCTTCCCTTTCGCTCAGACCTTCTCGACCTGAGCGTATTCAAGCTCGACGGGTGTCGCGCGGCCAAAGATCGAGACTTCGACCTTGAGGCGCGAACGCTCCTCGTCGACATCCTGCACGGTGCCATTGAACGAGGCGAAAGGACCGTCGGAAACACGAACCTGCTCGCCGATCTCGAAGCTGATGGACGACTTCGGCCGCTCCACACCTTCCTGGACCTGGCCCAGGATACGGTCCGCCTCGAAGTCTGGGATCGGAACAGGCTTGCTGTCGGACCCCAGAAAGCCGGTGACCTTCGGCGTGTTCTTGATCAGGTGGTAAGCCTCGTCCGTCAGGTTCGCCCGCACCAGCACGTAGCCGGGGAAGAACTTGCGTTCCGAATCCACTTTCCGGCCGCGGCGGATTTCGACAACCTTCTCGGTCGGCACAAGGATCTTTTCGAAGAGATGCGACAGGCCCTTCTGGCGCGCCTTGTTCTCGATGTCCTCGGCAACCTTCTTTTCAAAATTCGAATATGCGTGGACGATGTACCAACGCGCCGCCATCTTCATCTCCACAATCAATTGCCGACGTTCAGCACGAGGCCCATCAGCCAGCCGATAAGCTGGTCGGCAGCAAAGAAAAACAGAGCGGCGAAAATAACCATCAACAGGACCATCGCCGTCGAGATCATCGTCTCGCGGCGTGATGGCCAGGTAATTTTCGACGCCTCTGCGCGAACCTGCTGCAGAAACTGAATTGGATTGGTTTTGGAAGCCATCTATGTCCACGCCATTACGGCACGTAAAGCTGATACTGCTCAGCCCCACGCGCCGCGTGTCTGTTTCGCCACTACATAAACATCCCTCCCCTCTTTCACAAGAGGGAATCGATGTTCGATGAAATTCGTCGACCTAACGGCCGACAACCCGGCCTCTCAACATCGCAGCGACCTATTCGCGCGACAGAAAGACTGGCAGGGGCAGCCGGGCTTGAACCGACGACCTGCGGTTTTGGAGACCGCCGCTCTACCAACTGAGCTATACCCCTTCAGAGATTCCCGCCGCGCAAAGCGCCACCGGAACAGGCGGCTTCATATTCAACTTGCGTGGCGATGACAAGCACTATTCGAGCAAAAACGACAGGGCGGAGGAGTTTCTTCCGACACCGGATGTCACCGGTCGATGACACGCCCGCCCCGTCGAAAGCGCCGCAGAAAAAGCAAAAGCCCCGCCGTTTCCGGCGGGGCCTTGTCCTCTCCCTTTCGGGAGATCAGATTAGGCGACGATCGAGGCGACGATGCCGGCGCCGACGGTGCGGCCGCCTTCGCGGATCGCGAAGCGCAGCTTTTCTT
>NZ_JMQK01000041.1:0-14701 GCF_000705355.1 Pseudorhizobium marinum
ATGCCCCGCGCGGCGTGCGGGTAAATGCCATTGCACCAGGGTGGATCGCAACGCCGCTGACCCAGGTGCTGCAGGACGATCCGGCACGCGCCGGTCCGATCCTGGCGCGAACGCCGATGGCGCGCTGGGGCACGCCGGAAGACCTGCAGGGCCTCGCGCTTTTCTTCGCGAGCCCCCATGCCGGCTTCATCACCGGCACGATCATACCGGTGGACGGCGGTTACGCCATCTCCTGAGAAACAGCATCCAGTGTAACCGAAGATACAGCTTGAGCCGCATTTTCGGTCACAGCCATATCCGGAAGCACTAGACAGGAGCCGGTTGCGGAGATGGTCGAGACGGCGCCGACGGCCGGCTGGGCCATGCGGCCGTTCTCCGCATGCATAGGGACTTGCCGCTTCATACTGCCGACGGGCCGCCATAGTCGCGTAATCTGACCGCGCGACTATGGGGCTTTTTCAAATTGAGCGTTTACCAGTTAGTGAACGACCCGTCGGTACGGCGCAGGTGGGGCGGCTCGGAATAGTCGAAGGGCATCTTCTCCAGCTCCGCCTCGTTCACCTCGATCCCCAACCCGGGCGCGTCCGGCACCACGTAGAAGGCGCCGTGCATCTCGATCTGGCCGGGGAAGAGCGTCGTGTTGTCGAAGCCCCAGTGCTGTTCGGCCGGGCTCTGGCGGCATTCGAGCCAGGCGAAGTTGGCGACCGCCGCGGCGAGATGGACGGATGCGGCGGTACAGACCGGACCAAGCGGATTGTGCGGCATCAGATCCACATAGTGCGCCTCGCACCAACCGGCGACCTTCATCGCCTCAGTGAAGCCGCCGACATTGCAGATGTCTATCCGGCAGAACTGCATGATGTCGCGCTCGACATAGGGGAGGAACTGCCATTTCGACGAAAATTCCTCGCCGATCGCGAACGGGACATCCGTCATGCGGCGCAGGGCTTCATAGGCGGACGGCGTCTCGTCGCGGATCGCCTCCTCGAGGAAATCGATCGTGCCTTGCGGCATCTTCCGGCAGAAGGACGCCGCCTCCGCCACGCTTAAGCGATGGTGATACTCGACGCCGAGCGTCATCGCATGGCCGACCTCCGCGCGGGCCCGAGTGACCCATTCGGCGGTGAGCGCGATGGATTCCCGCGGCTCGAAGCGCTCGCTGTTTTCCTGTCCGTCGGCGATGAAGCGCACGCAGTTCCAGCCGGCCTCCTTCAAGAGCACGGTCTGCTCGATCATCGCCTCGCCGGGCTCGGCCGAGGTGGTGGCGAAGGCCGGCACCAGGTCGCGCTGCTTGCCGCCGAGCAGCTGGTAGACCGGCACGCCGAGCGCCTTGCCCTTGATGTCATGAAAGGCGATGTCGAGCGCCGCAATTGCGGCGGCAAGCACCCTGCCGCCCTCGAAATACTGGCTGCGGTACATCTCCTGCCACAGCGCGCCGCAGCGCATCGGATCCCGGCCCAGCAGGAACTGCCCATAGTGATCGAGCGCCCCCGCGACCGCCTTCTCGCGATAGGACAGGCCGGATTCCCCCCACCCGTGGATGCCGCTGTCGGTCTCGACCTTGACGACGAGCTGATTGCGCACGCCCACTCTCGCGATATACGGCTTGATGGCAGTGATTTTCATGGTGATGTCCAACCAAAAAGGACTGAGCTTTCGAAACTGAGCCGGCAGCCGATCAGAGGGAGTTCAGCGCGATCTACCCTCCAAAATCCGCCCCTTACAGAGCCAGGCCGCTCTTGCGGTCGAACACATGCACCTGTTCGGCGGCGATCGCCGCTTCGAACGGCGCGCCGTAGCGGGCGGGGAAGGCGCCGTCGACCACCGCCGTCACCGCCTCGCCCGCAAGCATGAAGACCACATGGGTCTGCGCGCCCGTCGGCTCGACCACCAGCGTCTGGCCGGCCACGACGCTGCCACCCTCTGATGCACCCGGCACGATGTGCTCCGGGCGAAGGCCGAGTTTCACCGCCTGCCCCCGCTTGACCGCAGAGGAAGGGTCGAGCCGGATCACGGTGCCGTCCGTGAGCCGTGCCGCAGGCCCGCCCGCGTCGGCATCCACGTCGGCGTCGAGGAAGTTCATCGCCGGAGAACCGATAAAGCCGGCGACGAAGACGTTGACCGGTGCGCGGTAGAGGTCGAGCGGCGTTCCCACCTGCTCGATCCGGCCGCCGTTGAGGACGACGATCCGGTCCGCCAGCGTCATCGCCTCGATCTGGTCATGGGTGACGTAGACGGAGGTGGTGCCGACCTTGTGGTGCAGTGTCTTGATTTCGGTGCGCATCTGCACCCGAAGCTTGGCGTCGAGGTTGGAGAGCGGTTCGTCGAACAGGAAGACCGCCGGATCGCGGACGACGGCCCGCCCCATGGCGACGCGCTGCCGCTGGCCACCCGACAGCTGGCTCGGCTTGCGGTCGAGAAGTTCGTCGAGCGCCAGCATGCGCGCCGCTTCGCCGACCCGGCGCTCGATATCCGGCTTGGCGACGCCGGAGAGCTTCAGGTTGAAGCCCATGTTTTCCGCCACCGTCATGTGCGGATAAAGCGCATAGGACTGGAACACCATGGCGATGTTGCGCTCGCGCGGGGTAAGCGGATTGACCACCGTGCCGCCGATGAAGATCTCGCCGTCGGAAATCTCCTCCAGCCCGGCGATCATGCGCAACAGGGTCGACTTGCCGCAACCCGACGGCCCGACCAGGGCGATGAACTCGCCGTCGTCGATCGCCAGCGACACGCCGTGGATGACCTCCACCGCGCCATAGGCCTTGCGGACGTCTCTCAGTTCGACAGATGCCATCTCATTCTCCGTATCACGACTTGACTGCGCCAGCCGTCAGGCCTGCGATGATGTGTTTCTGGGCAAGGAAGAAGACGATGACCGTCGGCAGGATGGTCAGCGTGATGAAGGCGAGCACCAGCTGCCATTCGGTGCCGAACTCGCCGCGGTAGACCATGATGCCGAGCGGCCATGGATATTTCGTCTCGGTGTTCAGCATGATCAGCGGCAGGATATAGCTGTTCCAGCTGTTGACGAAGGTGACGATGCTGACGGTGGCCACGATCGGCCGCGACAAGGGCAGCGACACATACCAGAAGAAGCGGATATAGCCGCAACCGTCGACGAAGGCCGCCTGGAACAGCTCGTCCGGCAGGTTGCGGAAGTAGTTGCGGAACAGCAGGATGCTCATCCCGAGCCCGAAGGCGACCTGCGGCAGGATCACGCCCCAGTAGGAATCGAGCAGGCCGAGGTCGCGGATCCGGATGAAGAGCGGCAGGATCGCCGTCGCCACCGGAAACATCAGCCCGATCAGGAAATAGTTCATCAGGTGGCCGGAGCCGAAGAAGCGCACATGGGCGAAGGTGAAGGCCGCCATGGCCGACGCCACCACCGTCAGGAACACCGTCATCACCGCGATGAACAGCGAATTGGCCATCTGCCGCCAGTAGCGTTCGCCAAACAGGATATCGGTGTAGTTGGACCAGACCCAGTCGGAGGGCAGTCCGAAGGGGCTGGTGCGCAGGTCGCCGAGCGACTTGAAGCCGCCAAGCGCCGTGGTGACGAGCGGCACCAGAACCAGGGCCGCGACCAGCGACAGCGAGACGTAGAGATAGAGGCGGGTTGCCGCCGTCATGCGGACTTGCGTTGTCGTATCAGTCATGGCGCATGAAGATCCGTTTGTAGCCGAAGGCGAGCGTGATGCAGATGACGAAGAGCACGACGCCGACGGCGCTGCCGAGCCCCACCTGCATGCGGGTGACGCCGTAGGTGTAGAGGAAGGTGACCATGGTCTGCGTCGAGTTCGACGGCCCGCCGCCGGTCAGCGGCATGATCAGGTCGAAGAGCTGCAGCGATCCGATGATGGCGAAGAACACCGACAGCCGGACCGTGGAGCCGAGAAGCGGCAGCGTCACGTAGCGGAACTTCTGCCAGCCGGTCGCGCCGTCGATCTCGGCCGCCTCCAGGACGCTCTTGTCGACCGCCTGCAAGCCGGCGATGAACAGCATCATGTGGAAGCCGAAATACTTCCAGACGATGACGGCGAGCACGGCATAAATGGCGAGATCGCGGTCGGCGAGGACATAAGGCGTGGCGACACCGAAGAAGCCGGCGATCGCTGCAAACAGGCCGTAGTCACCGTCGTAGACGAAACGCCAGATCAGGCCGGCCGCGACGTCCGCCAGCACGTAAGGCAGGAAGAAGATCAGCCGGAAGGCGACGACGCCGGCGATCTTGTGGGCGAGCATCGTCGCCAGCCAGATGGCGAGCGGGATCTGCAACAGCAGCGAGATGACGATGATCAGCCCGTTGTTGATCAGGGCCTGGGAAAAGGCACCGTTGTTGAAGAGAACGGTGAAGTTGCGGATGCCGACAAATTCCGTCGGCGTACCGTAGCCGTTCCAGCGGTACAGGCTGTACCATGCGGCCTCGCCCATCGGCAGGATGACGAACAGCGTGAAAAGCAGGAGCGCCGGTGGAAGAAACAGCACCAGGACGGGAAGCCGGCCGCGTGCCGTCGGGCTCTTGTAACGGACCTTGGGTCCGGTCACACCTTGGGTTGCCACTGCCGCGGCAGTCATGTCGGTCATGCCTTGCTTTCCTCCCTGCAAAGCCGGCTGCATGGCGTGCCGCCGGCGCGAGCGCCGACGGCAGTGTCACAAACGGAAACTACTCGAGTTCGCGTGCGTCCTGGATCATCTGCGCGCCCTCCTCCGGCGACATCTGACCTGCGAGGATCTCGACCGAGACATCGTTGACGACGCGCCCGACCGACGGCCCGAGATCCTGGTCGAAGAAGTTCTGGTGCCATGTGGACGCGGCAAGCTGGTCCGCCGCCTCACGCATCAGCGGGTTCTTCAACCCCTCTTCCGCACCGGTGGCTGCAGGGATGATCATCCCGGCGGCGGCCATCTTCTGCTCCTGTTCCGGGCTCGTGAAGAACCGCAGGAAATCGACGGCGGCAGGCGATGCATTCTTGGTGACGGCCCAGCCATTGAGACCGCCGAGCGTGTCGGTGACCTTGCCGGCCCCACCTTCGACCACCGGGAACGGGAAGCGTCCGATGTTTTCCGGCGCCAGACCCTTGCCGTCGCCGGCATTGGTGCGCTGGTTGGCTTCGGTATGCTCGAAACCGAGCAGCATGGCCGCCCTGCCGTCGCCGAAGACGCCGAGCGTCTGAGGCCAGGAGGCACCGAGATAGCCGCCCTGGAAGGGCTCCAGCTTGCCGAGTTCGGCGAGCTGTTCGCCGGCCTTGATGATGGCCGGATCAAGGAAGCCCTCGCCTTCGTTGTTCTTCGCGTTCTCGAAGACCTCCTGGCCGCCGTTGCGCATCACCAGGTAGCTCCAGTAGAAGTGCAGCGGCCACTTGTCGCCACCGCCGCCGGCGATCGGCGTGATTCCGGCTTCCTTCAGCGTCGTCACCGCCGCGAGGAAGTCATCCCAGGTCTTGATGTCGTCGGCATTGAGGCCGGCCTTCTGGAACAGCTCCTTGTTGTAGTAGAAGCTGATCGTGCCCATGCGATAGGGAACCGCATAGACCTTGCCGTCATAGGTCAGCCCGTTCAGCGCCGCCGGCTTGTAGTCCTTGGCCCAGGCGCCGCCATCGGCATTCATCGGCTCGGTCAGATCCATCAGTGCGCCGGTCTGCGACTGCTGGCGCAGCACGCCGCCGCCCCAGCTGTAGAAGAAGTCCGGGGCTGCATCGGACTGCAGCAGCGTCGGCAGCTTCGCCTTGAAAGCCTCGTTCTCCAGGAACTGCAGCTGGACGTCGACGTCCGGATGCTCCTGCTCGTAAGCCGCGGCGATTTCCTCCCAGACCTCGATATAGGCCGGAACCGTCTCGACATGCATCCACTTCACAACCGTTTGCGCCGAAGCGAGGCCTGCCCCGCCGCTGACAGCAAGGGCTGTTAAAGCGCCCAGATTTATGAAACGTTTGGCGCGCGTCAGCGCCATCCTCTGGTCTTGCGTCATCCTGTTCTCCTCCCAAGGTGCGCATTTATTCCCTGACACGTACAAAATCAGGCGAAGAATACGCTCCTGTCAACTGGGAAATGATAAATTCTGCGAGAACGCATTGACACACCGCGATTTCTTTCGTCTATTTTGTCCGGATACCGAAGATAATACATGGGCGAGCGCGCACACTGCGATGAAAACTGCCGATCCGGAACTGATGCGCGCCATCAATCGCTTCACCGTGCTGGACACCATCCGGCGCCACGGCCCTATTTCCCGGGTCGAGATCAGCGAACGCTCGCAGCTTTCAACGACGACAGTCTCGGCCATCACCGGTTCGCTGCTGGATGACGGGCTTATTCTGACCCGGCACGAGGGTGACATCCGCAATGCCGCGGCCCGCGGCCGGCCGCGCGTGATGCTGGAGCTGAACCCGGACGCGGCCCGCGTCGTCGGCGCCAAGATCGCCGCCAACCACATGGTCTTCGTGGTCAGCAACTTCTGCGGCGAGGTGATCTCGACGCTGTCGCTGCCGATCAGGGTCAACCGCCAGCCGATCGGCGTCATCGCCGACCTGGTGGAGGACGGCATCCGCCGCTGCGTCGTCGATGCCGGGCTTGGCCTGCAGGAGATTTCCACGGTTTGCATCGGATTTCCAGGGGTGGTCGAGCACCGCACCGGGCGCGTTCGTTCGAGCCCCATCGTCAGCGAGCCGGACATCGACTTTGCCCGCGAGATGACCGACCGGCTGAACGTCGCGACGATCGTCGAAAGCGATGCGCATGCCATCACGCTTGCCCATCACTGGTTCGGCAAGGGACGTGATCTCGACGACATGGTTCTGGTCTCGCTGGAGCACAGCCTGGGCCTCGGCGTGCTGCATGGCGGCCAACTCTTCCGCGGCGCTGGCGGCCTCAGCCACAATCTCGGCGACTTGATGATGGGAATTGGCCTGCCGGAAACGGTCCGGCTCTCCGCTCTTGCCGGGGAAGCGGCAATTCTGGGAGAACAGACGCAGCAGGGCAGGTTTGCGGATGCCGTCCGTCTGGGACGGGGCATGGCGCTTGCCGAAACCCTCATTGCGGCGGAGGACAACGCGCTGATCGTGGCCGCCACCCGCGCCGGAGAGGCCGTCGGCATCGCAGTCGCCAATATCGTCACGCTCTTCGGTCCACCGCGCGTGATCATCGTCGGCTCGAGCCTCTCGCTCGGCGAGCTGTTCTTGAAAACCCTATCTGACTCCTACAGGTCTGCGATCCCCTCTTCGATACGCGAGATCGCCGAACTGGTCTTCGACCCGTCGCCGGACGAGATGTGGGCGCAAGGGGCGGCGGTCGTGGCACTCTGCGAGCTCTACGAGTCCCCATGGGGCACCACCGGGCCGGCTCCGGCGCCGCAGCCGGCAAGCGGCTGACGTTTTTTTTTGGAAAAGCAATCTGGGAGGATTCATGAACAAGGTAGGTATCGGCATCATCGGCTGCGGGAACATCTCGGCGGCCTACCTGAAGGCTATGGCCTCCTTCGCCATTCTCGACATCAAGGGCGTGGCCGATCTCAACCGGGAGCTTGCCGAGCAGCGTGCCGCCGAATTCGGACTGACGGCACGATCCGTCGAGGAGCTGCTCGCCGATCCCGCCATCGAGATCATCGTCAACCTGACGGTGCCGAAGGCCCATGTCGCGGTTGCGATGCAGGCGCTCGATGCGGGCAAGCACACCTATTCGGAAAAACCGCTGGGCATCAACTTCAAGGAGAGCCAGGCCCTGGCCGAAGCGGCCAAGGCGAAGGGCCTGCGCATCGGTGCCGCCCCCGACACCTTCCTCGGCGGCTCGCACCAGACAGCCCGCGCGCTGATCGATTCGGGCGTGCTCGGCATGCCGGTCGGGGGCACCGCGACCTTCATGTGCCCCGGACACGAACGCTGGCATCCCAATCCCGATTTCTACTATGAAGTCGGCGGCGGGCCGATGCTCGACATGGGACCCTATTACATCACCGACCTCGTCAACCTGCTCGGCCCGGTATCCCAGGTGGCGGGTTTTGCGATCTCTCCCCGCAGCGAGCGCCTGATCACCAGCCAGCCGCGCAACGGCGAGCGTATCCCTGTCCATATCGCCACACATGTCGCGGGCGTCATGGCCTTCGACTGCGGTGCCGTCGTGCAGATCGGCATGAGCTTCGACGTGGCCGGCCACAAGCACGTGCCGCTGGAACTCTACGGCACCGAAGGAAGCCTGATCGTTCCCGATCCGAACCACTTCGGCGGCCAGGTCGAGCTCCTGAAGAAGGGCGGCAGCTTCGAGCCGCAGGAAACGACGCAGCCTTATGCGGATGGCAACTACCGCTCGATCGGCGTCGCCGACATGGCGCATGCGATCCGCTCGGGCCGGCCGCACCGCGCCAATGGCGATCTCGCGCTGCACGTGCTGGAGGTGATGGAAGCCTTCCAGCATGCCGCCGACAGCGGCACCACCATCAAGATCAACACGAAGACCGAGCGACCGGCGCCCTTGTCGGCATCGCTGAGCGACGGCCAGCTGGCCGCCTGACACTGGAAAAATCACATTGGGAGGACTGAAAATGCGTGAAGCCCTGATCGTCTGGGGTGGCTGGAGCGGCCACGAACCGGAACAATGCGCCGAGGTCATCAAGGATATGCTCCAGCAGGACGGCTTCAAGGTCTATGTCGAGCGCAGCACCGAGGCCTTCGCCGATCCGTCGATCCACGATCTCTCACTGATCGTGCCGATCATGACGATGTCGAAGATCGAGAAGGAAGAGGCCAAGAACCTCGCCACCGCGATCGAGAACGGCGTCGGCCTTGCCGGCTACCACGGCGGTGCCGGCGACGCGTTCCGCGAATGCGTCGAATACCAGTTCATCGTCGGCGGCCAGTGGGTCGCCCATCCGGGCAACATCATCGACTATACCGTCAACATCACCCGGCCCGACGACCCGCTGATGGAGGGGATCTCCGATTTCCCCTACCACTCGGAACAGTACTACATGCATGTCGATCCCTCCAACGAGGTGCTGGCGACGACGACCTTCACCGGCGAACACGCCTGGTGGATCGACGGCGTCGTCATGCCGGTCGTCTGGAAGCGCCGGTACGGCAAAGGCCGCGTCTTCTATTCCTCGCTCGGCCACGTGGCGCAGGAATTCGAGGTTCCGCAGATGCGCGAGATCTACCGTCGTGGTGCGAACTGGGCGGCACGATAAGTCCCTCCCGACGAGAGACAACTTTTCCCGATCACCGATTCAAACCGGAAGGTGTGACCCCCGGCGGTGCAGGGCTTGGTGGAGACGACTCTGTCAGGTTACGGGGCCTGATGGCATGGAGGCTTGTCTTGAGCAGTCGCCTCCAGAGAGAGCCGCAGTGGTTGAAGATCCGCGCGCGTTTGCTGTGGCGTCCCGCCTTGCTCGCTCTTGAACTCGGAGCCAGGGTGAGCGGCGCCTCAGAGGCCGTTAAAGCCACTGTAACCCAGCAGCGGGACGTCACAGCGCCGGTCGAATGTGTCGACGTTTTCGCTGCGCGCGCAGCCGGCTCTGGTCTGGAAGCTTTGACCAGGCTCTCGGTGTCTGACTTCTTCACGTTGTACGCTGCACCCGGACGCCAAGCTCAAGACAAGCAGCAGCGCCGCAATACGGAGGCGGACGGCGGCTGGATTCCAGCGAACTTCTCGTTCTCGTTCAAACATTGCGGGCGTCTCCATGCAAGCAGACGCGGACTTGCGCGTGCTCGGCAGAAAATTGAATGCGGTGGGGGAAGATCGCAGCTGACTTATCGACCGCCGGGTCTAGGTCGCGATCGAAGGGTAGTCCTTGCCGCGCCAGTGCCGCAGCTTTTGCGCAAATTCCCTTTGGAAGGCCAGGGGCCCGTATTTCTGCGCATAGGGCTCGTCGTAGATGCCGATGAAGATGGTGAGGTTGAGGAAGAAGTGGGCCCCAATCTCGAACAGGCTGACGAAATCATGATCGACCAGCGCGCGGCGCTCTTCGTCCGTGAAGGCGTGGGCACTCGACGCCTCGACGTCATTGCCGAGCAGCTTCGGCCCGATCGACTGTTCCCATGCCGAGACGAAGCTGCGGGGGCTTTCGATGTAGCGCGCAAGCAGGTGAGGATCCCGGTCCACGGTGAAGAGGAACTTGTTCACATAGTACTTGCTCATTGCGCCGCCTCCTTCGGATGCCAGGTGAAGTAGGCTTCCATGGTGTGGAAGAGGTCGAGATAGTCGACGTAATCGGCACCCACTGGACCGGCGACCCCGAGCATCAGCAAGAAGTTGAGGAAGCCGTGCGTCGCATTCCCGCTGCATTCCAGGCTCTGGTGCGTCACCGAGGCGAGAATGGCCTCGATGTCTCCCGTCCGCAGCCATTCGATCGCCTGCTGATCGAAGGCAGGGTCTGGTCCCGTCTCCATGAATTGCCGGGGGCCTCCGAGCTCCAGCGAAAGGTGCCCGGTGCCGATGGCGGCAATCCTCTTGTCGGACGGGTAATCCTCGATAGCCTTGCGGATGGCACGCCCCAGGTCGAAGAACCGCCGCGGCGAAGGCAGCGGCGGGGCAAAGATATTGGTGTAGATCGGTACGATCGGCAGATCGTTTTGCGGGCGCAGGGTGATGATCGGGCAGACGATCGAGTGATCGATCTTCAGCTCGTTGGAAAACGCAAAGTCGAAATCCTGCGCCAGCAACGATTGGTGCAGGAAGCGCGACATGTCCTCGTCGCCCTCGAATGCATACTTCGGAATGCCGAACTCGCGCTCCTCGTTGTAGAAGGTTGCGTCGTAGCGGGCGGCCTTGCCGATCAGGAACTGCGGATAATTGTCCAGAAAGATCTGATGGAAATGGTCCGAGCCGATCATCACCAGAATATCGGGCCCGGTGGACGCCAGCGTCTCGCGGTAGGCCTCGACCTTCCGCTTCCATTCCGGGGCCTGCGGCATCTGATGTTCGGGAGCGGACGTGGTCGCCTTGAAGTAAAACGGATGATGGGTGGACGCGAGTGTCGCGACGAGTCTGGCCAAAACGGTTCTCCAACGTAGCAGTGGCACGAGAGCCACGCCCCACCGGTAGACTGCCGGTCTTCTGCTTCGATTTCGATCTGGCCTGATCGGGTTGCGTTTGAAACACCATTCAGGCTGTCCATCCGAACGGGGTCGGCCCAAAAGCCGGACGTTGGATGGCCCTCTCCGTCTCGATCTCGGGTCGGCTTGAATATGATCTCGAAAACCGTGGCGCACAGGGTTCGGCTCCTACGGCAGGGCGTCGCCTTCGTGCGTTTCTTCGTCTGAGGTTTTTTCAGGCTTCCAGACGAAGTCCTCCGGAAAAGCATGGTAAGGCGAACAATAGAGGCACGCGGTAGCCGCGGAGCCAAAGGCCCTGAGGACCACTGCGGCGGCGCGGCTGCAATCGATTTTGCTGAGCCCTCTACAGACAAAAGCGGGAAACATCCCGATTCTCAATCTAATCCTGAACACCGACAAGCTCCGAGTGCGATGCATGTGTTTGGAAAGCGGCAGGCAATGGGAGGCGTCCATGATCGAGGCATCTGGAGGGATGGCCGCCGCGTCGATGCAGCAGCCAGAACGCCGAGGCCATCGGCGAAAGCCGACGGCGCCGGGCAGGACTCCACGTCCGGCCTATCGCCACCTGACGACGAGTTCGTCGACCTGACGGATGCCGGCGTGTCCGCGAATGTTCAGCTTCTGGTCTCCGACCTCCAGATCGAGCAGCGAGTTGACGAGAGCCGTCAGGGCCTCTTCCATCTCGATTCGTGCCAGGGCTTCTCCGAGGCACCTGTGCTCTCCGCCTCCGAACACGGGATGCCATTTCCCCTGTGGACGCGTGAGATTGAACTGACCGGGATCCAGGAAAACGTCGGGATCCCTGAGACTGGACATGGTGGAGAGCAGGACCGGGCTGCCCCTCGGGATGACATGCCCATCCAGGCTGATGTCTTCGACCGCCAGCCGCGGAATCGATGCCACGGCCGGTTCGAACCTCAGCGACTCCAGAACTGCGGCAGCCACCATCGCAGGTTGATGGTGCAGGGCCTGCCATAGACCATCCCGCCGATCGAGAAGCAGCCCGACCATGATGACGATCGCTGCACGCGTTGTGTCGGTGCCGCCCAGCACGACCGAAACGATCTGCATGACCGCTTCCACGGCAGACATCTGGGCGGCCTCGTCGACGCTCGCGACGTAGTCCGACAGAAAATCCGCCCGCGGATGCTTGCGCCGGTCATCGATGAGCGTCGCGACATAGGAGGAGAGGTCGTTTATGGCCAGCTCGATATCGGGCAGGTCTTCCCGGGTCCAGGACGTGGTCAGGATCTTTGACACCCTGTAGGCCATGCTGGTGAAGAGCGGGACATCGCTCCGCGGAATGCCAAGGATCGCCGCAATGGTGATGGCGGGAATGGAGGCGGCATAATCGTCGCGCAGCTTCATCTCGCCATCACCAAGCTTGAGCGTCACAAGCTCCTCGGCGAGAGACCGGACGTTGGCTCGGAGCCCCTCCATCATCCGAAAGGCGAAACACCGCGACAGAGGTTGCCGGCGGCGACGGTGGGTTTCGCCATTCGAGAACAGCAGGCTGTTCGAAACGAGCTCCATCACGGGGCCATCCGCGATGCCGCGGGCCCTGATGAGCTCCGTCTCGATCTGGCGTGTTCTCGGATCGCTGACCAGTGGCTGGACGTCATGCGCGCGCAGGACGAGAAAGGCCCCATCCTCCCTTTGCACGAAGGGAAATTCGGGGCGAAGTTCTCTGTAGACCTCGTGTGGCGCTGCATTGAGGGTTGCAAAGCTCAGTATCGGCGGGGAGACGGTATTTCTGCCTGGCAGCGACATGGTCACGGGAAAGCCTCTCTTGTTGCGTGACCTCGTTCTCGACCCTCCGCAATGCTTCAATCTTTCAAGATCGGGCGATGCGGTTTCAGATGTAATCCGGTGATTGAGCGATCGCTCAGGCGGGATGTTCGACGGCAGCGAGCGCAGGCGGCGCTGCAGCCCATGATGCGCCACCCGTTGCAATTGTAGTCACGGCGAGCCGCAGTGAAAATCTTCGTTAACGCGACAGGTCGATTGACGTCATGCGCTGAACGCCGCGGCGATCCCGTGCGATAGGCAATCCTGACCGCTCTGGTACCGACACGTGAAAAAAATCGAAGTCATATTCCCGCCCTCCCGAATTTCCGACATGAGGGAAGCCTTGGCCGAGCATAGGATCTTCGAATTTGTCGTGTCGGACGTGACGGATATTGCGCCGAAGAACGCCAGGGGCTTCGATGATCGGGACATCCAGCGCAACATGGGCGAGAAGGCGGCCTACAAACTCGAACTCGTGACCAGCGACACCCGGGCAAGCGACATCACCGAGACCCTCTCCATCGTTCTCATCGGCTATGGCGCAGACAGCAAGATACTCGTCACGAATGTGCGTGAAGTGGTGACGCACTAGATGCGTCGGTGACGAGCATCGCTGACGAATGCCAGAACCCCTCGGCAGCAAACCTCGTGAAAGATTTCCGACCTGAATGAGAGCAGCCTCCAGGCATTTTCAAGCGAATGCTCCGACACTTCGAAGCCGCCAGCCTGCGTCGGATTTCGAATTGCCGGCACTGCAGGAAGAACGTGTTTCAGAAGGGAATGCTGTAAATGATCGATTTGATCATCTCCAGCAACACGCAGTAGAAGCCGATAACCGCTGCAAACGACATCAGGGCGACCAGACCCGGGAGCCAGAAGCTGGGCTCCCTGATCGGCGTCTCCGTCGTGGCCTCCATGACAGGCTGGAGAGCTTTGAAAGTCGCTTCCTCGACGATGGCGGCTACCTCACCCTCGCTGGACGCGCTCCCTTCGCTCTTTCGCCGGCTGCTGGGCCGCCAACGCCGATGCGACGACAGGCATACGACGACGCCCCGGCCTTGCTGCTCCTCTTCAGATCGCTTCGCCGTCTGCAGTTCGCTTTCATACTCGGTCATCATGGCACCCGCTCGATTTCGAGCGATGGATGCCGAGTTTGGGTTTCCTGACGATGTCGCGGCCAACGACTACGATTATGACTGTAACCGGACCCGGCGGGATATGGATCGGAACCGATCCTGCCAAAGCATCGCAGGACCTGTCCTTGGTCCGCGACTTCCGGTTTCGCCGGCATCTGCAGCAGGGCCAAGCGGGAATCGTCCCGCGCGCTACAAACGTAACCCGACTCCTCAGAGCTGCAATCGTGTCGACAGAAGATGTCGGCACTCCTTGCCTGCTCCACCTGGAGCTTTCGCAAAAAAAGGCTTCGCGATTGCACGCACCAGTGCCTCGCGACCAGAAGGGGCCCCCGATCATGGCCATCGTTTCAGGCGCCCCTGCAACCAAACGCACATGATGGCCGACCGCAAACCATGTCGGCAGGTGGGGTTGTTCCAGCGCCACTGCCGCCACCGGACATAAGCAAGGAACGCCAAAGCCCGACGAGGCTATGGACCAGCCAGGAAGATTTCTCATGACAAAATACAAGCTCGAATACATTTGGCTTGACGGCTACACCCCGGTCGCCAACCTGCGCGGCAAGACGCAGATCAAGGAGTTCGATGCGTTTCCGACGCTCGAGCAGCTGCCGCTTTGGGGCTTCGACGGCTCCTCGACCATGCAGGCCGAAGGCCACTCGTCGGACTGCGTCCTGAAGCCGGTTGCCATCTATCCTGACCCGGCCCGCACCAATGGTGCGCTGGTGATGTGCG
>NZ_JMQK01000042.1:0-1883 GCF_000705355.1 Pseudorhizobium marinum
TCGGAGGCGGCAAGGGCGTCGGACACGACGCCGCGCAGCCGTTCGATCATCGTGTTGACGTAGCCCAGCATGTCGCCGATCTCGTCGCGGCTGGTGATGTCGGCGAAGCGGGTAAGGTCTCCGTCAGCCACGTTCTGGACGGCCTGGCTGGCCTTGCGCAGGCCGGCGTTGATGCTGATCGCGATCCAGAAGGCGGCGGCAATGGCAATCAGCAGCGCCGTGGCGGCAACCGCAATCATCACCAGGCGGGTCTGGACGTAATCCTCGTCCGCCTGCAGATCGGCATCCTGGAGCCGTGTCGTTTCGAGAGTCACGACCTCGGTGAGGAGGGCGTCGATGTCGTTGGTCGCGGTACGAACCTCGTTGCTGGCGATCTGCATGGCCATCGGCCTGTTATTGGCCAACATCAATGCGCGAATCCGGTCGTCCTGCTTGCGGAACTCAGTCGTGAAGCCTGCCAGCTTGTTCCAGAGGACTTTGCCCTGTTCGGTGGCGATGGCCGTCACGGCAGTAAAGCTCGTGTCGAACTCCTTGCGGGCCTCGTCGCTCTTGGCGATGCTCTCCTGCATCTCCTGCGCGCTTTCTGCCAGCATGATGTTCTTCTGCTGGCGGACCTGCTGCAAGTGCTCGTTGCTGAGCTCCTGGGCGAGTTTGAGCCGCTCGGCCGGACCCTGGATCACCGCCTCGAGCGTCTGGTTGAGGTGGCTCAGGCTCAAAATGCCATAGCCCGCCGTTGCCAGCAGCATCAGGATGACGAAGCCGAAGGCGGCTCCCAGTTTGAATTTGATCGTCGCGCGCATTGGAGTGCCTCTTCGACTTAATTGGTGCTGGAGCCGGACTTCCGGTGCTCGTGATTGGCAGAGAAGATGGCCTGGAGGTTGGGAAGGATGATGAAGTCGCTTCCCCGCTTGACCAGGCAATCGATGAAATCGGGTCGCCAGCGCATGCCGACGCTTGGAGGTGGTTCACCGGCGCTGCGCACCAGGGTCGTGACCTCGTGAACCTTGTCGGTCCGGATCCCGGTGAGGGTCGGCTCGCCTTCGATCTCGAGCTCGATGACGACGATCCGGCTGTCGATGGTGGGCTGCGTCGCCTCCATGCCGAAGGCTAGCCGGATGTCCGCCAGCGGAATGACCTTGCCGCGAAAATTGATGACGGTGCCCACGAAGGCCTTGGCGCCGGGGACCGAGGTTTCCGGCAGAAGGTCGAGGATTTCCTGCACGGCCGCCGCTTCGAGTGCAAAGACCTCTCCGGCGATATCGAAGGTGACGACCTCGATCTCCTCGCGGCCTTCCCAAAGCGCGTCGGGAAGTGTTCTGGCTGCTGCTTCGCTCATCCCGCTGCGCGCAATTGCGCCTCCTGTTGCTGTCCCTCGGAGACCAGATGGCCGACGTCGAGAATTAGGGCGACGTTGCCGTCCCCGAGTATGGTTGCGCCGGAGAAGGTTCCGACGTCGTGGTGGAGCTTCGACATGCTCTTGATCACCGTCTGGTGGTCCCCGATGATCTGGTCGACGACGAGGCCGACGCGCTCGGAGCCGGTCGAGATCACCACCACCTTCTGGAAGGGGTCGGGCGTCGTGCCGGTGCGGAAGAGGTCGCGCAGCCGGATGAAGGGAACGAGGCTGTCGCGCAGCGAGATGAAGCTGCGTCCGCGCGAGCGCATGTCCTCCTCGACCGACAGCTCGAGGCATTCCTCGACGGCCGCCAGGGGGATGACGTAGCGACCGGAGCCGACCCGCACCAGAAGGCCATCGATGATGGCGAGCGTCAGCGGGATGGCAAGCGAGATTTCCGAGCCCTGGCCCGGACGGCTGACGACGTTGATCGTGCCGCGCAGCGCGTCGATGGTGCGCTTGACGACATCCATGCCGACGCCGCGGC
>NZ_JMQK01000043.1:0-12187 GCF_000705355.1 Pseudorhizobium marinum
GAGATTGGTCACCTGCTGCGCCGTGGAGAAGCCCGGCTGGAAGATCAGCTGGTAGAGCTCCTGGTCCGACAGGCTTGCATTGGCCGCGATCAGGCCGGAGGACTCGGCCTTCGCGCGGACGCGATCCTTGTCGATGCCGCGCCCGTCGTCCTTGATGGTGATGATCACCTCGCCACCCTGCTGGCGGGCGGAAAGCGAGATCGTTCCCGCAGCCGGCTTGCCGGCGGCGAGCCGTTGCTCGGCGGTTTCCAGCCCGTGATCGCAGGAATTGCGCACGAGATGGATCATCGGGTCGGCCAGCCGTTCGATGACGCTCTTGTCGACTTCGGTGGTCTCGCCTTCGGTGACCAGTTCAATCACCTTGCCGGTTTCATTGGCGAGATCGTGCACCAGACGCCGGAAACGGCTGAAGAGCTGCGTCACCGGAACCATGCGCAGGACCATCATCGTGTCGCGCAGTTCGCCCGACAGGCGTTCCACATCCTCCGAGACCGCCCGCAACTGAAGATCGCCGCTGCCGCCGGCCAGCTGGCTGAGGCGCGACTGGGCGATCACCAGTTCGCCGACGCGGTCCATCAGTTCGTCCAGCCGCTCGGCCGGCACGCGCACGTTCTCGGCGGCCTTGGCGGCTTTCGCATCCACCGTCGCGGGACCCTTCGCGGCGGGCTTGCGGGTCGTGGCAGCCGGGTCTGTTGCCGTGATGACGGCCTCGGCCTCGGCGGGCGCGGCGCTGGTCTGCGGTTCGCCCTGAACCTCGGTCACCTCGAGCTGCATGTCGTCCATCACGAAGATGAAGACGTCGTCGATGGCCGAGCGCGGCTCCGATGTGGTCAGCTCCACCGTCCACGACAGGTGAAGATCGACCGGGTTGAGCTCGTCGAGCGGGGGAATCGCGGAACGATCGGCGACGACCCGGCAATCTCCGAGATCGCGCAGCTCATCGAGCAGTCCGAGCGGATTGGTGCCGTTCGCCATGGCGTCCTGCGGCAGCGAAAAGCGGATGGTGTAGCGTGTCGTGCTCGGACCGGCCGGGGCTTCCGGCATGCCGGCGCCGTCCACGGCCCGCCGAAGATTGGCCAAGAGTGCCTCGCTGGCCGCCTCATGGTCGCCGGCCGGGGTGTCGACGAGCAGGCGCATATGGTCCTTGGCTTCCAGCACCGCACCCACGAGATCATGAGTTGCCGGAACCTCTCCCTTGCGAACCCGGTCGAAGGCCGTTTCGCAGTGATGTGTGAAGGCGGCGAGTGCATCGAAGCCGAACATGGCGCCGGAGCCCTTCAGCGTGTGCAGGCTGCGGAAGACGGTGTCCACCTGGTCCTTGTCGCCGAGGTTCACGTTGAGATCGAGAAGACCGGCCTCGATCTGCTCGAGGAGTTCGGCGGCCTCCGTGCGGAAGACGGCAATGGGATCGGGAAAGCTCATCGACCCAGCACCTTGCGGACGATCTTGACCAGGCTTTCAGGATCGAAGGGCTTTGTCAGCCAGCCTGTCGCGCCGGCGGCCTTCGCCTGCTGCTTGATCTCCGCATCCGATTCCGTCGTCAGGAAGATGACCGGCACGCCCGTATGCGCCGGCAGCTTGCGCAGTTCCCGGATCATCGTCAGACCGTCCATATTGGGCATGTTGAGATCGGTGACGATGATGTCGAACTGTCCGGCATCGAGCTTGGCCAGCCCGTCCTTGCCATCCACGGCCTCGGTGACCGTGTATCCTGCGTTGCTCAGCGCCACGCGCGTTGTCAGCCGGATGCTGGCGGAATCGTCTACTGTAAGAATGCTGGCAGTCACTGTGTTTCTCCCTGGTGGAGCCAAAACTGTTTGTCGTCCGCAGACATGCCTTCCATGAAGCCGCCACGGTCCAATACGCCGAGCAAGGCCCCATCGGCCCCCCGGGAAAGAGAGAGGTGCTTGCCGGAATGGTCGGCATGGAGGCGCGCCGCTTCGACTGTCTGCACGAAGCTCAGATCGACGGTCGCACTGTCTGAAATGTCGAGTTCCGTGGAGGGGTGACCGGCCAGGGAAAGAAGAATCTGATCCTTGACGTCGCCCGCGCTTCGCACCGTGAGATTTTCAGGGAGGGAAAGGCGGTTGGGGAGAGTCTCTGAAGACGACATCTTTGCTTCCGATCGCCGTGAGTGGCAGCTTGCAGGTCTGCGGTCACACTCGCTTTACGGCCTTAAGGGAATGCTAAGTCGCAGGGCTCACTTCTTGGGGAGAACTAATTGCCAGTGCTATTTCGCACTGCCGCGGCGTCGACTCGTTAACCACCCAGAACAGTTGCTTTGCGGGGTTGGCGAGGAATTAACTTCCGCCGGTGAAGTGTGCTGCACAACTCTGGGGCAGCTGCGCGTCTCGCTGCGGCTGATCCAAGGAAGGCAGACGAGCAAAAATCGTCCCATTTCAAGAAGGCAGCGCTCGCTGCCGATGCGAGGAAACGTGGCAGCTACTGCACATCAAATTTCGATCGAGGCCATCCCGGATCCTGACCTGGCCACCCTGGTTCAGCACCTCGAGAATGCCCGAGGCCGGATCGAAGAGAGGTTCCTGGACGGCGGCAATGCCGTCCTGTCGATCCTTGACGTGCTCAACGCCCTGGTCCAGTCGCTCGATCACCTGACCACCTCGCTCGATACGCAGACGGCCGAGCAGACTTCCGATGAATTGAAGAGGACCGCGCAGCGGCTTGCCGAACTCACGGATCTGGAATCGTCGCGCCAGGAAAGCTTCCAGGTGATCCTGGACGCCCAGAAGGGGCTCCGTCCGGAGGTCGCGCGGATGCAGGAAACGCTGCGCTACCTGCGCACCTTTGCGGTGACCGCCAAGATCACGGGCGCCAGTGTTCCCGAATTCTCCGGCTTTGCCGAAGAGATCCTGCAGCGGATCCAGGATGGCCGAGTCCAGGTCGATGGCCTGTCGGGAAAGCTCGACGGTCTGGGCAAGGGCCTCGGCCCGGTGATCAGCAGGGGGCAGACGATCCTGCAGAGCTACCGCGGCTCGATCCCGGCGATCGTCTCGAGCCTGACGGAAGGCGTCAGCCGGATTTCCCATCACCACCTGCAGCTCGCCGCGCATGCCGCAAGCGTCAAGGTGGTTGCCGCCCGGATCCAGACGAAGCTCGGCTCGGCGCTTTCGGCCATGCAGATCGGCGACGCGACCCGCCAGCGGATCGAGCACTGCCAGGCCAGCATGCGGATCCTGGAAGAGGCTCTCGCCTCTCCCGATCTGCAGGCGGATGAGCGGCAGCAGCTGACCACTGCGGTGCGGCAGCTGGTTTCGCTGCAGCTCGACCAGGCGACAGACGACTTTGCGCGCGAAACGAAGAAGATCGTAGCGACGGTCGCAAGCTTCCGCTCGGATCTTGCGGAGATCGGCGCCCTGCGTCGGCTGATGAGCGGCGACGGCGATGGCGACAGCGTTCTGAGAGCCCTGGAGCTTGCGGTGGAAGCGGCGCGTTCTGCCGTCCAGCAGGTGGAGGCCGTCACGCTTGAAGCATCGGAACTCAGCCGCAGCACCGCCGACACCGTTGCCGAACTGGCAGCCGGCATCGGCATGATCCAGCTGGTGCGCACCGATATTCACTACATGGCGCTGAACACGAACCTTCGCTGCAGCCGCATCGGCGAGGATGGCAAGGCGATCAACGTGGTGGCGGCGGAGCTGCGCAATTTCGCGGCACAGCTGGATGAGACGGCGGAGCGGGTTCTTGTCGCCCTGCGGGAGCTGGAGGCGGCGGCAGGGGAGCTCAATGCCCCGCAGCAGGCCGACGGGGGGTCGCTGGACCATCGTCTTTCCAGTGCGCTGGCCTCTATTCGCGAGGCTGCCGGAAAGATGGAAGACGGATTGCTGCGCCTGACGGCCCAGAGCGAAACGGCGGAAGCGGAAACGGGTGCCCATCTGGCCCGTCTGGATTTTGACGCCGAACTGGGCGACGTCCTGCGCACCTGCGTCGAAAGCCTGGGCTCCACCAACAGGTCGCTGCTCTTCCTGGGCGATAACAACGGCTTTGCCGCCGTCGGACACCGCATCCTGAAGCTTTACACCATGGCTGCCGAGCGCGAACTGCACGCCAAGATCTTCGGCACCGGCGGCGAGATTGCGGCACCTCAAGCCGCGGATGACCTCGACGATGACCTGATGGACGCGCTGTTCTGATCACGCCTGCGGCCAGACGGGATAGTTCCACCGCAGAGCGGGTGAAATGCAGCGACGTCAACGACGGTCGCTCTTCACGGCTTGCATGCTGTCCGCGAGCTGCTTCGGCGGATGGCCCGAAAACACGCACTTCCCTTCAATTTTACGGATCTGTTTAAGCCGCCGAAGACGAGCATTGCGTATGATGGTTGCCAGATGAGGAGTTACCTCAGGGCATGACGCCATCACTGCCGGATGAGCCGGTTCACCAACAAGAGACAGCTCGACAGGCAGGAAAGCAACATGTTCAGGAAGCTTGCATTCGCATTCGCAGCACTTGCTGCCATGGCCACCTCTGCAGATGCCATCAATCTCGGCGCGACGCGCGCGCTGAAGCCGAAGGCGTCGCAGACGCTGGCCGCGCCGGTTGCCTACCAGATCTTTTGCCTCCGGTTCAAAGGGGAGTGCCGCAGTGGCGGTGTTTCTTCCGTGTCCTACTCCTCGAAGACGGCGGCGCTGCTGCGCCGGGTCAACGATCAGGTCAATCGGTCCATCAGCTATCGTTCAGACAAAGGCGAAGTCTGGAAGATCGGCGTCTCGGCGGGCGATTGCGAGGACTACGCGTTGACGAAGCGCAAGCGTCTCATTGGCGCGGGCGTCCCCGCAGGCGCGCTGCGCATGGCCACCGCGCGAACTCCCAAGGGAGAGATGCACGCGGTTCTCATCGTCAAGACGGACAAGGGGGACTTCGTGCTGGACAATATCCGCACAAACATCGTGACGCGCGGCCAGTCGGGGTATCGTTTCCTGACCATCGCGACAAGCAATCCTACCGTCTGGCAGAACGCAAAATCCGGCCGCGAGATCTAGTCTCGCGACCGGAAAAAAATCACTAAGAACTCAGCATTCAGCCTGGAGAAGCCGACTCAGGCTCGGACGGCCCTTCACTGGATTCTCCGCCGACGCCACCACCACCGGCGTCGCCAGCACCACCGGCGCCACCAGCACCACCTGCACCAGCACCACCTGCACCAGCGCCAGCACCGCCAGCACCGCCGCCACCGGCTGCAGTGCCACCACCGCCACCCGTAGCGCCTACGGTCGCGGCCGAGGCAACCTCATCGGGATCAGCGGCTGGAGCTGCGGCGGAAACGGCCGCTGCAACTTCAGCAGCGGCTGCGGGGGCTGCAGCGGAAACGGCTTCCGCAATCGAGACTGCGGCTGCCGGGGCGGCGGCCGCGGCGGCTGCGGCCACCTGAGCGGCAGCGGCCGGCGCGACGGCGGCAGCAGCGGCTGCGATAGCGGCGGCTGCGGCCGGGTTCCGGGCGACGGCGGCCTGGACAATGGCGGCGATATCTGTTGCGCTGGCACCGGCAGCGACTGCATCGGCGACAGCAGCTTCAACGGCTGCAGGCGTGCTCGGCTCCTGGGCGTGAGCGAGCGGTGCAAGCATCAGCACGCCGGCAAGGGCGGCCGTGGAGAGAGCAAGACGTGTTTTCAAGAATGCATTCATGTTCGACATTCCTCGGTAGGGGGCTTCCGGGATGCGAAGCCGCTCACTTGATGGACACACGATAACGAAGGGGAAATCAAGTTGTTCCTACGTTAACCAATAATTAATATAGCTAATCGCACATTCTCCAGTAGAAATCAAGACTCTACTGTCGGCCGGAAATATATTTGGGAGAGAATCTCCGGCGTTTGGACCTCTTGCGCATTCCGGAAAGAACATGGTCTGGTCGAGGCTCGGCGGAGGATCTACAGGCGTCCTCTGCGTAATCTAGCGGTTGAACAATAGGTTGGGTACAAACAAGACGATTTGTGGCACGAATACCAGCAGAAATGTGACAAGGCTGACGGCGACGCCGTTCATGGTTGCGATACCGGGGACATAGTTGCCGAGGCGGGCGGAGTCGCTATTCTGCCCGACATCGGCGCCCTGCGGATCTGCTCGATGATGTCCTCCTCCACGCCGAGCTGCGCGCTGTGCTAGACCTCCATCTTCAGCTCGCGGTCAGTGCGCTCTTCGACCCGCTTGGCCCAGGTCATGACGCCTCGTGGAAGGGTTCGCTCGGCGCCAGAACATGGTCGAAGCGCAGCGTATAGATGTCCTGGGCCTTTGCCGTCTGCCCGGCCACCACGGCAATACTGGCGGCAGCCAGCAAGGGCAGCAGCCTCCTGGTGAACGCGAGCATGCTTTCCTTCTCTTTGTTGTCGTTTTCGACATGTCCCCGCCGCTGCGGGCGGCGGGATCCTGCGGGCGGCAGCGGCCTGCCGATATCCGCCTAATGCGAGAACGGCAGCGTCAGGCCGTGGCGGTCCGCCAGGGCGCTGAAGGCCTCTCGCGTCGCCGGATCAAGCGGGACGCCGATCCGTTCGCGCTCCCGCGCAACCTTCCACTCCCGGTCGCCGGGCGCCATCACCGTCAGCCCGTCACGGGCCGGCGATGTCCGCAGCACGTCGACATAGCGCTGAATGCCCGCCTGGAAGGTCTCCGGGCTGACGAAGGCGCCGGGTTTCAGCGCCATCACGAAGGCGCCGAGACCGCGCGGCGTGGAGAGATCCGGGCCGTTCATCGGCAGGATGTCGAAGCTGAGCTTCATACCGGAGAAGACGGCGCTCAGGATTTCGGCAAGGCCCGCCAGGCCCGCACCCTTGAAGCCGAATTCGCCGCCCACCGGCGCCAGCATTTCGACCAGCGAAGGATCGCGGGTGTCGCGGCCGTCCGCCTCGGAGGCCACGCCCTCCGGCAGCTGCACGCCGAGGCTGCGGTAAAGTTGCACCCGGTTGTAGGGCACCGCACTGGTCGCCATGTCGAGCAACCAGGGATCGTCGCCGTCCACCGGCACGGCGAAGGCGATCGGATTGGTGCCGTGGAAGCGCATGGCGCCATCGTGCAGGCGCACGAAACTGTCGGAGTTGCAGACGGCAAAGCCGACGAAGCCGCGGGCGGCGGCGGCCATCGCATAGGCGCCGGCCGGCCCGAAATGCGAGCTGTTGCGGATCGAGACCGCGCCGATCCCGAACCGGTCCGCCAGCTCGACGGCGTGCTCCATGGCACGATAGGCGCCCAGCGCTCCATGGCCGTTGTCGGTGTCGAGCGAGGCGACCGCCCCGAAGGACTGCACGAGGCGAACGTCTGGACTGCGATTGACGCGCCCGCCTTCCATGACCTTGATGTAATGGCCGAGCAGACGAACGCCATGGCTGTCGACCCCCAGCCGGGATCCGTGCATCATCGCCCGGGTGGCTGCATCCGCCGTCGCGTCGTCCGCACCCGCCGCAGCAAGGGCGGCACGGCAGAAACGGTCCACCGCATCGATGGGTGCGTAGACGACCGCCTCTGCGGCGGGCGGGGTAGGGGACGAATTCATAAGGTCTGGCCTCCATCGATGATCAAGATCTGTCCGGTCATGAAAGCGGTCTCGTCGCTGGCGAGATAGACGGCCGCAGCCGCCATCTCCTCCACGGTGCCGAGCCGTCCCATCGGCTGGCGCGCCATGAAGGTGCGCTGCATGTCCTCGGGATCGGGGCTGGCGTCGATGCGGTTTTGCAACGAGGGGGAGAGGGTGGTGCCGGGGCAGAGCGCGTTGACGCGAACGCCGGTGCGGATCAGGTCGCGGGCGGCGGCCTTGGTCAGCCCGATCATCGCCGCCTTGCTGGCGCCGTAGCCGAGGCGATCCGCAACGCCGGTGATGCTGGACGCCACCGAGGCGACATTGACGATCGCGCCGCGTCCGCGCTGGACCATCTGCGGCAGGGCCGCCTTCATGGTTCGAAAGGCCGAGGTGGCATTCTGCTCGAGGCTCTTGTGCCAGTCCTCCTCCTCGCAGGTGAGGATCGAGCCGTTGTGGACCCAGCCGGCGCAGTTGACGAGGATATCGAGCGGACCAGACTCTGAAATTCGCGCTCGGGTCATGTCGCCGTCCGTCACGTCGAGGTCCGCGATACGGATCCTCGGTGACAGGCGAGGCAGGTCCTCCATCTTGGACAGCGTGCGGCTCGTGGCCACGACGTGCGCACCCTCGGCTGCCAGGGCGAGTGCGATCGCGCGACCCATGCCTTGACCGGCACCCGTCACGAAGGCGCATCTATCCGTCAGGCGTCCTCCCATCCGTCCCTCCTCCCGAGGCCAGCTGTCTCAACGTCTTATGTGTACACTATGCGAAAATTGGGCGTTGGCAAGTCTCAATCTCTCCTCCGATAAGGCATCGGAAAATCAACTGAGGCGTTTGAAGGCCTCCGGCCAACCTGTTAAGTTGCGACAGGGATGAGGAACTGGCCCTTTGGCGATCCAGGGGAGCCGGTCTTGCAGGGATCGGAGGCAGGATGACATCGGGTGCCAAGGCTGAGCCGGCTACATCTGCGGCAAGAGGTCCGGGTGGAACGGTGCCGCGGCTCTACCAGCAGGTATTCGAGATCGTGGCGGCGCAGATTGCGCAAGGGGTTCTGCCGGAAGGCGCGCGCCTCAGCGAGTCGGGGATTGCCGAACAGTTCGGGATCAGCCGCGCACCGGCCCGCCAGGCGCTCGCGGAGCTGGAGCTTCTGGGCCTGCTCCACAAGGGCAGCGGCCGCGGCTATCAGGTGAAACGGCACAAGGGGACGGCACCGGCGGGCGTGGTTGCGGCGGTCATTCCCGAAATGGATGTCCGGCTCAAGCAGCTTTCCACCTGGTCACGCATCTACGGCGAGGTGGAAAGCGAGATTGCCGCACGGACCTCCTTTGCCGGATGGCGCGTCAACGAGACCGAGCTTGCCCGTTACTACGATGTCAGCCGCACCGTCGCCCGCGACGTGGTCGCCCGCTTGCAGCAGCGGGGCCTGGTGCGAAAGGACGAACGCTCACGCTGGGTCGCGCCGGCAATGACCCCGGATCACGTCGGCGAACTCTACGAGCTGCGCTGGCTGCTGGAGCCGGCCGCGCTCCAGAAGGCGGCATCGCGACTTCCCGAGGATCTCCTTCCGGCGATGCGCCGCCGCCTGGAGATGGCAATCGACCAGTCGGGCAGCCTGACGGGTCCCGACCTCGACCATCTGGAAGAGGACCTGCACATCACGCTCCTGGGCCATTGCGGCAACAGCTCCCTGATGCAGGCGATCAGCCTGCCGCAGGCGCTCCTGGTGGCGCACCGGTTCCTGTACCGCTGGATGCCGAGGCTCTTCGGATCCGAGCCCTTCCTGCCCGAACACATGGACATCATCGACAAGCTGCAGACCGGAAAAGCCGAGGAGGCGGCAGATGCACTGCGCCGGCACCTGCAGATTTCCCGCGATCGCGCCATCGATCGCATCCAGCGGGTGACGCGGGAGGTCCAGCCGGAGAACCTCCCCTATCTCGACAAGCTCGATTGAGGCCTATTCCACGTAGTAATCCGAGTAGGAATAATAGCCGAACAGCTTGGCGCGCTCCTGCTGGTTGAGGACCGCGATGATTGGCGTGCCGTCCGGCGCGCTTTCCTGGAGCGCTGCCACGGCGCGTTTCGCGCTTGTCTGCGGCGTCACGGCCCATTTCACCACGAAGGCGATGACGTCGGCGTAGCGGGCAAGGTAAAGCCCGTCGACGACCGGCTCCACCGGCGGCGTATCGAGAACCACATAGTCGAAGTTGCGGCGGGCGACCGCGATCATCTTCGCCATTTCGGACCCCATGAAGAGCTCGTCGGTGGCAAAATTGCCGCGGCGGCCGGCGAGCAGCACGGTCAGTCCCGTCGGCACATCGGTGACCGTCAGCTTGGGCAGGGTCGCGGCCGTGTCGGAGCCGCGCAGGAACTCGACGAAGCCGGTGCTGGGCTCCAGCCCGAGATGGCGGTGCAGGCTCGGCTTGCGCAGGTCGCAGTCGATGATCAGGGTGCGTTTGCCCGACAGGGCATAGGTCCTGGCCAGCGACAGGGCGATGGTCGACTTGCCCTCGTTCGGCAAGGCCGAGGACACCATGATGACGGTCCCGCCGCTGCCCTCCCCGGGGATGCCATGCGTCTTGTAGAGATGGCGGTCGATCGCCACGCGGATGCGGCGCACCGATTCCGCAAACATCGATAGCGGTGAGCGGATGACGATATCGGAGAGGCTTTGTCCGCCATCTTCCTTGCGCGTGGGCTCATCCGTCTCCCGAGGCGTGATGGAGGCCAGCGGCAGGCGCAGGACCGTCGATACCTGGTCCTCGTTGGTAAAGCCGCCGACGAAATGCTCGCGCACGAAGGCAAGTCCGACCCCCAGCGCCAGCGCCATGATGGCGGCCAGCGGCAGGATCAGCTGCTTTTTCGGGTAGGACGGGTTGCGCGGCGCGAGAGCTTCTGAGACGACGCGACTGTCGGCCATCTGCAGTGCCGCCAGCGTGTCGAGCCGCTGCAGGCGCGCGGAAAGGTCGTCGAACTCGCGTCGGGCCCCCTCGGCCGTCTGCCGCAGGCCGTAGATGGCCGAGAGCGTTTCGTCCGGCAGATCGCTGGCCAGCACGGCATTGATGAGTTCGGTACTGACCGACGATTCCTGCTGTTCGAAGTTGCGCACGTCCGAGCGCAGCGAGGAGAGCGCCCGGCGCCCCTCTTCTGCGATCGCCGCGTCCAGCCTCTGCAGTTCTTCCCGCAGGTCGAAGGCTGCGGTCGTGTCCGGCGAGGCGGAACTCAGTTCCGCCGCCAGCGTCTCCCGCTGGCGTGCGAGTTCCTGGGCCGCCTGGCTTTCCAGATTCTGGACCAGTGCGGCCAGGTCGTTGCGCTTCAGGGTCTCGTCGATCGTCTCGACCTGCGACAGGCCTTCGCGACGTTCCTGCTGGATGCGGGTCAACTGGTCATAGAGGGTACCGACACTGGAGGAGCCCTGCTCCCTCAGGTCGTTGATGTTGCTGAGGATGAAGTCGTCCACATTGCGGGCGCTGGCGGCAATGGTGGAACGGGCATTGTCGACCTGCTTCTGCAGGGTGTCGCGCGAGGCGACCGTTGCTGCCACCTTTGAATCCACCTGCCGGCGGATGTAGGTTTCGGTCAAGGCATTCGCGAGCCGGGCCGCCTTCTCCCGGTTCTTGGAGGTGACCGTCACACTGATCAGATAGGTGGGGCCATCGCGGCCCACGGCGATCGCTTCGCGAAAGTTGTTGAGCACGCCGGCAACCGCCTCGGAGGGATCCGGCGGCTCGACCTTTTTCAGCCGGATCATCTGCAGGAGCCGGTCCAGCAAGCCGACCTTCACGCCGAACTCGTCGTCTGCGACGAGGTTCTGGCTGTTGACCACATCGACCAGAACGCCGTTCGACCGGAGGATTGCCACCTCGCTTTCGACGCGCGCATTGTCGGTGCTGCCGTTTTGCATGGCGGCGTCGGGCTCGAGGATGCTCTGGGTGGAGGTATCGACGAATACCAGGGCGGAAGCCGAATACCGCGGCTCCAGGGAATAGGTAATGATGGCGGTGATGGCTGTGAGGCTGATCACCAGGGACAGGATCAGCCAGATCTGGCGGCGCACCATGCCCAGCAGGCTGCGGAGGTCGATTTCGCTTTCCATACTATTCCTCGAGGATCCGTTCAGATGTCTGTCGATAGGCGGTTTATTGATCGGAGCCCTGATAGCTGCAGGAAAGCGAGAGTATCTTCATTGTTGTCAGCCCGTTATCTATCGTACGGCAAGCTTAACTATCTTGCCTCTGCGGTCAATTCTTACACAGGATAATATTGCAGTTGCGAAGGCGCCGGTATCAACATTGATCCTGCCGGGCCGGGATTCGATGCTCGGAACGGGTGTATGCCCGTGGACTGTGATGAAATCGGGCGAGGGTGGACCCTGACTGTCATCCGGCCGGATCCACATCAGGTCTTCGTCCGACTGCCGTTGCAGCGGCACACCGGACCGTAAGCCGGCATGGACGAAAACGAACCCCGGAATGGAGACGAGCGAAGGCGCCCGGCGCAGAAAATCCACGTGCTCCAGGGGGATATGGCTCGCCAACAGCGCTTTCGTCGACGACCGCTTCGCGGCTGTCTCGTCCAGCCCGTAAGAGCGCAACGTGTCCTGGCCGCCGAGGCCGAGCCACATGTGGCCTGGATCCGGATCGGTCAGGTAGGACAGCA
>NZ_JMQK01000044.1:0-240 GCF_000705355.1 Pseudorhizobium marinum
CCGGTTTGCGGACGATCGCGCGGCCCATGGCCACACGCTGGCGCTGGCCGCCGGAAAGAGCCCTCGGCTTGCGATCGAGGTATTGTTCGATCTCCAGCATCCGCGCCGCCTCCGCCACGCGGGAGTCGATCTCGGCCCGCGGCGTGTTGCGGTTCTTCAAGCCGTATTCGAGGTTCTGGCGCACCGTCATGTGCGGATAGAGCGCATAGTTCTGGAAGACCATGGCGATGTCGCGTTCGG
>NZ_JMQK01000045.1:0-13540 GCF_000705355.1 Pseudorhizobium marinum
AGAGATCGCCTCCAGTCCGGCCACCATCCGCAACAGCGTGGACTTGCCGCAACCGGAAGGGCCCACGAGCACGATGAATTCGCCATCGACGATGTCGATCGATACGGAATTCACCGCTTTGACGCCGCCGGCATACACCTTGGAAACACCGGCTATCGCAATGCTGGCCATGTTACTTCTCCGTCTCTGTAAGGCCGCGGATGAACAGCCGCTGCATGAAAATCACAATCAGGATCGGCGGCAGCATGGCAAGCACCGAACCGGCCATGACGAGCTGCCACTCAATGACGCCATCCTGCACCGTCACCATGCGCTTCATGCCCATCATCAGCGTGTAGTAGCCGGGGTCCGTGGTAACCAGCATCGGCCAGAGATACTGCACCCAGCCATAGATGAAGAGGATGACCGACAGCGCGCCGATATTGGTGCGCGACAGCGGCAGGAGGATATCGCGAAAGAACTTCATCGGGCCGGCCCCATCGACGCGTGCAGCCTCCAGCATCTCGTCCGGCACGGTCATGAAGAACTGGCGGAACAGGAAGGTGGCAGTCGCCGAGGCGATCAGGGGAATGGTGAGCCCGGCCCAGGAGTTCAGCATGCCAAGATCCGCAACGATCTTGTAGGTCGGCATGATGCGCACCTCTACCGGCAGCATCAGCGTCACGAAGATGATCCAGAAAGCGAGCTGCCGGAAGGGAAAGCGGAAATAGACGATCGCAAAGGCCGACAGGATCGAAATGGCGATCTTGCCGACGGTAATGACCACGGCCATGATCAAGGAGTTCAGCGCCATGTGCGAATAGTTCGGCAGGCCGTTTGCGGCCGACGCATCGGTCAGGATCCGGCTGTAATTCTCGATGAAGTGGGAGCTAGGCCAGAGCGGGACCGTCTGGCTCATCAGTGTCGATACGTCATGCGTCGAGGCAATCACAGCCACGTAGACAGGCAGTGCCACGATGAGGAAGCCGACGATCAGGAAGGCATGCGTGAGGAAAGTCAGGAACGGGCGATTTTCAACCATGATCGATCCTCAATACTGCACGCGGCGTTCGACGAAGCGGAACTGCACATAGGTCAGAACCATGACGATCATCATCAGGAGCACCGACTGGGCGGACGATGAACCAAGGTTCAGCCCGATATAACCATCCTGGTAAACCTTGTAGACAAGCGTCGTCGTCGCCTGCGCCGGGCCGCCGACGGTCGTCGCATCGATGATCGGGAAGGTGTCGAACATCGTGTAGTTCACGTTGATGATGAACAGGAAGAAGGTGGTGGGCGAAATCAGCGGCAGTGAAATCGTGAAGAAGCGCTTGACCGGCCCGGATCCGTCGATGGCGGCAGCCTCCATCAGCGACTGCGGAACCGACTGCAGGCCTGCCAGGAAAAACAGGAAGTTGTAGGAGATCTGCTTCCAGGCCGCGGCGACGATGATCAGGATCATGGCCTGCGTTCCGTTCAGGTCATGATCCCAGTCGATGCCGAATTGTTCCAGCACGAACGGCATCAGACCGGTCGTGCTGTTGAACAGGAACCACCAGAGGATACCGGCGACGACGGGCGCCACCGCATAGGGCCAGACCAGAAGCGTCGTGTAGACCTTGCCCGTGCGCGTCAGCCGGTCGACGGCTGCGGCGAACGCAAGGCCAAGCACCATGGAGAGGACCGTGACCGAAACCGCGAAAACACCGGTGCGCGACAGCGCCGCCAGATATTCGGGATCGGAGAGCAGGCGCTGATAATGCAGGAGACCGACAAATGCGGTGGAGAGACCGAAGGGATCTTCGCGCTCGAAGGAGGACTTTACCGCCTGCGCCGCGGGCCAGATGAAGAAGACCAGCGTGATGAAAAGTTGGGGCGCGAGGAGCAGATAGGGCAAGAGCCGGTTATCGAAGGTGGTCTTTTTGGTTTCCATGGAGGGCCCCGCCAGAGCTTGCCGAAAAAACGAACGGAGGACCGGTCGAAGCCGGCCCTCCGCACAAGATCAGAAGTGATCAGTTAGCCGCTTCGAATTCGCGCAGCAGCGTGTTGCCACGCTCGACGGCGCTGTCGAGTGCCTGCTTGGCGTCCTTGTTGCCGGCCATCAGCGACTGGAACTCTTCATCCACGATCGTGCGAACCTGGGTGAAGTTGCCGAAGCGCAGGCCCTTGGAGTTTGCCGAAGGCGTGCCGCGGGTGATCTGCTCGATGGCGATGTCGGAGCCCGGGTTCTCGGTGTAATAGCCCTGGCTCTTGCCCAGATCGTAGGCCGCGTTGGTGATCGGCAGATAACCGGTGAACTGATGCCAATCGGCCTGAACTTCCGGCTGCGACAGGTAGGAGAAGAACTTGGCAACGCCGGTGTAAGTCGCCTTGTCTTTGCCGTTCAGAACCCAGAGCGTCGCGCCACCGATGATGGAGTTCTTCGGCTGCTCGATCTCGTCTTCATAGTAGGGAAGCGGAGCAAAGCCCGGGGTAAAGTCCTTGGCATTGTTGATGACGCCTGCACGGCCGGCCGACGAGTTCATCGTGATCGCGCATTCCTGGGCGTAGAACATGGTCGCCGCCTGATCGCCACCGACCGGACCGCCGTACTTGAAGAGGCCTTCATCCTGCCACTTCTTCAGGTTTGCCCAATGCTTGACCTGCAGATCGCCATTGAACTCGAACTCGGAGCCCATGCCGCCAAAGCCGTTTTCGAGCGTGCCGAAGGGCTTGTCGTGCAAGGCAGAGAGGTTTTCCGTCTGAACCCAGGTGATCCAGGCAGACGTGAAGCCGCACTTGGCAGCGCCGGAGGAGACGATCTTCTTGGAGAACTCTTCGACTTCCGCCCAGGTCTTCGGGGCAACTTCCGGGTCGAGGCCAGCCTTCTCGAAGACATCCTTGTTGTAGTACATGATTGGCGTCGAGGAGTTGAACGGCAGCGACAGGATATTGCCGCTGGTGTCGGAGTAATAGCCGACAACCGGCGAGAGGAAGGATGAGGTGTCGAAGGCTTCGCCTTCATCGGCCATCAGCTTGTAGACCGGATAGACAGCACCCTCGGCCGCCATCATGGTGCCGGTGCCGACTTCGAAAACCTGCACGATGGCCGGCTGCTGGTTGGCGCGGAACGCAGCGATCGCAGCGGTCAGAGTTTCCGGGTAGGAACCCTTGTAAACCGGCACGACCTTGTAATCGCTCTGGCTCTCGTTGAACTTTGTGGCGATTTCCTCGAGCTTCTTGCCGAGTTCGCCGCCCATTGCGTGCCACCAGGTCACTTCCGTCGCGGCAAGCGACGATGTCGCGGAAAGCGCGACGGCAAGTGCGGCCATAGAAAGTCTGTTGAACATGATCGTGTCCTCTCAACCCGTTAAAGTTCGAGGAGCGGGATAGGCGCAGGTTGTGACAGCGGCTTAACAGTTTTGTGTCAGTTTCATTACACGTTGCACGCCTTTGCAACAACGTCAGGAAATCCGCTCAGAAGGCATCCCTGAAGTGCCGCGGCAGGCGACCGGGCAGGACGGCGATCACGTCGTAACGCTGGGAAAGGCGGGCGGCATCGGGGCGCCGCGACAGCCAGATGTCGCTGGCGGCGCGAATGCGCTTCTGGGCAGTGGCGCTGACCGCGTCGACCGCCTCCCTTTCGCCGACACGGGCTTTCACCTCGACGAAGACGGCGAGATCGCCCTTGCGCGCGATCAGGTCGATTTCTCCCGATCTCGTCTTGTAGCGGAGTGCGAGGATCCGGTAGCCCTTTAGCAGAAGGAAGACTGCCGCCAGATACTCGGCGACATGACCGCGCCGTTCGGCGCTGCGTCGGCTGCGGTCAGTGACCACCCGCCTCCCCTTTCAGCGCCAGGAGGCGCTGGTAGAGGTCCTTCTTCGAAAGACCGGTCAGCCGCGCGCCCTCGGCCGCGGCCTGGGAGGTCGGCATGGAACTGGCCAGCTCCTTCAAGAGGATATCCACCTCGATTGCGCCCGGAACGTCGTCGAGGTCGGGCGGCGCAATCAGGAGCACGATCTCGCCCTTGACCGGCCGGTCATCGTAGTGCTCGGCCAGTTCACCGAGCGTCCCGCGCCGGAACTCCTCGAAGGTCTTGGTCAGCTCGCGGCAGACGACGGCCCGGCGGGTCGGCCCGAGTACATCCGCGGCCGTTGCCAGGCTTGCCCCGATGCGGTGGGGAGATTCAAAGATGATCAGCGTCGCCGGGATCTTGGCGAGATCCGCCAGCCGGTCGCGCTTGCCCTTGTCCTTGACGGGCAGGAAGCCGGCAAAGAGGAAGGCATCCGACGGCATGCCCGATCCGACCAGTGCGGCCAGTGGCGCCGACGCACCGGGAATGGGGATGACGCGATGTCCCGCCTCGATCGCCATCTGCCCCAGGCGATAGCCCGGATCGGAGACGAGCGGCGTTCCCGCATCCGAGACGAGCGCCACCGACCGGCCGCCCTCCAGCGCCGCCAGGAGCTTCGGACCGGCTTCGTCGGCATTGTGTTCGTGATAGGCATAGGGACGGTTGACGATGCCGTAGCGGTCCAGCAGCACGCGGGTCACGCGGGTATCCTCGCAGGCCAGCACATCGGCACCCGCCAGCGTCTCAAGCGCCCGCAGGGTGATGTCGCCGAGGTTGCCGATCGGCGTCGCGACGAGATAGAGACCGGGCTCCAGCGGACGCGCTGGAATGGCCATGTTGGCGATGCGGTAACTGCGCGCCGTGGTTTTCTGGTCTTCGCTCAAGGGCATGCTCGGCAGAATGGAAGTGTCATGACCCTTTATGGGCAAGCCACGGCCCGTGAGCAAGGGAAGCCGCCCGGTGTTTTCCCTGTGGATCGCCGTTGTCCTTCCGAATTTGCGGGACGAGACGGCCTCGCGGCTCTTGCTTTCTGGGCAAATCTTCTGCCATTTTGCGCGTCCACATCTTCCGGCCCTCCGGCCGGCAATTATACGGGCGCCAGCATCCCAAGCGCGCCCCGGTCGAAAGCGGTTAGCGTCATGCGTATTACTCTTGAGCGGTCCAACCTCCTGAAGTCGCTGAACCACGTCCACCGCGTGGTGGAGCGGCGAAACACCATTCCGATCCTGTCGAACGTCCTGATGCGCGCCTCCGGCGCGGACCTGGAACTCAAGGCGACGGATCTGGATCTCGAGATCACCGAGGCGGTCGCCGCCATGGTCGAGCAGCCGGGCGCCACGACGGTGCCGGCCCATCTGCTCTACGAAATCGTGCGCAAGCTTCCCGACGGCTCGGAAGTCCTGCTTGCCACCAATCCCGATGGCGGCTCCATGACCGTCCAGTCGGGCCGTTCGAAGTTCACGCTGCAGTGCCTGCCGGAGACGGATTTCCCGGATCTCACCGCCGGCAGCTTCACGCATACCTTCAAGCTGAAGGCGACCGATCTGAAGATGCTGATCGACCGCACGCAGTTTGCGATCTCGACCGAGGAAACCCGCTACTACCTGAACGGCATCTTCTTCCACACGATCGAAGTGGGCAGCGACCTCAAACTGCGGGCCGTCGCCACCGATGGCCACCGCCTGGCGCGCGCCGATATCGATGCCCCGTCCGGCTCGGAAGGCATGCCCGGCATCATCATTCCGCGCAAGACCGTTGGCGAGCTGCAGAAGCTGGTCGACAACCCCGAGGCGGTCGTGACGATCGAGGTATCCGACGCCAAGATCCGCCTGACGATCGGCTCGGTCGTAATGACGTCGAAGCTGATCGACGGCACGTTTCCCGACTACCAGCGCGTCATTCCGACCAGCAACGACAAAGAGATGCGCGTCGATTGCCAGAGCTTCACCCGTGCCGTCGACCGCGTCTCGACGATTTCCTCGGAACGGGGACGCGCCGTCAAGCTGGCGCTGTCCGACGGCCAGTTGACGCTGACCGTGAACAACCCGGATTCGGGCAGCGCCACCGAAGAGGTCGCGGTCGGCTATGACAATGATCCGCTGGAGATCGGCTTCAACGCCAAATACCTGCTGGACATCACCGCGCAGCTGTCCGGTGACGACGCGATCTTCATGCTGGCGGATGCCGGCTCACCGACGCTGGTGCGCGACCTGGCCGGGGACGACGCCCTGTACGTGCTGATGCCGATGCGGGTGTAACGGACAAGAAAGCGGCCGGTTCTCCTGCCGCTTTTTTATTGCGGTTTTCCGGATGCGACATTTCGCCTTGTTTTTGCGTCATGGACTGCCCATAACCTCCAGAGACCGTGGGAGAGGAAGATGGAAATGCGCCTGAAAGAGCGGCTTGGCCGAAAGTTCGACGAGGAGATCCGCTTCTTCAAAGGCTGGATCGACGGGCCCAAGAGCGTCGGGGCGATCCTTCCCACCTCCTCCGTCACCGCGCGGCGGATGGCGAGCGTCATCAACCCCTCGTCCGGCCTTCCGGTCCTGGAGCTGGGGCCGGGCACCGGCATCATCACCAAGGCCATCCTGGCGCGCGGCATCGCGCCGGAGAACCTCGCCTCCATCGAATTTTCCACTGACTTCTACCAGCATCTGAAGCGCACACTGCCGGGCGTGAACTTCATCAATGGCGATGCCTTCGATCTCAACGCGACGCTCGGCGACTGGAGGGACCGCAAGTTCGACGCGGTCATCTCCGCCATCCCGATGCTGAGCTTTCCGATGGAGAAGCGCATCGCCTTGCTGGAAGACCTGCTCGACCGCATGCCGCCCGGCCGTCCGGTGGTGCAGATCACCTATGGCGCCGTGTCGCCGATTGATGCGCGCCCGGACCGGTTCCAGATCAAGCACCTCGATTTCGTGGTCCGCAATATTCCGCCGGCGCAGCTCTGGACCTATAGCCGGGGGTAAGCCTTACCGTGTTCGGCCTCTACATCACCCACCCGCAGGTCCACATCGACCCGAGTGTTCCGGTTCCGGACTGGGGATTGTCGGATACTGGCCGCCGACGGACGCTGGAAGCGTCGCAGCAGCCCTGGGCGGCAACGCTGCAGCGGATCATCTCCAGCACCGAGCGCAAGGCGATCGAGACCGCCGAAATCCTGGCGCGCATCCCCGGTCTCGCGGTCGAAACCGTGGTCGACATGCATGAGAACGATCGATCCGCGACCGGCTTCCTGCCGCCGCCGGAGTTCGAAAAGGCCGCCGACTGGTTCTTTGCGCATCCGGACGACAGCTTCAACGGCTGGGAACGGGCGGTCGATGCGCAGGCCCGGATCGTACGCGCGGTCGAGCACATCCTTCACGATCACGACCCGACGGTGCCGATCGCCTTCGTCGGCCATGGCGGCGTCGGAACGCTTCTCAAGTGCCACCTTGCCGGCCTGCCGATCGGACGCGACCAGGACCAGCCGGCCGGCGGCGGCAGCCTGTACGCCTTCTCTCTTGCAGACCGTATCCTGACATGCGACTGGATGCCGATGGAAGAGTGGAAGGGATTTGGACATGGACGCGCGTGACCGCCTGATCGTTGGCCTCGACATTCCGACCGTGAGCGAGGCGCGGGCGATCGTCTCCACCCTCGGCGACGACGTCTCCTTCTACAAGATCGGCTACCAGCTCGTCTTTGCCGGAGGCCTGGATTTCGCCCGCGAGCTGATCGACGAGGGCAAGAAGGTCTTCCTCGACATGAAGCTCCTCGACATCGACAACACGGTTGCCAAGGGCGTCGAAAACATCGCCAGGATGGGCGTCTCGATGCTGACGCTGCATGCCTATCCAAAGGCGATGCAGGCGGCCGTCGAGGCGGCCAAGGGCTCAGGTCTCACCCTGCTTGGCGTCACAGTGCTGACCTCCATGGACGAAGCGGACCTGCGCGAGGCCGGTTACGACTGCGATCCGCGCAGCCTCGTGCTGCGGCGCGCCGGACAGGCGAGACAGGCCGGCATGGGCGGTATCGTCTGCTCGGCCGAGGAGGCGGCAGCGGTTCGCCCGATCGTCGGACCGGACATGAACATCGTCACCCCCGGCATCCGTCCCACCGGATCGGACGCCGGTGACCAGAAGCGCGTGATGACCCCGGCCGACGCCCTGCGGGCCGGGTCCAGCCATCTCGTCGTCGGCCGGCCGGTCGTCAAGGCGCCGGACCCGAAGGTCGCTGCCCAGGCCATCCTCGCCGAGATGGCGGGCGCGCTCTAACCAGAAATTCATCTCAGGAGGAGAACGACCATGCCGAAAGGTTACTGGATTGCGCGTGTCGATGTTCGCGATGCGGAGCGCTACAAGGACTATGTCGCCACCGCCAAGCCCGCCTTCGAGCGGTTTGGGGCGAACTTCCTCGCCCGCGGCGGCCATTTCACCGAGCTGGAGGGACCAACGCGGGCGCGCAACGTGGTGATCGAGTTCCCCTCGCTGCAGGCCGCCGTCGACTGCTACAACTCGCCCGAATACCAGGCGGCCGCGAAGATTCGCCAGGAAGTCGCCGACGCCGAGATGGTGGTCGTCGAAGGCGTCTGAACAAGCGGTCGGATGCGGCATCAGCACGGCTTCCAGTTCGTTCATATTTCGTCTAAGAGACCGGTAACAACATCCATCCGAGCTCTTGGAGCAGCGCCATGACCGTATCCAACCTGCCACCCCTCGTCACCGTTTTCGGAGGCTCTGGCTTCGTCGGGAGACATGTGGTGCGCACGCTGGTGAAGCGCGGATACCGCATCCGCGTGGCCGTGCGCCGCCCGGACCTGGCGGGCTTCCTGCTGCCCTACGGCTATGTCGGCCAGATTGCGCTGGTCCAGGCGAACCTGCGCTACCGCCAGTCGATCGACCGTGCGGTCGAGGGCGCCTCGCACGTCGTCAACTGCGTCGGCATCCTGTTTGAGAGCGGCCGCAATTCGTTCGATTCCGTGCAGGATTTCGGCGGACGCGCCGTCGCGGAAGCGGCTCAGGCCGCGGGTGCAAAGCTCGTGCATATCTCGGCCATCGGCGCCGATCTCAATTCCCAGTCCAGCTATGCCCGCAGCAAGGGCCGCGCCGAAGCCGCCATTCTGTCGAATGCTCCAGGCTCCGTGATCCTGCGCCCCTCCATCGTCTTTGGTCCGGAGGACAGCTTCTTCAACAAGTTCGCCGCCATGGCGAAGATGTTTCCTGCCCTGCCGCTGATCGGTGGCGGCAAGACGAAGTTCCAGCCCGTCTACGTCGAGGATGTGGCGCAAGCGGTGGCGCTTGGCGTCGACGGCACCATCGCCGGCGGCAAGATCTACGAACTGGGCGGACCGGAGGTTCTCACCTTCCGCGAATGCATGGAACTCGTGCTCCACACCATCCGCCGCCAGCGTCCACTCGTCTCGCTGCCGTTTGGCATTGCCTCCATGCTCGGCAGCGTTGCGTCGCTCATTCCGCTCATCACGCCGCCGATCACCAGCGACCAGGTGGCTCTTCTCAGACACGACAACGTTGTTTCCGAGGATGCCATCCGTGACGGACGCACCCTGGAAGGCATGGGCATTCGCCCGACACTGCTGTCATCGGTCGTCCCGTCCTACCTCGTTCAATACCGCCCGCAAGGCCAGTTCACCGACACCGGCAAGGCCGCCTGAGGACAGGTCGCCGCGGCAACCGTCATTCTGAACAAATTCTGAAGCTGCTCCCGATGTGGCACAAAGGCCGCATGCTGAAACTGTCGCGCGTTAACGGCCGGTTCAGCAAGTTCCGCTATTGAAAACACTGCCGTTGGGCCGTAAACGCCTGCAGCGAACACCGCATTCTGATGTCATTGTCTCTCTGAAAGGCATACCTCCATGGGCAAGCCCATCGCACTGTTTTTTGCGTGTGCGGCACTTATGATCTTGGCCGGCTCCTTCGTCGCCCCCGAAACCGGCGCTGCCGGCAACAGCGGCTGCGCTCCGGCCTATGGCATCGACCCCTGCAGCACGGCGTCCATCGCCACCGGTGCTGCCCGGTAGTTTCCAGCAACGTCATCAGAACACCTTTGCCTGGGCACGCTTAATTGCGGCCCAAGTGTGGCTTGCGTATTGATGTTGACGTTCTTTTCCGGAATACTCCTCCCTGGGAGAAGGGCAAAAGCCCGCCCAATTGGGAGGAGAAATCTATGGACACGCCTAACAAGGCGCATACGCGCCGTTCGTTCCTAAAAATCAGTGCAACCGCAGGTGGAGCAGCCGCTGCCGCCGGTACGCTTGCCGCTCCAGCCGTGCTGGCGCAGGCACCCGTGGTGATGAAGATGCAGACGTCGTGGCCGGCGTCCGACATCTGGATGGAATTTGCCCGGCAGTTCACCGAACGCGTCGAAGCCATGTCCGGCGGGCGTCTGACGGTGGATCTTCTGCCGGCCGGCGCCGTGGTGGGCGCATTCCAGGTTCTCGACGCCGTCAGCGACGGCGTCATCGACGCCGCACATTCGGTCCCGGTCTACTGGTACGGCAAACACAAGGGCGCGTCGCTTTTCGGGACAGGTCCCGTCTTCGGCGGTTCGGCGACAACCATGCTGTCCTGGTTCAATGCCGGCGGCGGCGCGGAGTTCTATCGTGAACTGCAGCAGGACATTCTGGGGCTCGACGTGGTCGGCTTCCTCGGCTTCCCGATGTTTGCCCAGCCGTTCGGATGGTTCAAGAATGAAGTCAACACGGTTGATGACATCAACGGCCTGAAGTATCGCACCGTCGGTCTTGCGGCCGACCTGATGCAGGCGATGGGCATGTCTGTCGCCCAGTTGCCGGGCGGGGAAATCGTCCCGGCGATGGAAAGAGGCGTCATCGACGCCTTCGAGTTCAACAATCCGTCGTCCGACTTGCGCTTCGGCGCCCAGGATGTCGCCAAGAACTACTATCTTTCGTCCTATCACCAGGCGTCGGAGTCCTTCGAGTTCCTGTTCAACCGCGGATTCTACGAGGATCTCGCGCCGGACCTGCAGGCCATCGTCCGCTACGCCGTCGAGGCGGCATCCACGGCAAACACGGCGTCGGCCATGGACAACTACTCGGCCGATCTTCGCAAGCTCGAGAATGATTCAGGCGTCACCGTCCACCGCACACCGCAGGCGATCCTCGACGCGCAGATCCAGGCCTGGGATGGTCTGATTGTCGAGCTGGAGAAGGACGAGTTCATGAAGCGTGTCCTCGACAGCCAGCGCGCCTGGGTGGAACGGGTCACCTATTTCGAGCTGATGGCCTCGCCCGACTATACGCTCGCCTATCAGCACTACTTCCCGGACAAGCTGAAGCTCTGAACCACACTCTCGATTGCATGTCTTGATCTCGGCAGGGGCCCCGCCCCTGCCGCATTTCCCTCAACCGAAAGACGCACGCATCGATGGTTGCATTCATTCGCTTCGCAGACGCGCTGTCTGCCTGGTTCGGCAAGGCGTTCGCCTGGCTGATCGTGCTGATGACCTTCGGCACCAGCTATGAGGTCTTCGTTCGCTACATCCTCGGGCGTCCGACGCCCTGGGCGCTCGATGTTTCCTTCATCATGTACGGCACGCTCTTCATGATGGGCGGCGCCTATACGCTGTCGCGCGGTGGACATGTGCGCGGTGACTTCCTCTACCGCCTGTGGAAGCCCCGGACGCAGGCCACCGTGGACCTGGTCCTCTACCTCATTTTCTTCTTCCCGGGCGTCACCGCGCTCATCTTCGCCGGCTGGAAATATGCATCCCGCTCCTGGGGCTATGGCGAAGTCAGCGTCAACAGTCCGGCCGGCATTCCCATCTACCAGTTCAAGATGGTGATCGTGGCCGCCGGCATCCTTTTGTTCATCCAGGGCATCGCCCAGGTGTTCCGCTGCATCCGCTGCATTCGCGACAACGAGTGGATCGAAGCGGAGGCCGACGTCGAAGAAACGGAAACCATGCTGATCAAGGACAAGCGTATCGAGACCACAGGAGAGACGGCATGACCGACCCGCAAGTCGCCCTGTTTATGCTGGGTCTCTTCATCTTCATCGTTTTCCTCGGATTTCCCATCGCATTTACATTGATGGCGATGGGCATCGGCTTTGGCTATTACGCCTATTACGAGCCGAGCCGCATGTGGCGCTCGTTCAACCGGCTGGATGAAACCGCCGGCTGGTGGGACAGCACGACCCTCTGGATCGAAGGCCTCTTCAACAACCGCGTCTTCGACCTGTTCATCAACCAGACCTATACGGTGATGGCCAACGACGTCCTGACGGCGGTGCCGCTGTTCCTGTTCATGGGCTATATCGTCGAGCGCGCCAATATCGTCGACCGGTTGTTCGGCACGCTGAACATTGCGTCGAAGAACCTGCCCGGCTCCATGGGGGTTGCGGCACTGATCACCTGCGCCCTGTTTGCCACGGCCACCGGCATCGTCGGCGCCGTCGTGACGCTGATGGGACTGCTCGCCCTGCCGGCCATGCTCAAGGCGCGCTACGACCACTCCTTCGCCACCGGCATCATCTGCGCCGGCGGCACGCTCGGCATTCTCATCCCCCCGTCGATCATGCTGATCGTCTACGCGGCCGCATCGGGGACATCGATCGTGCGGCTCTATTCGGCGGCGCTGCTGCCGGGGCTGACGCTGGTCGGGCTGTATCTGGTCTATATCGTCGGCCGCTCCATTCTGCAGCCGAGCATTGCGCCGAAGCCGACGGCCGAAGAGGTTCCGGACGTGCCCTTCCTGAAGCTGATGGGGATGATCGTCACATCGTTCCTGCCGCTGGCCATCCTGATCCTCGCGGTGCTGGGCTCGATCCTCTTCGGGCTGGCCACACCGACGGAAGCGGCCGCGATCGGCGCGCTTGGCGGCATCATCCTTGCCGTCGCCTACCGCGCGATGACCTGGGAGCGGATGCGGCAGAGCGTCTATCTGACCGTCAGGACGACCGCCATGGTCTGCTGGCTCTTCGTCGGCTCCTACACCTTCTCGTCCGTCTTCTCCTATCTCGGCGGCGAGCAGATCATCTCGGAGTTCGTGCGAGGCCTCGACCTGACGCCATTCCAGTTCCTGCTTCTGGCGCAGTTCATCATCTTCCTCCTGGGCTGGCCGCTGGAGTGGTCGGAGATCATCATCATCTTCGTGCCGATCTTCCTGCCGCTGCTGGACATGTTCGGCATCGATCCCCTGTTCTTCGGCATCCTGGTGGCGCTCAACCTGCAGACCTCGTTCCTGACGCCGCCGATGGCGATGTCGGCCTATTATCTGAAGGGGATAGCGCCGCCGGAGGTGCGGCTGACGCAGATCTTCAAGGGCGTACTGCCCTTCGTGGGAATGGTCTTCATCTGCATGGCGCTGATGTACATGTTCCCGCAGATCGTCTTCTACCTGCCGGAGCTGTTCTATGGCCGCTGACGGATCCACGAGAGGCGGCGAACGGCTGCCGCCTCTTCCATCTCCAACTCGCTGCTCTGCCCTCGCCGACATGACCGAAAGGACCGCCTGATGCCAGACCGCCTTCTTGCTCTTTTCGGATTTCTCGTGCTCTGCGGCTTCCTCGGCGTTCTGCTGTGGGAAGTGCCGCGGCTGGACCTTACGATCCTCGTCGCCGTTACCGTTGCCCTGGCCGGCTATGATCTCTTCTTCTACCACGGCCGGGACGACCGGGGTTAGGCTGGATCATCGAAACAGCAGCAATCCGAGGAGGCCCGCCGTGCCGATGAAGATCCGCCACCAGGCAAAGAGCGCGTAG
>NZ_JMQK01000046.1:0-13204 GCF_000705355.1 Pseudorhizobium marinum
TTGAATGAACAGCGATCAGTTCGGGCGTACGGCACCCTCGAAATAGTCGCCGCTGTTGATCGTCGGCATTTCCTGGCGACCGACCTTTGCAGAGGCGCCCGAGATCGAGCCGGTATAGCCGAAGCTGCGGTCGACGGTGGACGGTGCAAGCTGCTGCCGGGCGACACCTTCGTAGTAGTCACCTTCGCTGGCCAGAGCCGGTACGGATGCCAAAGCGGCGAAAACGATGGCGGTCATGGTGGTCATCGACTTCATGGTTTCAATCCTTGTCTGATGCGCGTCTTGCGCGGGTTTGGGGTTTGGCATCCATGCTTCCGCTGGAATCATGTCGCCGTTAAAATTATCACGATAAGGAAGATGGTCGTTCTGCATTGCCTGTGAACCTGCTTCGTTTTTCGTGATCATGCTGATCCGACGATGCGATGGGAAAGGCGCTCTTCGTCAGATCGACCAGTTGACGCGCTGCTATCCAAGCGGCTTGCCCGCTCTGGAAGCAGCTGCTCCCTGCCATCCCCGGTGTTTGTCTCACCGTTGATGGATGTAATTTACCATTTCCCTCTCCCGATCATACTGAACGAGCGGACGGGTAGATGATATCTATGGGCTACGGGCGGTATACGATCGTATAGAGGAATACGCATTCCGACCTGTTCATCTGGGCCATCGCCCTTGGAGTCCTGTTCTGGGATCACCTCCTGACATTCTACCAGCGAGCATCTTTGTCTCGACCCTATCGAGGGAGCCGCAAGGCGCGGTCGCACCGCGCCAACCCGCCAGAAGATCGAAGGCCTCCAGGCCTGCGTCATCCTCTATCGGCAGCTTTCGCCTACGCAGGGCAACCATTGCCCCGATCCCAAGAAAGATCCTGATGCTCATGCTGCTAAATCGCCCGGCAATGTTTGCCTGGCGTTACAGAAGAGCGGCTTCTCCTTTGATCTGTAAGACAGGCTCAAGAACCGATGCGCCAGGCAGGCAGATCCGCCGTCACCATCACCGATGAGCGGCGGTCGAAGCCTGTCCAGACCGGGCAACAGATGTCAGGTCGGCCAGGAGACACACATGGACGTGGGGTCGCGGGTGAACATATATCCCTTCAGGACCGGTATCTCTTCCAGCCGCAGTTGCGGAAGTCGCCGCGTCAGCACCTGCAGGCATTCCTCCAGCTCGGCCCGGGCCAATGCATCTGCGACACACCGATGGGCTCCTACGCCAAAGACGGAGTGCAGGCCTGATGCCTGTTCCCGATGGATGTCGAACACGTCGGGCTGCGCATAAACATGTTCATCCCGCATGGCCGACATCGTCGAGAGCACGACCAGCGAAGCGGCAGGGATCGTGACCTCATCGAGATCGATGGCCTCCACGGCAACTCTGACCACACCTGCGATACCGGGTTCGAAACGCATGGCTTCGGTGACGGCAGCCGGCACCAGTTCGGGGAAATCACATACCGCCTTCCATTGATTGCGGTTCAGAAGAAGAAGATAGGTCTGGACGACAATTGCAGCGCGGACCGACTCGGTTCCGCCGACGATGAGCTGGACCACCTGCGCCACGACCTCGCGTTCGGACAGCACGCCCTCGTCCGCCGCCGCTGTCAGGAGATCGGAGAGAAGGTCGTCCCGTGGTCTTTGCCGCCGCTCATGCAGCATTTCCTCCAGGTAGGCGTACAGGCTTTCAGCCGCTGCCGTGCACGCCTGCAGATCGCCATCCGTAAAGCTCGGACTGAAGAACCTGCTCATCTGAAGAACATGCCGTGCGAACGAGGGATGGTCCTTCTCGGGCACCGCGAGCATCCGTGCCAGGGTGTAGACAGGCAGCCGAGCGGCGAACTGATCCACGAATTCAGCCTGCCCGGCTCGTTGAAAGCCCGCAATGAGGGCCTCGGAAGCGTCCCTGGCATGTATCCTCACGCGCTCAATCAAGCGCCCCGCAAGGGCACGAGACATGGGCGCGCGGCGGCTTCCGTGCACGGCGCCGTTGCTCATCAACATGCCGTCCTGGAAGATATCGAAAAGCGGTCCTTCGGTCAGGCCGCGTTGCCGGGGAATGGCTGTCTCGGTTGCTTGCAGGCGGCGATCCTGGCCGAGCCGCATGACGTCCGCGTGGCGAAGAACAAAATATCCCCCGGCCTCGTGTTCCGCCAGGGAATGGGCTGTCCGCAAGCGCCGGAACGCCTTGTGCGGGTCTGCCTCCAACTCCGCAGTGGTCAATACAGGAATGTCTCGGGCAGGGGATGGGGCCTGTTCGAAGGAAAGCTCGGTATTCATCTGATCCTCACACGTTGGGTGAGAACAGCAATAACGTGGATTTCAAATTTATCAAATAAATCATTTTTGATAAATATGAGACAGAAGGTCTGGTGCTTGAAACGCTGATGCGCTGGAGCAGTCCCCGCGCTGCAAATGAAATCCAAACACCCTCATTCGACATCGGCGGGAAACACATCCTCAGGAGATGTAACCGCCAGCTCGCCTTCGAAACGGAGGCGTCCACATCGCAATGAGGTCGCGTACCAATGCCCCATATCGAAGAATCGAATTTCGCCCGTGAAGTTCAGGAGAACCAGGCGCGGTTGCGCGCCGAACTGCGGACGTCGTTCGACGTCATCGTCTGCGGATCGGGCTCCAGCGGCTCGGTCGTGGCGGGCCGTCTTGCAGAAGATCCGGATGTCAATGTGTTGCTCCTCGAGGCGGGCGGCGACGACGCATCCCCAACCATCGTCGAGCCCGGCCAATGGCCGCTCAACCTCGGATCCTGCCGCGACTGGGCGTTCGAGGGGCAACCCTCGGGCCATTTGAACGGGCGCCGGCTGCCGCTCAACATGGGCAGGGTGCTGGGTGGTGGGTCGAGCATCAATGTGATGGTCTGGGCTCGGGGCCACAAGGCGGACTGGGATTGCTTTGCCGAGGAGTCTAGCGATCCGGCATGGGGATACGACTCGGTCCTGAACTACTATCGCCGGATCGAGGACTGGCAGGGCGGCGCCGATCCGCTGCGCCGTGGTGCCGGCGGGCCGGTTCACATCGCTCAGCCATCCTCACCAAAGCCGCTGGCAGAGGCGACCGTCGAAGCCGCCCGTCTGATGGGGATTCCCAGATTCGGCAGTGCAAACGGGGAAATGATGGAAGGTCCAGGCGGGGCGGCCATTGCCGAATTGCTCATTCGCGGCGGCAAGCGGCAATCTGTTTTCAGGTCCTACACCTACCCGCAGATGCACAAGCCGAACCTGACGGTTCTGACCGGGGCGCTCGTCACCCGCCTGATCATTGAAGGCAAGACGGCGGTCGGCGTCGAGGCGGTCGTGGACGGGCAGGTCTTGCGGTTCGACGCCGCTCTTGATGTCATCTTGTCGCTGGGCGCCGTGCACACTCCGAAAGTCCTGATGCAATCCGGCATCGGACCAGAGACTGAACTGCACCGACATGGCATTCCGATCGTGCAGAACCTGCCGGGTGTGGGGCAGAACCACCAGGACCATATCGCATTCGGCTGCACCTGGGAGTATCTCCAGCCACAGGAGGTCGGGGGTGGCGGTTGCGAGGCAGTCCTCTACTGGAAGAGCGATTCCCGTCTGTCCGTGCCCGACATCCTGCAATGCCAACTGGAATTCGCGGTGCCTTCACCGCCGGAAGTCGGGATAGCGGCACCGGACCATGGATGGTCCATGTTTGCGGGCCTGGCGCAGCCGAAAAGCCGGGGCCAGCTGAGGTTGACGGGGGCCGGTCCGACTGACCCGATCCTGATCGAGCCAAACTCCCTCTCCGAGCCCGAAGACATGGCCGCCGCCTTCCGGACGGTGGAGCTTTGCCGCGAGCTCGGCAACAGCCATCTGTTTACGCCGCTCGTGAAGCGCGAGGCGGTCCCGCTCCAGCGCGACCGCGCCGGAATGGAGCGCTTCATTCGCAATTCGGCGGTCACCTTCTGGCACCAGTCCTGCACCGCGAAAATGGGGCGGGATGCCATGTCGGTCGTCGATGCCCAACTGCGTGTCTATGGTATCGACAACCTGCGCATCGCCGACGCATCCATCATGCCCAAAATTCCGGTCGGCAACACCATGGCACCCTGCGTCGTCATCGGGGAGCGGGCGGCGGACCTTGTGAAGGCTTCATACGCAGGTCGGGGGTCGCGATGATGGCGGCCCGGACCGCGTTTTTCGCAGCGGCCGCATCCATAGCGGTGTTCGGCGCGCTATTTCTCACACTTCGGCCCGATGCCGATGCGCTGGCACGGATCCTGGTTGACCAGTGCGGGATCCGATCGGCTCGCGGTGCCGTCAGCGAGCCGTGCCTCAAGGTCGATCAGGATCAGGGCTATGCGGTCCTGAGGGACAGGAAAGGCTCCCATCACTACCTTCTTCTGCCAACCCTATCGATCTCCGGGGTGGAAGACGCCAGCCTGCTCGAGCCCACCACGCCGAACTATTTCTGGTGGGCCTGGCAGAACCGCCATCATGTTTCCGCCCAGGAGCCCAATCTTTCCGATGCCGACATCTCGCTGGCCGTGAACTCGCGCTACGGCCGCTCCCAGAACCATCTCCATATCCACATTGCCTGTATTTCTCCCGACGTGCGCGCCACACTCGACCGGCTGGAGTTCAACAGCCACCGCTGGCAACGGATCAGCGACGGGTTGCTGCCTCACGACTACTGGATCTGGAAGACGGATCCGCGGGAGTTCCGGGAGAAAGGACCTTTTCAAATCCTGGCCGACGAGTTCCCTGTCGATGCCGAGGCGATGGGCCGATTTGGAATCGCGGTGGCCAAGGCCAGAGACGGTGACTTCCTGCTGCTGGCAACCCGGGTGTCCCTTATCGACCTGAACCTCGCTTCCGCCGGCGAGCTCCAGGACCAGGACTGCCGCTCAGGACAGTCTGAGGCGGGGTCTCCCGGTTGAGTTCCCGGCGGCCGCCAATGAACGCGTGAGAACATCAGTCTCACAGAGAGTTGACCATTCGCCCGTGGAGGTCGTGGGCTTGCGCGGCCGTGACCCGTCCGACGGCCTGTTTGTCGCTTGCTGAGAAAGCCTTGGCACATGACCGATCATGCAGGTCGGAGCTCGCATAACCGCTCATTACGAACGGGAGTCTCTCTCCATATACTACGCGCGACCATGAAATGCTAAATATGATAATTGTGATAATTTAGAAACTGATATAAACGCGGGTTTGAACGAGCAAGGACCCGCCACGAACATAGTCGCAGATGATGTGGGGCATCTCGCGGCCACTGTCCGTCACCGAGTGCATTGGCGCGTTCAGACTTCTGGATGACCTGGAGAAGAGCGATGAAGCATGTACTCGTAATTGACGACGATGCCGGGATCAGAAGCCTGCTGGTCGACTATCTCACGCAACACGCCTTCAGGGTCACGGGAATCAGCGGGAGCCAGCAACTGGCTCCCATCCTCGCATCGGACACTGTCGATGCGATGATCGTCGACCTCAATCTTGGCCACGAAGACGGTCTGGATATCGTGAGAAAGCTCTCAAGCACCTCCAGTTCCCCCATCATCATCATCAGCGGCGATCGTCTGGAGGAGGCAGACAAGGTGATCGGTCTGGAGCTCGGGGCCGTCGATTATATCACCAAGCCATTCGGCACCAGGGAGCTTCTCGCCCGCGTCCGCTGCGCCGTCAGGGAACGGCCGGGCCCTGACGTCAAGAAGGACCGCAGGATCTATTCTTTCGGGCAGTGGATGCTGAATGTGAGCCTGAGGAAGCTTGTCTTCGCAGAAAGTCGGGAGGTCAAGCTGACGGCGGGCGAGTTCAATCTGCTCGTCGCCTTCCTGCAATCTCCGAAGCGCGTGCTCTCGCGCGAGCAATTGTTGTCGGCAAGTCGGGTTCATAATGAGGAGATCTTTGACCGCAGCATCGATGTCTTGATCCTGAGGCTTCGTCGCAAGCTGGAAGCCAATCCTTCGAAACCAGATTTGATCAAAACCGAAAGGAGCGTGGGGTACTATTTCGACGCCGACGTAACCACGACCGGTCGGTGGGAAAGCAGACTTCGATAGGTGCAGATGTTCTGACGAGAACATGACGGAAGGAACTTCCGGATACGGAGCGAAGCCAAGCTGCGGCGTACGCCAACCCTCCTCCGCTGCATCCTGCATGAACTCGTTCTTCAATTGCCGACACCGCGAAACACGACAGGTGCTGCAATTCGTCGCCGTCAGCCAGATGGTCCCTTTGCCTCGATGGTCGATCCGGTCCGGGACGCTTCCGCCGCATGGCGGCGTGCCAATGCAAGGAATTCCTTCATGCCGACCGTGAGGTTCCGGCGGTTGGGATAGTACAAGCAAATGCCCGGGAAGGCCGGTGTCCAGTCATCGAGGATGCGGATGAGGCGGCCGGCCGCGACATCTTCGATGACGGTCTGCTCCATGAAATAACCGATGCCCATGTTTTCCATCACGGCTGCCCGTGCAAGATGTGCCTCGTCCAGAATGATAGGCCCCTCAACGTCGAGCTGAACCGTCTCACCGTCCTTCTCGAAACGCCATCTGAACAGGGCGCCCCCCGGAAGGCGCACCCGGATACAATCGTGCTTGAGGAGGTCGGGAGGCACCAAGGGCTTCGGATGACGGGCGAAGTGGTCGGGAGAGCCGACGACGGCATAACGTTGCGGTCGACCAAGCGATACCGAAATCATGTCGCTCGGAACCAGTCCGGCGACGCGCACACCCAGATCGAAACCGTCGGCCACGATATCCACCAGCCGCCCTTCGGTGACCAGGTCCACGGACATGTCCGGGTAGCGACGAAGAAACTCGACCACGAGAGGAGAAAGGATCTCCTGCGCGGCGAAAGGTGCCGCATTGATGCGCAAAGTCCCGGAGGGGGTGTCACGCTCGGAGCGAACCGCATCCAAGGCGCCGCGGACGTCCTGAAGCGCTGGCCCCACCTGCTCGACAAAGATCCTTCCGGCACCTGTCAGCGAGAGGCTGCGGGTCGTCCGGTTGAACAGTCGCACCCCCAGGTTTGCTTCCAACCGCGCGATCGCGTGACTGAGGGCCGTCGTCGACATGTCCAGCTCGACCGCCGCCGCTCGAAAGGTACCTTTCCGTGCGATGGTTATGACGGCGGTGAGATCATCCAGAGAAGCGCGTTCCATTGTCCCGGTATTCGCAATACGTCATGCAGCTTTGTCCCGGTTATAATAATAATGGTCAAGTGCTAATTTCACTGCGGGATCTAAATAAGGATGACGCCGATGAACCTGCCAGACTCCGTTAAAACCTATTTCGATGCCGACCAGTCCAGCGATGCTGAGGCCCTGGTCGGCGCATTTTCCGAAACCGCGGTGGTGCACGACGAAGGTGCCACGTATCAGGGTCTCGAGCCCATCCGCCGTTGGTGGCTCGAGGCGAAGCAAAAGTACAGTCACACGGCACAGCCGATCAGTGCTGCCAACGACGGGGAGGGGATCTCCGTCCTCGCGACCGTCAGCGGGAACTTCCCCAACAGCCCCGCGAAGCTTCGTTTCCGCTTCATTGTGGAACAGGGCAAGATTGCACAGCTGGAGATTGGCGCATGACCGGGTTCCTGAACTTGGAAGGGAAGCGCGCGCTGATCACCGGCGGCACCAAGGGCACCGGTGGGGCGACAGCGGATCTCTTCCGCAGCCTCGGGGCACGTGTGCTCGTGACGGCCAGGTCTCGTCCGGAGTCCTTGCCGGAAGACCTTTTCGTCGCCGCTGACCTGAAAACGGCGGAGGGCGCCATTGCGGTGTCGGATGCCGTGAACGATCGCCTCGGAGGCGCCGACATCATTGTCCACATGCTGGGCGGCTCCTCTGCTCCAGGCGGTGGTTTTGCTGCCCTTGATGACGCAGAATGGGAAAATGAACTCAACACCAACCTGTTTCCTGCCGTCCGGCTTGACAGATTGCTGGTGCCTCAGATGGTGGCGCAGGGCCATGGTGTCGTTATTCATGTGACGTCCATCCAGAGCATCCTCCCTCTGCCGGAGTCGACCACTGCCTATGCCGCCGCAAAAGCGGCCCTTTCCACCTACAGCAAGGCGCTTTCGAAGGAAGTGGCTCCGAGCGGCGTTCGCGTGATGCGCGTCTCTCCAGGCTGGATCGAGACCGAAGGATCGGTGCACCTGGCCGAGCGGCTGGCGGCTCAGGCCAACACCGACTACGAAGGCGGCAAGAAGATTATCATGGACAGTCTCGGAGGAATACCGCTTGGACGGCCCGCCAAGCCGGGAGAGGTTGCCAATCTGATCGCCTTTCTTGCCTCGGATCGGGCAGCATCCATCACCGGTGCAGAATATGTCATCGATGGCGGCACCGTTCCGACCGTGTAAGCAATCGGCCCCGGTTCGGCCGGCCCTTGCTCCGGTCGAGACCTCGCTCGAACCGTCTTCGAAACTGGCAGCCTGGCGACGCAGTCGCCGGGCTATGGCCGACCTTTGAATCCAGGCGGCGCAAGCTCGCGTCCGTCAATCTTCCTCCAGACTGGTTCGAAAGGTCGGCTTGGCACCTGCATCAACCTGGTGACGGATCCCCGATCGCGCGATGTATGGCGTCGATCAAAATCTGTCCGTGAAATGGCTTCTGCAGAAGTGCCAGGCCACCACACTCGCTCACACGACGAAGCAGGGCTGGATCGGCTTGCGCCGATACAAAGATGACGGCAACTTCGTGTCCCTCCTCATTCAGCTTTTGCTTCATCTCGATGCCCGTCATTCCTGGCATCTGGATGTCTGAGATTATGACGTCGGCGGCCCGTGGGGCAGGCACGCCCAGAAACGCCTCTGCGGACTCATAACCGGCCACATGGTATCCGAGCGATTTGATCAGCCATTCTGCCGCAAGGCGGAAGGAGTCGTCGTCATCGATGACTGCGATATGCACATTCCGTGACGCCGGCATCTGACTGGCCTTTTCGGCATTGAGAGCAATTGGCTCATCCATCGCATGCTTCGGCCATCACGGAAATTATACGGTGGTGTTACCGACAATCGGATCCAGCTCCAGCAGGTCAGCAAGAATCTGCTGGTCAACGCCGTTTCCCTGCCTGGGTCGATCGAGCCGGGTCAAAGCACGATCCGGTCTTCGGCGGCCAGGCCGTGCCGCCGGACTTCGTTCCATTCGTAAGCAGTTTTCCCTGTCCTGAAACACTCTTGCGCCACCCGCAATGCATCGTCGCGTCCAGTTCAAAGGCACAGGCCAAGCCAATGGCCCCAAGTGCATATCAACACGTGGGACACAGATGACCAAAGGTCTGCAACAATTGCTGAAACGGCCAGCACATGGGCCGAGTGACAAAAAGCGCAACGGAGGTCTCCTCAGCTGGTTTCACTGCTGGCGGAGGAGACGGAAGGCTGTGGAGACGATGCGGAACATGCCGGACTACCTGCTGAAAGACATCGGCATTTCGAGATGTCAGATCGACAAAGCGTCGAGAGGCGGACATCGGGAAGATCTTACGTTCAACGGCTAAAGCCATTCATCCTGGCCGCCATATCGAAATCGTGACGCTCTCCTGGGGGGCTGGCTAGACCTGTCCTGTCGACGAAATCCCCAATCGACCGTCGCCTCCGCACCGCCGCAGCCCCGCTTGTCGAAAGGCTGCTGAACCCGCGCCGTCGCCGAGACTACCGAGATGGACTAGCGCGCTAATACCATTGGATAGCCGGGCGAGACGGAAGGACGATATGCGTCGCCCGGACGACCTGCAATTCTACAGAGGCTGACTGACGGCCTCATGTCCCCTCCCACACAGGCTCCTTCAGCGACCTCCAGCCGGGCAACGATCCCCCCGCCCGTTGCCCGGCAAGGAGGACATTTTCAACCGGCCATGTACAACTCTGAACAAGGAAAACGACAATGGAACTGACCCAACTCGCCCTCACCCTGGCCAGCGCGACCACCCTGGCGCTTGCGATGGTTGCGCCGACAATTGCCGTCGCCGCTCCCGTGAAAAACGTCGTTCTCGTGCACGGTGCTTTCGCGGACGGAGCCGGATGGCGCGGCGTCTACGATGAATTGACGAAACGTGGCTATCACGTGCAGATCGTGCAGAACCCCCTCACGTCGCTCGAAGACGACGTCAATGCCACCAACCGCGTGCTCGACCTCCAGAGCGGTCCGACGATCCTTGTCGGGCACTCCTGGGGCGGTACCGTGATCACGGAAGCGGGTGTGCATCCGAAGGTCTCGGGTCTGGTCTATGTGTCGGCGCTGGCGCCGGACGCTGGTGAAACGACCGCTCAACAGTACGAAGGTTTTGCCCCGACGCCAGAATTCGTGCTCGAGATCGGGGAAGACGGCTTCGGTTTCGTCAAGCCGGACATGTTCAAGCAGGGCTTCGCCCATGACGTGAGCGATGAGCAGGCCGCCTTCCTGCGCGACTCCCAGGTGCCGATCAACATGTCCGTCTTCAGCACGAAGCTGAAGAACGCCGCATGGCGCAGCAAGCCGAGCTGGGCTGTGATCGCGACGGAAGACAAGGCGTTCGATCAGGCGATGCTGGTGCATATGGCCGAACGAATTGGCGCCAAGATCACCAAGGTTTCCGGCAGTCATGCCCTCTTCATCACCCGCGCCCAGGAAATTGCAGACACGATCGACGACGCTGCGAAGACCCTGGCGGCCATGTGATATGAAATGAAAGGCGGGAGGCCATCGAGCCCTTCCGCCTTTCACCGCTGTGATGAGTTGCATCTCATCTTCAAGTCGATGGACGCTCGGCTCCTGCGCCATGTGCAGGCCGGGCACAATCGCGCGCTTGCGAAACCTCCGACCAGGTTCCGCTTCTTGCAGATTTTCTGATTTTTCCTATATTTGTGCCCACTGCATTGGGGCACATGATGAAAGATATCCTGACGACGGCGGATGCCGCAGAGTTGCTTGGCGTTTCCGTTCGCACGGCACAGCTATGGGTGGAGAGCGGTCAATTGCCATCCTGGAAGACACCTGGAGGACATCGACGGATTCCGCGCCAGGCTGTTCTCGACCTCATCGAAGAACCGGCGCGGGTGCCATTGGATCTGGGCGCTAACGCGGTCGTCCTTGCCGGCCAGGGCCGAGGGGCGGAGTGGGGCAAGGTCGGGCTTCCCGGCTCCGGCCTGCTCATCGATGTTACGGAAGACGCAGACGCATTGAGAACATTGCTCGAACCCGCGCCACCCACGTTGCTGATCGTGGAGAATGCCGAGGATGGAGAGCGCAAAGCCCTTGTTGCCGCGATCAGCGGCGATCCGCGCTACAGACAAACTCTCATTCTTGCGATGATCGGCAAGGGCGTCGGCTCGATGGCCGGGCAGGGAGAGAACCGTGTCAAAATGCAGATGCTGTCCGACGTTTCGGCCATGAGTACCGCAGTCGTCGATCTTCTGAAGGCAAGACTGCGCGACACGGATGATGGTTCATCATTCGGCCTGCCATGGAACGAAGATGCCCGTCTGGAGGCCGTCAGGCGATCTGCCCTTGTCGGGTCCAGCGCAGACAGCCGCTTCGACCGTCTCGTGCGTCTTGCTGCCTATGTCACGCGTGCGCCCATCGCGATGTTCACCCTCATTACGAAGGATCAGCAGTGGTTCAAATCCCGAGTGGGTTTCGACGGCGAAAGCACGTCGCGGGACTGGGCCTTCTGCAACGAGACGCTCGTTGCCAATGAGCTCACCGTGATCGAGGATCTGAGCCGGGACGAGACATACAAAAGCAATCCGACCCTTGATGAACCTTACGGCTTCCGGTTTTACGCCGGGGCGCCGGTTCGGGATCCGCTGGGGTTTGCTCTGGGATCGATCTGTATCATAGATGTCGTGCCGCGCTCGTTGAAGCACGAGGAGCGCGATGCACTGATCACGATCGCAGAAGCCATCTCCAATTTGCTCCGTCTGACGCTGCTGGAGGGCAAGCAGGACAAGGCCAAGTCGCCGCCCGGCGTGATGCTGGCCAGGCAGGGGGGCTGAGCCTCCCGCCGCGCCTGACCAGGCGCTGCCATCCACTTGCGGCCGAGTTCGCCCGACAGACACGGCTGATGCCGCAGCCTCAGGGTGCGAACTCGGCCGACAGATCGAGAATGTCCAGTGAGCGGGAAATGCTCTCACTGTCTTCGCAAGCTGTGCAGGATCAAGGCCTTGGCCGAGGTGACAGGACGGAGTAGATGTTCCCGTAGGGCGGAGGTCCGACAATGGTGGAGCCATCGCTTTCGGCCGACTCTGAGATCGCCGAGAAATCGGCGGCCTTCATCGAACCGATACGCCTGAATGTCTTCTCCATGGCTCCAGGCGAGAAGATAACCAAGAACCGCGCAGGTCGATCAGACAGATTGCACCATGCATGCGGAGTGCCCCTCCTGACTGTCGCCACATCACCGGCCAACAGGTTCAGCCTGTCTTCGCCCTGGGTGAGATGAAGGCTGCCCTCAAGAACGACGAAGCATTCCTCTTCGTTCGCATGCACATGCATCGGCACGCCGTTACGAGGTTCGGCGATGATCTCCAGTATCGTGTAGATCCCATCTGTCTCGGTGGCAGATGTGCGAATCTTGAAAACCTCGCCGGGGGTGACTTCCATCCAGTCACCGCCGGAGCCATGAACGGCAGCAATTTCATTTGCAGAAGTATCCATTCGAACGTTCCTCTTTATCGCCGGACACTGCGTCAGGCGCGATCCGTCTTGGAGCGTTCGTGATGTCCTACTGTTTCTGAAACGGGACATACTGTTACAATCGTATCCCGCCTGCTGTGGGCGGAAGACGGGATGCGATCGCAACGGTTGCGGTTGAGCAGATCTACTTGGGCAGGAGCCTGGCTATAGCTGGCCGTCCCGCCGTTGCTCGCGTGGTTGGTCTTGCGTGGCGTGAGGGATAGGCCCCCGACAGGCCAGGATCAATACGGCGCGCGTGTGCGTGGGGCGAAGCCGGTGGCGTGGCCCGGAAGCCGACGACGGCCTCGCCCCGGGCAATCAGGCAGCGCTCTTGGCGTAGTCGGCCGTCGGCACTTCGGCGATCGTCTTCAGGACGACGGACGCGATCTGGTAGGGGCAGCCCTGGGAGTTGGGGCGGCGATCCTCGAGATAGCCCTTGTAGCCGTTGTTGACGAAGGAGTGCGGAACGCGGATCGACGCACCGCGGTCGGCAATGCCGTAGGAGAACTTGTTCCACGGCGCGGTCTCGTGCTTGCCGGTCAGGCGCAGGTGGTTGTCGGGACCGTAGACGTTGATGTGATCCTGCCAGTTCC
>NZ_JMQK01000047.1:0-10794 GCF_000705355.1 Pseudorhizobium marinum
AAGAACTGCAGGCGTCGATCGCCTTCTTCCGCGTCGACACCTCGACCGGGAAGAGTGCGAAGGTCGCACCGCTGGCACAGCCCAGGACACCCGGCCAGTCCATGCCCCGTCCGGCCGCTCGTCCAGCGGTCAAGGCGCACAAGCCCGACCAGTCGGTGATGGCACAGCAGGCCCGCGCCAAGGGCTTCGCGCTGGACCTGTCGATGGGCGGTCCGGATTCGGAAGACGCAGACTTCAGGGAGAGCGCATAACCATGACCGCACCATCCGCAGAACTTCAATTCGTCACCTTCAGCCTCGGCGAGGAACTCTTCGCCGTGCCGGTCGGGGTTGTCCGGGAAATCCTCGACCACGAGGATGCCTTCAAGATCCCGCACGGGCCGGACTATCTGCTCGGCCTGCGCGACGTGCGTGGCCAGGGCGTGCCGGTGATCGACCTGCGCCTGCGGCTCGGGATGAGCGCGACGGTGAAGACCCCGCACACCCGCATCCTCGTGCTCGACGTGCCGATCGGCGACAAGCTCCTGGCGCTCGGCCTCGTGGCCGACCGGGTCTACGAGGTCGTGCCGTTCCGGCAGGAACAGATCGAGGCAGCACCCGACATCGGCATCCGCTGGCGTTCCGACTACATCGCCGGCGTCGTGCGGCGCGACCAGAGCTTCGTGGTCATCGTCGATCTCGCCCGGCTGTTCTCCGATGCCGGACCTGCCCTGTCCGGTGTCGCACCGGCCGCCCGTGTGGCCTGATCGGAGACGTTATTTGAGTATCGCAGCGAAGAGCCAGCCTCTCGACGACCGGCTGAGCCAGCGGAATTTCAATCGGCTGGCGAAATACATCTACGACTACAGCGGCATCAAGATGCCGCCCAACAAGGTGACGATGCTGGAGGGCCGGTTGCGCCGGCGCCTTCGGGTCACCGGGTTCGACAACTTCGACGCCTATTGCGATTATCTCTTCGAAGCCGATGGCCTGGCGACCGAATCGCTGCACCTGATCGATTCGGTCACCACCAACAAGACCGACTTCTTCCGCGAGCCGAAGCATTTCGAATATCTGGTCGAAACCGGCCTGCCCGACATCCTGCAGACCTTCGGCGACAGGCGGATTCGAACCTGGAGTTCGGCCTGCTCGACCGGCGCCGAGCCCTATACCATGGCGATGGTGCTTGCCGATTTCCTGGCGGCTTCGGCGCCGGAGCGCGAATTCTTCGTGCTGGCGACCGACCTCTCCACGGAGGTGCTGCAGAAGGCGCACAAGGGCATCTATCCCGCCGACCTCCTGCAACCGGTGCCGGCGGCCATGATGCAAAGATATGTCATGCGCTCGGCCAACCGCCAACGCAACGAGGTGCGGATCGCGCCGCAGCTGCGCTCCCGGGTCGGCTTTGCGCGGCTTAACCTGATGGATGCCTCCTATCCGGTCGGCGACCTGATGCATGTGATCTTCTGCCGCAACGTGATGATCTATTTTGACAAGCCGACGCAGCAGCGGGTGCTGTCGCGGCTCTGCGACTGCCTGTTGCCGGGGGGCTACCTGCTGATCGGACATTCGGAAACGGTCGCGGGTCTCGAGCTGCCGCTTCGCCAGGTTGCCAATACCATCTTCAAGCGCGTGTGAGCTCATGATCAAGAAAATCCGGGTACTGATCGTCGACGACTCCGCCAGCGTCCGGCAGACGCTGACGGCGGTTCTCTCCGCGGACCCGGAAATCGAGGTGATCGGGACGGCGAACGACCCCTTCATGGCCGCCCGCAAGATCCGCGACGACGTCCCCGACGTGATCACGCTCGATGTCGAGATGCCGCAGATGGACGGCATCACCTTCCTGCGCAAGCTGATGAGCCAGCACCCCATCCCGGTGGTGATGTGCTCCTCGCTCACCGAAGCCGGCTCACAGACGCTGATGCAGGCGCTGGAAGCGGGTGCCGTCGACGTGATCCTGAAGCCGAAGATCGGTGCGGCCGACCATCTGGCCGAATGCGGCGAACGCATCCGCACCGTGGTCAAGTCGGCGGCGCGGGCGCAGGTCGGCAAGCTGCGGCGCTACAAGCCCGCCGATGCTCCCAGCGCCAGACTGACCGCCGACGCCGTGCTGCCGCCGCCCAGGGCCGGCGCCATGGCCAAGACGACGGAGATGGTCGTCTGCGTCGGCGCGTCCACGGGCGGCACGGAGGCGCTGCGGGAAATGCTGGAGGCGCTGCCCGCCAATGCGCCCGGCATGGTCATCGTCCAGCACATGCCGGAGAAATTCACCGCCGCCTTCGCCAACCGGTTGAACGGCCTCTGTGCCGTCGAGATCAAGGAAGCCGCCGACGGCGACCCGGTCCTGCGCGGCCATGTGCTGATTGCCCCCGGCGGCGAGAAGCACACCCTGCTCGAGCGTCGCGGTGCCCGCTACCAGGTCTCGGTCCGAACCGGCCCGCTCGTCAGCCGCCATCGCCCGTCGGTGGATGTGCTGTTCCGATCCGCCGCACGCTCCGCCGGCGCCAATGCCATGGGCGTGATCATGACCGGCATGGGCGACGACGGCGCCCGCGGCATGCTCGAGATGCACGAGGCCGGTGCCTTCACGCTGGCCCAGGACGAGGCCACTTCGGTGGTCTTCGGCATGCCGAAGGAGGCAATTGCCCGCGGCGGCGTCGACCGCATCGTGCCGCTCGAGCAGATCGCGCGCGAGATCCTTGCTGCGGACCGCCGGCGCTAGGCTCCAGCACGACCCCTTCATGCTTTGTTAACCATGTTCTGGAACATTGCGCTCAACGGCGTCATGAGGGTGTCCGGTCGGAGCATCAGGCTCGGGGATCGCCTTTGGGGACCGAAATGCCAGTCATCACCTTTGCCAACACCAAGGGCGGCGCCGGCAAGACCACCGCCGTTCTGCTGCTCGCGACCGAACTCGCACAACAAGGTTATCGCGTCACCATTCTGGACGCCGATCCGCAGCAATGGATCACCCGCTGGTACAAGCTGTCACCGCCGAACAGCCTGATCGGCGTGATCCCCTACGTGAACACCAGCACCATCGAGCGCAACATCGCCGACAGCCGCGAGACGACGGATTACTTTATCATCGACCTGCCGGGCGCACGCACCTCGCTTCTGGCCACCGCCATCGGCCTTTCCGACCATGTGCTGATCCCGATCCAGGGCTGCGCCATGGACGCCCAGGGCGGCGCCAATGTTCTCGAACTGCTGCAGTACCTGGAACGGCGGGCCGGCATCCGGGTCGCCCATTCGGTCGTGCTGACGCGGGTCAACCCGATGGTCACCACCCGCGCGCTCCTCGCCGTCAAGGGTCTCCTGGCGCAACGCCAGGTCAATGTCCTGAACACTCCGATCGTCGAGCGCGCGGCCTTCCGCGATGTCTTCGACTGCGGCGGTTCGCTCCACACAATGGACGAGACGCAGGTCAGCAACCTCGACAAGGCGCGCGAGAACGCCCGGATGTTTGCCGACGAGATGGTCATGCGGGTGCCCCTGCCCGTGCGGCAGACGAAGCCGCGCCGCAACCGCCGCGCGGCCTGACGCCTCAAGCCCCCTCGCCGACCCTGATCTGCAGCTTGACGTCCGAGGGATCGCCCTTGGCGGCCCGCTCGAAGGCTTCGATCGACCGGTCGAAGTCGAAGGTCCCGGTGATCAGCGGCTTCAGGTCGACCTTTCCAGACGCGATCAGTTCGAGCGCCCGGTCGAAGATATTGGCGTAGCGGAAGACGGTCTCGATGCGCACCTCCTTGGAGATGGCACCAGCCACGTCGAACTCCACCTTGTGGACCGGCAGGCCGACCAGCACCACCGCACCGCCCGGCCGCACCAGGTCGAAGAGCCCGTCGAAGGCCCGCGGGCTGCCGCTTGCCTCGAACACGACGTCCGCACCCCAGCCGCCGGTTTCCTCGGCGAGGACCTCTGCGAAGGGACGCTCGGTGATGTTGACCGGCACGATCCCCGGATACTGGCCGGCGATCGCCAGCTTCTCGGCGCTGAGGTCGGAGATGAAGACGCGGGCGCAGCCGCCGGCAAGCGCTGCCAGCGCCACCATGATGCCGATCGGGCCGCAGCCGATGACGGCCGCCAGGTCGCCCGGCTTGATGCGGGCGCGCGCCGCCGCCTGCATGCCGATGGCGAAGGGCTCGACCATCGCCCCTTCGGCGAAGGAGACGCTGTCGGGGAGCTTGTAGGTGAAGGCGGCGGGATGGACCGCGTAGGGCGCCAGCACGCCGTGGATCGGCGGCGTCGCCCAGAAGCGCACGTCCGGATCGACATTGTAGAGCCCGAGCTTGGTCGCCCGCGACGACATATTGGGAATGCCGGGCTCCATGCAGACGCGGTCGCCGACCTTCAGGTCTTTCACCTCGGTGCCGACCTCGACCACGGTACCTGCCGCCTCGTGTCCGAGCACCATCGGCTCGCGCAGCACGAAGGGGCCGATGGCGCCGTGGGTGTAGTAATGCACATCGCTGCCGCAGACGCCGACGGTGTGGATGGCGATCTTCACATCCCCCGGACCGACGGCAAGCGGCAGATCGATCTCCCGCAGCGAGAGCACACCCTTTTCTTCCAGAACCAGCGCCTGCATGTCGTAAACTCTCCTTGTCTTGCGCTTTCACAATTAATCCCTGCCGGCGTCGATACCAAGGTAGCGGATGCGAAGCGCCGACAAATATTCATACTCCCGGCAGGGATAAGTTTGCGCCGGCGCCGCAAGCGGTTACAAAAGAAAAAAGACATTCGGGAGGACGCATGCGCGCAGTGATGCAGGAGTTGGAACGGCGCCGGGCGGAGGCACGGCTCGGCGGCGGCGACGCGCGGATCGCCGCCCAGCACGGCAAGGGCAAGCTGACGGCTCGCGAGCGGATTGAAGTCCTGCTCGACGAGGACTCCTTCGAGGAGTTCGACATGTATGTCACCCACCGGGCGGTCGACTTCGGCATGGACGGCCAGAAGATCGCCGGCGATGGCGTCGTCACCGGCTGGGGCACCATCAACGGCCGCCAGGTCTATGTCTTCTCCCAGGACTTCACCGTGCTCGGCGGCTCGCTGTCGGAGACGCATGCGCAGAAGATCTGCAAGATCATGGACATGGCCGTGCGCGTCGGCGCCCCGGTGATCGGCCTCAACGATTCCGGCGGTGCCCGCATCCAGGAAGGGGTCGCCTCGCTTGCCGGCTATGCGGAGGTCTTCCGCCGCAATGCGGAGGCGTCGGGCGTCATCCCGCAGATCTCAGTGATCATGGGACCCTGCGCCGGCGGTGCCGTCTATTCGCCGGCGATGACCGACTTCATCTTCATGGTGCGCGACTCATCCTACATGTTCGTCACCGGCCCAGACGTGGTGAAGACCGTCACCAACGAGATCGTGACCGCGGAAGAGCTCGGCGGTGCCTCGACCCATACGAAGAAATCCTCCGTCGCGGACGCCGCCTTCGAGAACGACGTCGAGGCGCTGGAGGCGGTGCGGCTGCTCTTCGACTTCCTGCCGCTCAACAACCGGGAGAAGCCGCCGGTCAGGCCCTTTCACGACGATCCGTCGCGGCTGGAGATGCGGCTCGACAGCCTGATCCCCGACAGCGCCGCGACGCCCTACGACATGAAGGAGCTGATCACCGGGATTGCCGACGAGGGCGACTTCTTCGAGATCCAGGAGGCCTATGCAAAGAACATCATCACCGGCTTCATCCGCATCGAGGGCGAGAGCGTCGGCGTCGTTGCCAACCAGCCGATGGTGCTCGCCGGCTGCCTCGACATCGATTCCTCGCGCAAGGCCGCCCGCTTCGTGCGCTTCTGCGATGCGTTTTCGATTCCCATCCTGACGCTGGTCGATGTTCCCGGCTTCCTGCCGGGCGTGGCGCAGGAATATGGCGGTGTCATCAAGCACGGCGCCAAGCTCCTGTTTGCCTATTCGGAAGCGACCGTACCGATGGTGACGCTGATCACCCGCAAGGCCTATGGCGGCGCCTATGACGTGATGGCCTCGAAACACATCGGCGCCGACATCAACTACGCCTGGCCGACGGCCGAGATCGCGGTGATGGGCGCCAAGGGCGCCACCGAGATCCTCTATCGTTCCGAACTCGGCGATGCGGAGAAGATAGCCGGACGCACGGCCGAATACGAGGCGCGCTTCGCCAATCCCTTCGTCGCCGCCGAGCGCGGCTTCATCGACGAGGTGATCATGCCGCATTCATCGCGCAAACGCATCGCCCGCGCCTTCGCCTCGCTGCGCAACAAGCAGGTGACGACACACTGGAAGAAGCATGACACGATCCCGCTTTAGGAGGGAACATGCCAAAGGTGTTCGAGTGGCGAGGCTGGCGATTTGAATTCTACAGCCTTGATCGTGATGAACCCCCTCACGTACATATCCGCAAGGACCGCAAGGAAACCAAGATCTGGATCGAGCGACTTGCGATCGCGCGAAACAAGCGTTGTACCGATCAGGAACTCAACGATCTTCTCAAGGTCGTAAGGGATCATCAGCAAGAATTTCTGGAGAAGTGGAATGAGCACTTTGGAAATCGATGACGATCTGCTGGAGCCGAAGGATGCCCGTTGCACGGCCACCGCGCTTGTCGTGGAATTCGCCGATGGGGCTGTCCTGTCGACGCCATTGTGGTGGTACCCGCCGCTTCTCGCTGCAACACCGGAGCAGCGCAACAGGATCGAGCTGTCCCCCTATGGCGTTCACTGGCCCGATCTCGACGAAGATCTGAGCATCGAGGGGATGCTGAAGGGAAAGAAGTATCCCGGCGCCAAGCCGCCGGCGGAGGCGGCTGAATAATGTTGAACGGAGCATCAAAAGGACTTCAGCCTGCGGCAGGTGGAAGACGCCCTTCCTATATTCTCCCCGTCACCCGCTGACGCCCCCGATCAGAAGGACGAATTTTCATGACCGACACCAAATTCCCACCCGAAAACAACCTCCCCGCCGGCTATGTGCCGCCCAAGGTCTGGACCTGGGACAGCGAGAGCGGCGGCGCCTTTGCCAGCATCAACCGGCCGGTCGCCGGTCCAACGCGCGAGAAGGAACTGCCGGTCGGCAAGCACCCGCTGCAGCTCTATTCCATGGGCACGCCGAACGGCGTCAAGGTGACGATCATGCTCGAAGAGCTGCTCGGCGCCGGCCATGCGGACGCCGAATACGATGCCTGGCTGATCCGGATCGGCGATGGCGATCAGTTCGGCTCGGGCTTCGTCGAGGTCAATCCCAACTCCAAGATCCCGGCGCTGATGGATCATGCGCCGAAGGACGGCGGCAAGCCGCTTCGCATCTTCGAGTCCGGTTCGATCCTCGTCTATCTGGCGGAAAAATTCGGCGCCTTCCTGCCGACGGAGACGCGCAGCCGCACCGAAGCGCTGAACTGGCTGTTCTGGCAGATGGGCTCGGCGCCCTTCCTCGGCGGCGGCTTCGGCCATTTCTACGCCTATGCGCCGATGAAGATCGAATATGCGATCAATCGCTACGCCATGGAGGTGAAGCGCCAGATGGACGTGCTGAACCGGCACCTGGCGGAGAACGAATACATGGCCGGCACCGAATATACCGTCGCCGACATGGCGATCTGGCCCTGGTATGGGCGGCTGGCCGAGAAGGACGCCTATAACGACGCGGGCGACTTCCTCTCCGTCGACGAGTATGCGCATGTCCAGCGCTGGACGAAGCAGGTCGGCGAGCGGCGCGGCGTGCAGCGCGGCGCCATGGTCAACCGCACCTACGGCGATCCTTCGAGCCAGTTGCACGAGCGCCACGACGCCGCCGATTTCGACACGAAGACACAGGACAAGAGCGGCCACCAGACGACCGGCCAGGCCTGAGGAGCATACGCATGGCAACCCTGCCCGACATGACGAAACACCGCGGCTTTCCATCCGGCATGCCGGGCACGGGCGTGCAATTCACCATCCGGCGCGCCAATCCGAAGGGGGTGACGCCGATCCGGGCACTGCCACGGCATGCCCGTACGGGCACGAAGGAGCACCGGATCGACGCCGCCTTCCTGCATGCGCTCTGGCATCATTTCGGGAACGAACCCTTCGAACGGGGCAATCTCGATGCCGCCCGCATCAACCTCCTCTTCGGCCGCGAGATCGTCGCGGCCGAGAAGAGTTTCGATCCGCAATCCTACGAAGCCCTACTCGTGATCGACGAGAGGGTGGCGCGGCAGAGCTTTCCGGAATCCTTCGAAGACGTGTTCGAGGTGTGATGCGATGGCAAAAGAACCGCTCATGCCCAAGCATCAGGGCTTTCCGCCGGGCCTGCCGGGAACGCAATGGCAATACACGCTGCGGCGGCCAAACCCCAAGGTGACGCCGCTCACCAACTGGCCTCGTCATCGCACCATGGACCCGACGGTCGCGCTGGCCGACCTCGGCTTCGTTCAGGCGCTCTGGCAGTTCTTCGGCACGGAAGCCTTCGAGCGCGGGAACCTCGATGGCGAACGTCTCTGCCGCCTGTTCGGGCGCGAAATCCTCGCGGCCGAACGCGGCTTCGATCCACAATCCTATTTCGCCAAGCTGAAGCTGAACGAAGCGCTCGCCCGCAAGAATTTTCCGCAAGCATTTGGTGAGGTGAACAACGAGCAGAGCGTCGCGAAGGGCTTGAAGAAAGCGGCCAAGGAATAGCGGTTAAGGGAGCTTGAACCGCAGGGAGTGAATTCAAATGATACGGAAAATCCTCATCGCCAACCGCGGCGAGATCGCCTGCCGGGTCATCAAGACGGCGAAGGCGATGGGCATTGCCACCGTCGCGGTCTATTCGGACGCGGATGCCAATGCGCTGCATGTGCGCATGGCCGACGAGTCCGTGCACATCGGTCCTGCCCCCTCCTCGCAATCCTACATCGTCATCGAGAAGATCCTCGACGCCATCCGAAAGACCGGCGCCGATGCCGTGCATCCCGGCTACGGCTTTCTCTCGGAGAACCCGCTGTTTGCCGAGGCGCTGGAGAAGGAAGGCATCATCTTCATCGGCCCGCCGGTCAACGCCATTCAGGCGATGGGCGACAAGATCACCTCCAAGAAGCTGGCCGCGGAGGCCGGCGTCTCCACCGTTCCCGGCCACATGGGGCTGATCGCGGATGCCGACGAGGCGGTCAGGATTTCCAGCCAGATCGGCTATCCGGTGATGATCAAGGCGTCGGCCGGCGGCGGCGGCAAGGGCATGCGGATCGCCTGGAACGATGCCGAGGCCCGCGAGGGTTTCCAGTCCTCGAAGAACGAGGCGAAAAGCTCCTTCGGCGACGACCGCATCTTCATCGAGAAGTTCGTCACCGATCCGCGCCACATCGAGATCCAGGTGCTCGGCGACACGCATGGCACCGTGCTCTATCTCGGCGAGCGGGAATGCTCCATCCAGCGCCGCAACCAGAAGGTCATCGAGGAAGCCCCCTCGCCGTTCCTCGACGAGGCCACGCGCCGCGCCATGGGCGAGCAGGCGGTCGCTCTGGCGAAGGCGGTCGGCTACCACTCGGCCGGCACGGTCGAATTCATCGTCGATGGCGCCCGCAATTTCTACTTCCTGGAGATGAACACGCGCCTGCAGGTGGAGCACCCGGTCACCGAACTCGTCACCGGCATCGATCTCGTCGAGCAGATGATCCGCGTCGCGGCCGGCGAACGACTGTCCTTCGGCCAGGAGGACGTTCGGCTGAACGGCTGGGCGATCGAAAGCCGGCTCTACGCGGAAGACCCCTATCGCAACTTCCTGCCGTCGATCGGCCGCCTCAGCCGCTACCGGCCGCCGGTGGAGGGCGAGCGCGGCAATGGCACCATCGTCCGCAACGATACCGGCGTCTTCGAGGGCGGCGAGATCTCGATGTATTACGACCCGATGATCGCCAAGCTCTGCACCTGGGGAAAGGACCGCGACGCCGCCATCGAGGCCATGGGCGACGCCCTGGACGGTTTCGAGGTCGAGGGCATCGGTCACAACCTGCCGTTCCTGTCGGCGGTGATGGCGCACCCGCGCTTCCGCTCCGGCAAGATCACCACGGCCTTCATTGCCGAAGAATTTCCCGAGGGCTTTTCCGGCGTCGCACCCGATGCGGCGGCACTGCACCGGCTTGCCGCCATCGCCATGGTTATCCACCAGAGGCTGCAGCAGCGGGCGGCGCAGATTTCCGGCACGATCGGCAACCATCGCCGCGTCGTCGGGAAGGACTGGGTCGTGACGCTGTCGGGCGCCGAGATCGCCGGCCGCATCGAGACTGTTGCCGAGGGAGCCAGGGTCCGCCTTGCCGAGGGTGAACCGCTGTCGGTGGAGACCGACTGGCTGCCGGGCCAGACGCTGGCGCATTTCCACGTCGGCGGCAGCCCGATGGGGGTCAAGGTCGAGCTCAGCGGCACCGCCATCCGGCTGCGCAGCCGCGGCATGGACGTCACCGCCAGGGTCCGCAGCCCCCGCGTTGCCGCGCTGGCCCGGCTGATGCCGGTGAAGCTGCCGCCGGATACGTCGCGGATGCTGCTCTGCCCGATGCCCGGGGTGATCACCTCCGTGCTCGTCAGGCAAGGCGACGTCGTCGAGGCGGGCCAGACGCTGGCGAGCGTCGAGGCCATGAAGATGGAGAACGTCCTGAAGGCGGAGCGCAAGGGTGTCGTCAAACGCGTCGCCGCCACCGCCGGCCAGAGCCTTGCCGTCGACGAGCTGATCATGGAGTTCGAATAGGCCCGGAAAAGGGGGAAGACTTTCTGCAGCGGGTTCAGGAAAATCAACGGCTTGAGAAAAATCAAGGTCGAAATTTTCCACACCGTCAGATTGTGAGGCAGACTGATGCCGTTCCGCTCTCGGATACACCGGCAGGCGT
>NZ_JMQK01000048.1:0-8134 GCF_000705355.1 Pseudorhizobium marinum
GGCACACGACGTGTCCCGGCCGAACTGAAAAAATCAAGATCGCCAGGGGAGGAGTCCGTCCAATCTTCCGACCCTCATGTTCGATCGGAGAAATCCCGCAGCGGCTCAGGTGCAGCCCTCGGCTTCAACTGAAAAACCCCCGAAGCGAGGCTTCGAGGGTTTGCTGATCAGCTACGCTGGATCTTCAGCTTATTTGGTCGCCATGGCTGCGGCGGCTGCCACCTGAGTTGGACCGGTGCCATAGCCATAGCCGCCGCCGATGGCGACGTTGAGAGAGACGAAGTCCTGGGCCGCCTGCTGAACGGCCTGCGCCAGGTTGGACTGCGCCGTCGAGACCTGCCGCTGTGCGTCGAGGACATCGAGCAGCGAGGACGCGCCGTCCCGGTAGCTCGCTGTGGCAAGATCGAGAGCCTCCTCGTAGGAGCGAACGGTGTCACGGAGAGCGTTTACCGTCCGGGCGTCGCGCGAGACAGCGGCCAGCGCGTTCTCGACTTCCTCGACGGCACCGAGAACCGTCTGCTTCCAGGCGAGATAGGCCTCACGAGCCGTCGATTCCGCCGCCGTAACATTGGCCTTCAACTGGCCGCCGTCGAAGATCGGCAGGCTAATGCCGGGGCCGAAGTTCCATGACAGCGAACGCCCCTCGCTGCCGCCGGTGCTTGTGAAAGAGGGCGTGATTGTACCGCCGAGCGTGATCGCCGGATAGAGACGAGCCTCTGCAACGCCGATCTCGGCGACGGCGGCGGCCAGCTGGCGTTCTGCAGCCCGGATGTCGGGGCGGTTGCGGATCAGGTCTGCCGGCACCCCTGCCTTGGCGCTGAACCGGGCCACCGGCTGGCGCGCGCCTCTCTGCAGCTCTGGTAGCAACGACGAGGCGGGCAGGCCGAGGAGTGTGGCGACCCGATGGGCTGCGCCGCGGAAGGCGGTTTCGAGGGCAGGGATTTCGGCGATGGTCGAATTGACCAGACCTTCCGCCTGCACGACGTCGAGCCGGGATGCCGCACCGGCTTCCAGCTGCAAGCGAGTCAGATCCAGCGTTTCATTCCGCGAACTGAGGTTCTGCCGGGCGAGCGCAATGCGCTCCTGATAATAGCGGACGTCAATATAGGCAGACGCAACCGCTTGCAGCAGCGACAGGCGCGCGACATCGACGCCGGCATAGGCGGCGTCCAGTCGCGCCAAGGCGCTTTCCTTGGAGCGCTTGTAGAGCCCGAACAGGTCAAGGAACCACGAGGCATCGAGATTGCCAGAGACAGTGCGCGCCGTCGGCGTGTCGGTAGTGGTGCCGCTTGCCTCCCGCCCGCTGATGGCGCCGGAGGCTGAGGTTGCCAAAGACGGCAACGACCCGGCGCCGGCAACAACGACGTTGGCCTCGGCCTGGTTGATCCGCTCAAGTGCCTGCAGGACGTCGAGGTTCTGGGCAAGGCCCTGCTCGACATAGCCGTTCAGGCGGCTGTCATTGAAGGCGGTCCACCAGGCGGCCATCGAGACGTCGCTGTTGCTGGACGTCGGACCTTCGGCAAATTTCGCCGGAAGCGTGATTGCGGGCGCCGCGTGGTCGGGGCCGACAACACAGCCGGACAACAGGACGAGTACGAGGGGAGCCGTTGCGTAAAAGGATTTCATATCTATGTCCCGATGCCCTAACAAAAGCGTGCAATGTCTGCGGCCGCCCTGGCCGAATCAACGCCGCGACTCAATCGTCCGTCGCGACGATATTGCGTTCACATCCGTTAACAGATGTTATGCTGTCTTCTCTCGTTTTTCACGTTTTGATAACCTCCTGACGACAACAAAGAAGGAGGGAACGAAGAAAATTCCGAGCAGTGTTGCAGAAAGCATACCCCCGAGAACGCCGATGCCGATGGCGTTCTGGGCCGCCGAGCCTGCACCGGTCGCAATCGCCAGCGGCACGACGCCGAGGATGAAGGCGAGCGAGGTCATGATGATGGGGCGCAAGCGCAGCCGCGCCGCTTCGAGCGTGGCCTCCACGACCCCCTTGCCATTAACCATCCGGTCCTTGGCGAACTCGACGATCAGGATCGCGTTCTTGGCCGCCAGCCCGATCGTGGTGAGCAGACCCACCTTGAAGTAGACGTCGTTCGACTGGCCGAAGAACTGTGCCGCAGCCAGTGCGCCCAGCACGCCGACCGGCACCGCCAGAATCACCGAGAATGGGATGGACCAGCTTTCATAGAGGGCAGCCAGGCAGAGGAAGACGATCAGGACCGACAGAGCATAGAGCGCCGGGGCCTGGGAGCCCGAGAGCCGCTCCTGGTAGGAAATGCCCTGCCAGGCGACGGAGTATCCGCCGGGAAGCTCGGCCGTCAGCCGCTCCATTTCATTCATGGCCTCGCCGGTGCTGACGCCAGGTCCCGCCGCGCCTTCCAGCGAAATGGCGCTCGTGCCGTTGAAGCGTGCCAGCTGCGGCGTGCCGCTCTCCCATTCCACCCGGCTGAAGGCGGAGAAGGGAACCATCTCACCCTCGCTGTTGCGGGCGTACCAGAAGTTCAGGTCGTCCGGCTGCATCCGGTATTCGGAGTCACCCTGCACGTAGACCGGCTTCAGCTCGTTGTTGAGCGTGAAGTCGTTGACGTCGCGGCCGGCGAAGATCGTCGTCAGCATGGTGTTGACCGCTGTAAGATCGACACCCATGGCGCCCAGCTTCTCCTGGTCGAGCAGGATCTTCAGCTGCGTTTCGGAGCGCAGGCTGTTGCTGCGCAGGGAGCTGATGTTGGCATTTGCCGAGGCCGTCTGGATCAGCTGCTGCGACGCGGCCGTCAGTGCATCATTGCCGTTGCCGCCGCTGTCGACGAGATACATGGAAAAGCCGCTGGAGGTGCCGAGACCCTGGATCGCCGGTGGCAGCAGCGGGAAAACCTGGGCATCGCGCAGCGTGAAGAAGTAGCCGCCGGCGCGCTGGACGATCTCGGCCGCCGACTGGCCGGGGCCGGTGCGTTCCTCGAAGTCCTTGAGCTTGGTGAAGACGATGGCGTTGTTCTGGCCGGAGCCGCCGAAGCTGAACCCGAGAACCCCGAATACGGTCTCGACGTTCTCCTTCTCGTTCTCCATGAAATAGGCCTCGACCTGCTTCACCACCGCGTCGGTGCGTGCCGTGGTCGATCCGGCCGGCGTCTGGATGATGGTCAGCAGCACACCCTGATCTTCCTGCGGCAGGAAGGAGCTCGGCAGGCGCGTGAACATCCAGGCGCAACCGGCAACGACCAGCGCGAACATCAGCATCACCCGGAACGGCCGCTTCAGGAGATAGCCGACCGAACCGACATAGCCTCCGGTGGTGCGGTCGAAGCCGCGGTTGAACCAGGCGCCGATGCCGCGGCCCTTCTTGTGATGGTCGATGGGTTTCAGCATAGTGGCGCAGAGCGCCGGCGTCAGAACGATCGCAACCAGCGCCGACAGGAGCATGGCCGAGACGATGGTGATCGAGAACTGGCGGTAGATGATGCCCGTCGAGCCGCCAAAGAAGGCCATCGGGATGAAGACCGCGGTGAGAACCAGGGCAATGCCGATGATGGCGCCGGTGATCTCGTCCATCGACTTCTCGGTGGCCTCGAGAGGTGAGAGCCCTTCCTCGTCCATGATCCGTTCGACGTTCTCCACGACGACGATCGCGTCGTCCACGAGCAGGCCGATCGCCAGCACCATGGCAAACATCGTCAGCGTGTTGATCGAATAGCCGCTGATCGCAAGGATCCCGAAGGTGCCAAGCAACACCACCGGCACCGCGATCATCGGAATGATCGTCGCGCGGAGGTTCTGCAGGAAGATGAGAAGCACGACGAAGACGAGGATGATTGCCTCGATCAGCGTGTGCACCACCTTCTCGATGGAGAGCTGGACGAAGGGCGTGGTGTCATAGGGGTAGGTGATCTCCACGCCTTCGGGAAGTGTCGGGCCGATGTCGGCCAGCGCCGCCTTGACCCGCGCTGCCGTATCGAGAGCATTGGCGCCGGTGGCCAGGTTCACGGCGAAGCCGGTGGACGGAAGGCCATTCTGGCGGGAACTGGAGCCATAGCTCTCCTGGCCGATCTCGACCTGGGCGACATCACTCAGCCGCACCGTGGCGCCATCCGGCTCCACCTTCAGGATGATCGCCTCGAAGTCGTCGACGGTTCGCAGCTGGCTCTGTGCGGTCATCGTCACGGTCAGCTGCTGGCCTTCCACCACGGGCTGGCCACCGAGCGAACCGACCGACACCTGGGTGTTCTGGGCCTGGATCGCGCTCGTGACATCGCTCGGGGTGAGCTGGTATTTCTGGAGCTTCAACGGGTCGAGCCAGATGCGCATCGCATAGCCCGTCCCGAAGATGTCGATGCTGCCGACGCCTTCCAGGCGCTTGATCTGGTCCTCGATGCTGGTGGTGAAGACGTCGCCGAGGTCGACGGAGCTGCGCGTGCTGTCCGTCGACACCAGCGCGCCGACCATGAGAATGCTCGAGGTCGACCGGGTCACGGAGATGCCCGCCTGCTGCACGACGTCGGGCAGTTGCGACTGGACGAGCTGCAGCTTGTTCTGCACCTGAACCTGAGCAATTTCCGGGTCGACCGTGTTGCCGAAGGTCAGCGTCACGGTGGCGCTGCCGGTGCTGGACGCGGAGGTCATATAGGTCAGATCGTCGAGGCCGGTCATGCCATCTTCGATGATGCTCGTGACCGATTTCTCGACGGTTTCAGCGCTCGCGCCATTGTAGCCGGCAGCAATACGCACGGTCGTCGGCGCGATGTCCGGATACTGGGATATCGACAGGGTCGAGATCGCCAGGGCGCCCCCCAGCATGATGACGATCGCGATGACCCAGGCGAACACCGGGCGCCGAATGAAGAACTTCGCCATTGCAAATTTCCTGCCGTAATTTCGAGTTGGCTTGCTGACAGTGACGAGGGTCTACTGCTGGGGCGCCGGTTCGCCTGGTGCTTCAGGCTGTTGTGTCTGCACGACGAGTCCATTTTCGTCGACGGTCGATTCCACCGGGGCGACGGTCGCGCCGTCGGCGATCCACTGGAAGCCGTCGACGATGAGACGATCACCTTCCGTCACGCCTTCTGCGACGAGCCAGTTGTTTCCGGAGACCTGGCTGGTGGGGAAGATCCGCGTCTCCACCATGTTGTCGGCAGTGACGAACTTCGCCGAGAGCTCGCCCCGGGCATTGCGGCTGGCGGCACGCTGCGGGATGAGGTAGCCCGTCTCCTCGCCGAGGATGACGGTCGCCCGCACGTACATTCCCGGCAGGATCACGTCGTCCGGATTATCGAACAGGGCGCGGATCTGGTAGGTCCCGGTGCTCTCGCTGACAGCCATTTCCGCCATGTCGAGCTTGCCGGTGCTCGGGTATTCCGTGCCGTCCTCGAGGGTCAGACGGATGTCGGCATTGCTCGGGTCGCCGCTCAGGCGCCCCGATGCCATGGCCGAACGCAGCTCGAGCAGATTGGTGCTGGATTCCGTCAGGTCGATGTACATGGGGTCCAGCTGCCGCAGCGTGGTCAGCGCCTCCGTCTGGTTGGCCGTGACGATATTGCCGATGGCGACATTGGAGAGGCTGGTGACGCCGTCGAAGGGGGCGCGGATCTTGGTGAGATCGAGGTTGATCTCGGCGGTCTGCAGGGCGGCCTTTGCCTGGGCGACGTCGGCTTCGGCCTGAAGGAGCGTCACGCGGGCGTTCTCATATTCGATCTGGGTCGCGCCGCTGTTGACGAGCCGCTCGTAGCGGGCAAGGTTTGCTTCCGCGCTCGGGACGCCCGCTTCGGCTCTGGCGACGTTGGCACGCGCTTCGGCGACCTGTGCCTCATAGGTGTCGTCCTCGATCTGGAAGAGCAGGCTGCCCTCCTTGACCTCGCTTCCTTCCTTGAAGGCGATCTCACGGATGGCGCCGGTGACGCGGGGTCGGATCTCTGCGGTTCGGAAAGCCGTGGCACGTCCCGGCAGGACACGCGTGATGGGATATTGCCCCTGTTCCATGAGCACGACGCTGACCGGGCTCGGCGGGCGCTCCTGTGCCTGTCCGGCGGGTGCTGCACCGCTGCCATCGCCAGTGTCGCTGCAGGACGCCAGCGCCAACGAGAGAAGGAGCGGCAGGCAAAGTTTACGTGCGGTCATGACAATATCCAAAAGCGGCAATCGAGAAAGACGGGTCTGCCAGATCCGAACGGCAGTGGGGGAACCCGCATGGGCTTTCCCCGTCACCATACAAAATAGGCATGTAAAGCGCCATGGATGAGATGGCACCCTTCATAAATAAGTGACGTAAGTCAAAAACCGTCACTTAGCAAGCGGGTTTTGCAGTGCGGCATTGACCAGTTCGATCAGCCCCTCGCACCGCTCGTGAAGATCGGCAGGATCCGTCTTCACCAGGAAGACCGGGTGCAGGATGGCTGAAAAGGCGGAGGCGACGGTGGAGCTGAGCTGCTCGGGGTCGCGGCAGGTGTAGACGCCGGCAGCGACGCCCTCCTTGAGAACCTCGCCGAAAAGGGAATCGATCAGATGCTTGTAGTGGCGCCCGCTCGGGAGATCGGCATCGGACATCATCAGGATCATCTCGAAGAGATAGGGGTTCTCCTTGATGTCGCTCAGATGCGCCTCCATCAGCCTTCGGACGACGATGCCGAGTTTCTGCGGCGCCGGCGCCGGATCGTTCAGGAGCGCAAAACGGTCGATCATCCGGTGGATGTGGCGATCGCAGATGGCATCCGCGAGCTGCGTCTTCGAGCCGAAATGCTTGAAGACGTTCGCCGGCGACATCTGCAGTTCGGTGGCGATGTCGGCGATCGAGCAGCGGCCGATGCCCCTCTCGCGAAAAAGGTCCTCTGCCGTCGCCAGGATGTCCTGGCGGGTCTCTTCCGCTTTCCGTCTCGTCCTGCGCACCGTTTCCTCTTCCTTCAGCACAACCTGCTCCAGCGCCGGGGTTGTCAGCCTTGCGTGAAATAGGGCGCAAGATTGGCCCGCACACGGTCGAGAACCGTTTCCCCCGTCACATCCGGGGTGAAGGTCGCGCCGGTGATCTTCTTGTAGGCGTTGCGATAGACCTCGGCGGTGGCCTCCACCAGAGACGCGGGAATGGCCGGGATGTCGTCCTTATATGGATCGCAGCGCTCCGAAACCCAAGCGCGGACGAAATCCTTGTCGAAGCTCGTCGGGCGTTCCCCCCGTTCGAAGCTCGTCTGATAGCTGTCGGCCATCCAGTAGCGGCTGCTGTCGGGGGTGTGGATCTCGTCGGCTAGAACGATCGTCCCGTCACCATCGACGCCGAACTCGTATTTGGTATCGACGAGAATGAGGCCCTTGTCGGCGGCCATCTCCTGGCCGCGCCGGAAGAGCGAGAGCGCATAGTGCGAGACCTGGTCCCACTGCGCTTCGGTCAGCAACTTGTGCGCAATGATGTCCCGCGGCGTCAGCGGCTCGTCATGGCCGCCGTCGAAGGCCTTGCTGGTGGGGGTGATGACGGGCTCGGGCAGGACCTGGTTGTCGCGCAGGCCCTCGGGCAGCTGCAGCCCATACATGGATCGCTCACCCTTTTTATAGAGGGTTAGCAACGATGTGCCCGTCGAGCCGGCGAGATAGCCGCGAACGACGATCTCGACGGGAAGGATGTCGAGCCGGGTGCCGATCACCACATTCGGGTCCGGATAGGCCAGCGCGTGGTTGGGGCAGATGTCCTTTGTCGCCTCGAACCAGTAGCGCGCGGTCTGCGTCAGCACGTGGCCCTTGTCGGGAATGCAGGTGAGGATGCGATCGAAGGCGCTGAGGCGGTCCGTCGCGATGATGATCCGCCGGCCGTCCGGCAGGTCATAGTTGTCGCGCACCTTACCTCTATAGTGATTGGGGAGTTCCGGGATATGGGCTTCGGACAGGACGCGCACGGTGCACCTTTGGCTGTTTCTATAGGGTCATCCTATGACATGCGGGGCCGCGTGAAGACAAGCAAAGCGGATGATGGGCGCCACGGCGCCATCGGGCGGACCTACAGGCTGCCTGACGGCCTCTGGCCAAACGGTCGCGGATCCCGAGGGGAGGAGTTTTGGCGCGCCGGCAGAGTTGTTCTGGAACCTCGTTATTAAAATCAGCAAGTTACGGGAAACTTTTGTGACTTTGAAATTTCCCCGTTGACTTGTTTTGTTGG
>NZ_JMQK01000049.1:0-8004 GCF_000705355.1 Pseudorhizobium marinum
ATACAACCAAAGCCCCTCACGGGGCTTTTTGCCGTTTGGAACGGTCGGCGCCGGCGAGTCGTTGTGATCGTCGTCGCCTACCATCAGGTGGCGGATGAGGCGCCAGAGGTTTACGCTATTCCGGACGATGAGTCGCAGTGAACCGGTAGCTCTGTGCGCACAGTTGCAGCCGGGGACCTGGAGATGCAGGTTGAGGGTTGTTTCTTCATCTTCAGATTTCGACGACCCTCACCAGGGTGGATATGCGGAGCATTTCGTCGTTCCTCTGGCCGCAGCCGAGCGCTTCGGCCATGACATCCTTGACGGCTTCGATCAGCAATGGTTCGCAGACGACTTCCAGCCGGACTGCAGTTCGGTAGTCCACGCAGCATTCCGCTCCGGCAAGTCGGTGATGTTTCCCGTCACAGGAAAACTCGGTGACGTCGAACATGTTGATGTCGTCAATCCCGGCGCTCCGGAGGACTTCGGCCACCTCATGTATTCTGAAGGCGGGAAGGACAGCTTCGATCTTCTTCATGATCATGATCCGGGTTAGAGCCTGCGGCGGCATGGCCTGTTGCCATCGGTTGCCGGCGCAAGATCAACAGGCTCCCGTGTCGGACCGGTTGCCGGGAGTGGCGGTGCGGTTTCATCTGAAGCCGTCGGTCCGCGGAACATGAGACTGCGTTTTGCGTGACCGCGGTGACCGCGGTCCGAGGAATGCCATGTCCCTCGGCTGTATCATCCGAGAAACCCTTTCGTCTGGCGGTTGTCGTGCCTGTTGCCCGGCAGCATGCAGGGCATGGCTGAAAACACGGCCGCGGGCGATGGCGCGAGCCGTTGGCGGCGTTCGTGCTGATCTCAGAGAGCGCGTCGCCGTCATTCTCGCTCTGGAATCAGGCTCACTGAGCAGCAGATCCTGCGATCTCCATGACGCTAGCTGGTGACGCTGATACGATCGAAGATCGCATGCGCCAAGGCCTTGGAGCTGAAGGGTTTCTTCAAGATGCTTGCCAGCATCAGCGGGTCGCCTCTCTCCAGTTCACGTTCGCAGGCGATCAACAGCAGGTATCGGCCCTTGGGGAGAACCAGATCCAGATCCTCGAGTGGGAGATCCGGTCCGAGAGCGTTGGCGTCGACGATGGTCAGGTCGGCAGAGACACTGCCGCTGTCCATGGCTCTCTGAAGTGCTGCCATGCTGGAATAGCCGATGGGCTCATAGCCCAGAGCTGCGACTTTCTCCTCGTACATCTCAAGCAGCGACCGGTCGCTCTCCAGAATGGCGACACTCTCTCCCTTGCCTGTCGGAACGGCCCGTTCGTCGAAGAAGCTCTTGAGCGGAAGGGGAGCCAACCGGCTGGCGGGAAAGAACAGGTCGAACCGGGTGCCCGATCCGGCACTGCTCTGGACATGGATGGCCCCCCCGAAGCCGCAGACGCTTCCATGGACGGCGGACAGACCCAATCCCGTGCCTCCCGAGGTGGACTTCGTGGTGTAGAAGGGTTCGAAGACGTGAGGGAGGACGTGTTCGGGGATGCCCGGCCCCTGGTCCTCGACCGACAGGCGGACATAGTCGCCGGGCGAAATCTCGCCGTGAGACAGCACCCGCTTCCGCCCGATCTCGACAGGCGTCACCTCGACCCTGACATCCTGGCCCCGTGCCGAGGCCTCCATCGCGTTCTTGCAGAGGTTCATCACCATCTGATGCACTTCAATCGGACTGCCGACGATGACGGTATCCTTTTCGCACAGGTGCGCCGTCAGCGTCACCTTGTTGCCAAGCGTCACATGGAGCAGCGGCAGGATGTCGGCGACGGCCTCGGTGACGCTGAACGGCTTCATCGCCCGTTCACGCTTGCGGCTGAAGGTGAGGATCTGGTCGACGATATGCTTCGCCCTTTCGCCGCTCGTCAGGATTTCCTGGACATAGTGACGGGTCATCGACGGCCTGCGGAGCAACTGAAGCGCCATTTCGCCGTATCCGAGGATGGCCCCCAGGACATTGTTGAATTCATGCGCAATGCCGCCGGCGAGCGTGCCGATCGCCTCCAGCCGCTGGGCGTGTTCCAGCCGATGTTCGAGTGCCTCTTGCTCCTGCTCGCGCCTGTTCGTCTCCACGAACTCGGTCAGCGTCTGCAGGCTTGCCCGCAGCAGTCCGACTTCGTCGGCACCCAGCTTCGGCCTGGGGCTGTCGAACAGCAGGAGAAAGGCTGCCACCTGCCGGTCTGGCATCTTCGAGCCGATGATGAGGCCGGATATGGTCGCGTCGCGCGTGTAGGTGAGATCGTTGGTCTTCGTCAGGTTGACATAGGCGAAGCTGTCCTCGCATCCGGACGGGGAGGCGTCCCAGTGCCGACGGGAATCATGGGCGAAATCGATGAGCAGCGTCCTGTAATCCTCCGTGTCGCCGCCATGACGGTGGACGTTCTTCATCTCGCCGGTGTCGATGTTGAGGATCGCGAAGCCGCTGCAACTGCCTTCGAAGAGACAGGTCAGGACCCTCAGGGCCCTGTCCATGAATTCAGGGAAGTCCCGCGGCGAGGTGTTGAACATCTCCGCCTTGATCCCCGCGATCGCCTGCTCGTAGTGAAGCCGCCGCTTCAGACGTTCGGTCTGGTTGCGGAGGCGATAAACGAGAACGAAAACGTAAATGCAGAGTGCGATCGCCGTCGCCCCCAACAGTATCCTGCTCGCCGCCGCGCGTGAGTTGGCCTGTCCTGCGGCGTCGAGATATTGGGATTGCAGCAGCTCTGCGCTCTTCGGCGTGCGAGATGCCAGAACCGAGGCGACCTTTTCATCCACCGTCGGCAGGATCGCCAGGATCATCTTCGCATGGGTCGTGAGGGTCTGGATCTGTCGCGCAGCAGGGGAAACGGCCACCGACTGCGACAATCGCTGGAGACGTTTTCCGATCGCTTTTTCCAGTTCCGGATCCGGCCGCGTGGAGAAACGCATCATCAGGTTGCCGAGGTCGCCGACATTGTCCAGGGCGGACCTGACCGTTTCGTTGGAAGACTGGTGAAGGTCCGTCAGTGTCTGCCCGAACACGCCGACCGAGTTTTGAAGGAGTGCATTGCGGGTCTTGAAGTCTTCAACCAGGGCTTCGTCCGCATCTATTCCGGATTTCAGCTGCGACAGGAGCTTTTCGAGGCGCCCGTCGGATCCAAAATCGGAACTGGCAAACAAGTTCTCGAGCGTTGCCGCCGTCTTTCGCAGGGCGATGACGGACTCGACCAATGGGTCGTAGGACATCAACAGGCCGGCGCGCGCGCGCAGCACATCACGCTGCAGGGAGGCATGGTTCACGTCGACCGCCCTGAGGTTGATCATCACAGCCTCGTGGGCCGGGCGCCCGGCATCGTGGCTGGTGGCGATGACAGCAAGAAAGATCGCCGACAGCGTCGCCAGCGCGATCAGCCAGGCCTCGCTTGCGACCTTTATGGAGCGAGGTCTAGAGCCTCTTTCCATTATAATCTCCCGTGAGGCTTTCAAGGAACGAAACAATCGCCTCGATCTCGTTCTCATCCAGGTCCCGTCCAAGCTGGCTTATGCCCATGATGGACACGGCCTCATGCAGCGTCCAGGCTCTCCCGTCATGGAAGTATGGCGCCGTTACTTCCACATTGCGCAGACTGGGGACACGAAAGGTCTCCCAGTCTCCTTCGGCATAGTCCAATGGCGACGGCGGCGGTTCCGCAGTTGCAGGTTGGCTTGTCGTGGGGTCGGCAAACACCCCGAAGATCTGGAACATGTTGCCGCCGATATTCGAGCCCTGGTGGCAGGAAACGCAGCCGTATGTCTTGAAGAGCCTGTACCCGTATTGCTGCTTGGCCGTTATGGCATCAGTATCTCCTTCGAGGAAACGATCGAAGGCGGCATTCGGCGTCGTCAGCGACTGCTGGAAGGTGACCAGGGCGTCCAGTATGTTGTCGCGGCTGGGCGTGGTGCCGTAGACCATCCGGAACCGCGTTCGGTAATAGACGTCGGCACTCAGGCGAGGCACCAATGTCTGCCAGTCATTCGCCATGAGATTGCGATCAAGAAGCACGTTTTCATTCTGGATGGTCAGCGATGTGTATTTCCCGCGCCAACCCAGACGGTAATTGTTGCCGACGTTGAAGATGGTCGGGGCGTTGAAGGCATGCATCCGGCGGTCGTATCCGATCGTTCGCTGAAGCCGGACCGTGCCGCCGGTGCTGAGATCGTGGCAGGAACTGCAGGACAAGGTCTGGCGCTTTGAAAGGATGGGGTCGTGGAAGAGACGTCCGCCGAGCCGGATCTTGGCCTTGTCCAGCTCGGGTACAGGCGGGAGAGGAGCCACGGGTTCGCCCGAGCCGATTGCGGCGCCCGGCGCCAGTTCGGTGCCGAAGGCGAATGCCCGCACGACGGCGACCATGCCGAGCGCGATCAGACCGATCCACATCTGATGCCGGGGCTTCATCGATCGGAACACCATGCGTCGCATCTCAACTTCCCGTCCAATCCGCAGTCCAGCATCCGCGTTTGAGCTACGGCCAATGGACCGCTTTTGTTTCTCGACGATTTCAGGAAGCGAAAAAAATGGTGACAAGCGTAAGCCGGCACAGCCATCCGGGCGACGTTCATGCCCGTTCCGATGTTGGCGGCACGAGGTTGATCACCTGAAGCGCTATCTCCGAAGGTGCCACCCGATGCAGTCGCCAACGATGGTCATCCAAGTGGCGCTGGGGAAGCCGCGCCATCAGGCTCTGCCATGGGGGCTGTCGGTCAACCTGACCTCGCTATCGAAGATATAGCCTACGCCGCGTTCCGTCTTGATGAGGTTGGGCCGTGACGGGTCAGCCTCCAGCTTGCGCCGCAGCCTGAGGATCAGCACATCGATGCTACGGTCGAAGACCTCTTCATTATGAACGCGGCTTGCCGCCAGGAGCTGTTCACGGGAGAGCACCTGTTGCGGCGATTTGAGAAAGGCCGTGAGCAGGTTGAACTCGCCGGCTGTCAGCTTGACCTCAGTCGTGCCTGCACGCACCAGTTTGCGCAGCTTCATGTTCAGGATCCAGTCGTCAAAGGCATAGACCCTGCGCTCCTTCCTGTTCTGGATCGTCGGCCGCGGACGCAGGGAGGCCCGGACCCGGGCCAGGAATTCGCGGGTGCCGAAGGGCTTGGTGATATAGTCGACGGCGCCCAATTCCAGCCCCACCACCTTGTCCGCCTCTTCGACGCGGTCGCCGCTGATGATGATCGCGGGGGCGTCAGAGACGCGGGACAGGGTTCTGATGATCTCGAGCCCGTCCTCATGGCCCAGGTTGAGATCGACGATCACCAGATCAACTGTATCGGTGGCAAGGATCCGGGCCAGATGGGCACTGTCACCGATGCCGGTCACCCGAAAAGCATGCTGGGACAGGTAGTCGACCAGCAGGCTGCGCACGCTTGTGTCATCGTCAATAATGAGAATGTGCTTCAATTTCTGCTCCTGGCCGGGCAGGCCCGTGTGTTCAAGCGCGACGCAACGGCCTGATCTCCAGTGCGACGAATTGTTTGGGGACCAAGGGGGCGAGGGTCACAAGCGGGGTGGATTGGGTTCATCCGTAACATTGGGGGACGCAGCGCCCGCTTTCCGTGGCGGGATGACTGGTGACGCGCCGCGGTGATGACGGGCGGACGTGTCGAGGAGCGTATCGAGCTGCCGGTCACTGAGGTCGACCTGATAGAACAGCTTGAAGAAAGCGCGGGCCTCGGCTTCCAGATCGACGTCGAAGGCGCCGGGATAGAGGATCTCCTTCAGCCAGGCGATCCCCAGCAGGCGATTGACGCCGGGCGGGGATTCAAACCAGCCGAAGGGGCGCATGGGTGTCTCGTAGATCCGTCGCTCCCTGACCGCAGCGATCTCGGCCCAGCGGGGATCATTCCTGGCACTTTCGGCGAATTCTGGCGCTGCGGCGAGGATAACCTGAGGATCCCAGTCCCGCACTTGCGCCGGTGAGACCTTCACCAGGCCACCGGGCCTGATCCCCGCCACGTTCCTGGCGCCGAGAATGTCGAGAACTTCAAGATTGATCGAACCGCCAAGGCCGGTCTGAGCCCGTCGTGGCCGCGCCCGTAGTAGACAAGAGGGCGCGCGGCAGGCGCAATAGAGGCCAGGTCGCTGCTCAGGGTTTCAAATGTGTGCTCGGCATATCGTGCGAGTTCTTCGGCCCGGTTCGAGACACCCAGAAGGTCGCCCACCTGACGCAGACTGTCGGCAGTCCGGGGCAAGCGTCCGTCGACCAACACATAGGGAATGCCGGTGAGCTCCTGAATTCTGTCTGCCGACGCAACATAGGCCTCGTTCACCGTTCCGACATCGATGATGATGTCCGGTCTGGTCACCAACAGCGATCCGAGATCAACCTCCGTCGAATCGTCGTTGAGCCGATCGGTCGTCGGCAGCGATCGTACCATGGGGAGCAGGAATTCCCTGTCCTCTGCCATCGGCGCATGCACCCAACTGACCAGCTTTTCAGGTGCCAATACGTAGATGAGCACCGAAGCCGGCGGACCGGCGGGCATGACGCGGGATATCACATCGGGAACGTTCACGGCCCGCCCTGCGGCATCCACGATGGTCCTCGCCACTGCCGGTGCGCATGCCGCAACGGTGATGATAGCGGTGAGAGCGATTTGCCTTAACATCAACAGCTCCAGGGGTGAGGCCAGACCGATGTCGCAGCGGCAGACGACGCCGATGGCGAAGGCCAAACGGGCTGTTGCTGGACAGGCAACTGATGCAAGCCACGCGTTACACCGTCGTTATCGAATTCATCGCCAGGGTTACAGTTGTCACGCCGGCGTCGCTGCTGTCGCGGACAGTTCTCCGACGGTTTCCCGAAGAGAGGTGAGGCAGGCCGCCGGCCACCAGCCGTTGCGGCTGTCACCGCTCGATATCATCTGAAACCGAATTCAGCACGCCGGAAACTCCTGGCCAACGGAGCCTCCCTATCAGGTCGCGGAGGGCGCACAGCAGCGCCTTCAGAGCAGCTAGTCACAAGGCAAGCTGTACGGTGGGAGACGGGTGGGATGTTGGCCACGCATGTCGACGATGTCATTGCCTCTGGAGCAGCACTTTTCGGTGCCGCTTGTCTCGTGTCCTGGCCTTTCTTCAAGCGCCGCAAAACCATGCTTCTGGTTCAGATCGGAATCGGAGCCGGTTTCGGTGTGCATTACGCTCTTCTCGGCGCCTCCACAGCGGCGGTGGCTAATCTCCTGAGCGCGTTGCAGATTGCTGCGTCCCTCCAGGTGTCTGCCACATCCCGCTGGATCAATTATCTGCTGATACCGTCCATGGTCCTCACATGCGCACTGACCTATGCCGGCCTCTCTTCCTTGTGCGCCATGCTGGGCACGGTTCTTCTTGCCGTCGGGCGAATGCAGGTCGTCGAGCGGAAGCTTCGGATGTGGGTGATGCTGGGAACGATCCCCTGGCTGCTTCACGACCTCCTGGTCGCATCGCCGATCGCCGTGATCGACGCCATCAGTATCGTGACGGGAGGGTATGGATACTGGAAATCATCGACCCCGGCATCGAAGACAAGCTGCACAGGCGGTCTGCAGGGCAACCCGTGAGGCTGCGCCGACGCCGGGCCGCCCGCCGAATGAGGCTTTGCAGCAGGCTGGGCGGAGGCTGAGATCCATTCCCTGCCGGGGAAGACAAGGCTCCTGTAGAAAACACATACCCTTGGCCGGTGACCGGCCAAGGGTATGTCGGCGTCAGGAGAGCTTATTCGTCGCCGAACTTGCGGTCATCGCGTGCGGTGGGCTTTCGCGCGGAAGCAAGCTCCAGATTTTTCATATCCGAGAACGGAGAGGGCTGAAGGATGTCCGGCGTTACCAGGCCGACGGATTGGGCCGGAACGGGATGGATGCCTTCGAAAAACTCGCCTTCGGCTGCAAATGCGGCGCCTGCGATCATCACCGACAGAAGGGTGCCAGCACTCAGACTGGCATGGAGCGTCTTCATGTTGAAGTCCTCTTGAGGTTCCGTGACCGTGCTTGCGACCTGGTCAC
>NZ_JMQK01000050.1:0-6995 GCF_000705355.1 Pseudorhizobium marinum
ATGGGGTCAATTTTGCACGCCGAAACACACTTCACCCATTGTGAGAATGGAGTCCTGCCAATCCGAGCTCCCTTGCTCGGCATTAGAGTGCCGTCATCTAGAACAGCCCCAAAATAGCGGGCCTGCGGATCGGTAATAATTTCGCGGTTGTCACCGATTTGTCGGAGGTAATTTTGAACGGCATCGCAGATCCTGATTGGCTCGGGACCCGCGACCTCAGTCACCTCGTTCAGCGGCGGCATGAGGACAACATCTGCTAGCGCATCAGCAACATCATCGGAGTGAATTGGCTGCATCATTGCGGGTGAGAGATGAACTGTATTGGCTTCCGCACCCGCTTGAGCGATGCCGAACATAAATTCGAAAAACTGCGTGGAATGCACCAAGGTAAATGGGATGTTGGCACCCCTGATGATCGTTTCCTGCGCAAGCTTAGCACGAAAATAGCCGCTTTCCTGGAGCCGTTCGGTTCCCACGACCGAGAGCGCAATGTGATGGCCAACTCCGGCGGCAGCCTCAGCGGCCATGATGTTTCTGCTCGACGACTGGAAGAATTCCATCACTGCGTCGTCCTCAAACGAGGGCGAGTTGGCAACATCTACGACGACTTGAGCTCCATCTAGAGCTTCCTGAAGGCCTTGGCCTGTTACAGTGTTGACGCCTGACGCAGGAGATGCGGCGACGACATCATGCTGGTTTGCCTGAAGCCGCTTGACCAGTTTGGATCCGATCAGGCCTGTGCCACCAATGACAACAATTTTCATGCTTATACTCCTCTAGATTTTGAAGCGGTGCAAACCGCACTTCCTTGGGTTCAACTCAAGTCATTCTTGGCTTAGTAGAGCTCTCGCATCAGAGGTTTGATACTGCTCGATTTCCACATGGGGCGGGGCCCAAGCTTCTGCCGACATGACCACAAATGTGAAATCTAGGATTTCTTGTTCACTCAACTCCCGGCGCACCCGCTGATAGACATCATATGAAACGCCTAATCCCGGACTCACGGTAACAACCTCAGCCTGAGCGAACCCACCGGGTGAAGGGTGGCTAAAACCCGCAAACTCCTGCCAGAAAAAAGACAAGTTTAAACGGAGCTCTGCGCTGCGCGTTCTCGCTTGATACAACTGCATCTCGAAGCAGAAATCGCAAACATTCAGTTCCGAGTTAAGCTTGCGATCGATATCATCCGAGCGAAATTCAGCATCAGCCCCTGCTTCAACCAATTCGTCTTCGACACTATTTATTTTCGCGATGCTCAGTACACTAGTTAATGGATGCGTCATAACTACACTCCTCTTATAGTTGAGCATATTCCACGCCATCCTTAGACGACATTGTCCGAGCATAAGCTGCCGCCCGTGCTTCGATAGATAAACGTAAGTTAGGGGCAACTCCGGAAACGATTGCGCTGAGCCTGTTCATCCGCCACAACGCGGATTGCGCACATCTAAACAGGGCCAGTTAAAGTGGGAGATCCTACAGCTCGCGACAGTGCGTCAACGCGCAGCCGTCCTTAGAAGGATACTGAGACACATTGGGGCCAGCAAGGCCGTGAAGCTTCTGAACATGAATCGCACTAACGGGCGAGAAGTTGATCGGCTCAGCAATTTTCGATCGCGGAAATCTCTTTTGCTACGAAATCACAAATCGCCCTCACCCTTTGTGGGACCGAGCGACTGAATCCATGTAACGCATTGAGCGGAAGTGAGGGCAGCTCAGCCCCTGGCAGTATCCTAATCAATCGACCAGCTTCAATATCTTCTGCTACAACGAACTTCATTAAGTAGGCGACACCTCTGCCGTGCAGTGCAGCTGCTTGTAGTCCGAGCCCTGAGTCACACTCGATCGAGCCCTCGGGCGAAATTCTACTGCCATCCGCAAAAGCGATCTCATAGCGACTGCCTGGTACGTAATATTTCGCGAAGGGGAGTTTAGCTAGGTCATCGATGTTCGTCGGACTTCCGTGACGCTCAAGAAGCGCGGGGGCAGCAACTAGCACCATCTCGAGGTCGCAAAGCTTCCTTGCGATCAGCTCGCTTTCTGTAGTCTGTCCTACCCGAAAAACGACATCATAGTCCTCTCGGATCACGTCGACAAACCTGTCGGTCACGCCGACCACCATGCTCAAGTCTGGATGGCTTTCGGCAAAGTCCCTAAGCAAAGCGTCCATAAGGACGCGGGCGATCTCGCTTGGAAGGCTGATCTTTAATCGACCTGTAAGCCCCCTCTCCTTTCCGACAACGTCACTCGCTGTTTGCAGCTCTCGAAGAAGCGGAGCTACGCGATCAAAAAACAGTTGCCCGTCAGAAGTGAGCGTTAGGGCACGGGTGGAACGTAAGAAGAGCCGAGTACCGAGCACCTTTTCAACGCGAGCGACGCTTTTGGAGATGGCCGACGGGGTTGTCCCCATGTGTCTCGCCGCCGCACTGAATGACCCGGTTTCAACGGTGCGTACAAATGCGATCAGGTTGGATGTTTCGCTGAGCAAACTAGTCATTTGAGCCTAAGAGGAAAAAATCCTGTTCCTGTTGGGGTTCTAATGGAGGACAGGCCTGCGGCTTATCTTTCTGTGCATCACCACGGAGATAAGAACCCAATGCAAAAACTTACGAACAAAGTAGCAGTAGTCACAGGCGGAAATAGCGGCATCGGCAAAGCGACCGCCGCTCTTTTCGCCAGAGAAGGGGCCCAAGTGATCATCACTGGCCGAAGAAAAGCGGTCTTGGATAGTGCTGTTGAAGAAATTGGCCATGGAGCTCTGGGTATTCAAGGCGACGTCGCCGATCTAGAGCACCATGCAGAGGTGGCGGCGAAGGTTCATCAGCTTTTTGGTGCCGCCGACATCTACATCGCAAACGCCGGGATCATCAACCTAACCACCTCCGACAAAGTCTCTCCCGAAGAATACGACAAACATTTTGCGGTGAACACGAGGGGTGTATTCTTTGGAGTTCAACACATTTTGCCAGTGATGCGAGACGGCGGAAATATCGTAATCACTAGCTCGCTCGCGGCTACAAGGGTCCTACCTAACCACACCGTTTATGCTGGCGCAAAGGCAGCGGTGGCCGCATTTGCGCGGAATTGGGCTTTGGAACTGAGGGATCGGAAGATCCGCGTAAACATCCTGAGCCCCGGACCTACAGACACCGCCATCCTTGCCAAGCTGGGAGTGAGCGATGCCGACAGGCCGTCCTTCGAGGCGGACCTCGCCCGCACCATTCCTGCAGGACGTCTCGGCCTACCAGAGGAACTGGCAAACGCCGCTCTCTTCCTGGCATCGGATACTGGAAGTTTCGTCAATGGAATCGAACTCAATGTCGATGGCGGCATGTTGATTGCTTAGGAGTTTAGATATGTCTGATTTGAACAGAGAGTTAGTGAAATTTATCGACCGTCTTGCCGAAGCGGGTAGTAACTACCGGATGGAAGAGATGGAAGATCTATACACAGAAGACCTTGGTTTCCTCGTCCTTACGTCCGAGGGAGAAATCACCCGTTTTTCGAAGTCGGAAATGTTTGCCGAGTTTCGGGCACGAAGGGACGCCGGAGAGCTGCCATTATCAACCGAAAAAAAGGTGCTCCACATCGAGGAACAGGGCAATCAAGCGACAGCGGTGCTCTACCGACGGATGAGTGAGCATGCAGATCCGGCGTTCTATGAGCTACGCTTAGTTAAAGAAGGGGAGAGCTGGAAAGTTATGGGAGAAACGGTTCTTCCATGGCCGGAGCTTTCCTCGGCGAGAGGTTTTCTTCCTCCAAGAACGCTCACGCGTTGATGCTTTGCGCAACCTCCATCGACATTGACGGTCCCGAAAGGGGCCGTCTCTTCCACAGCCTTGCTGAAGCCTGAGCTGCCAGTCCTGGGAACAGCCGTCACTGCTTCTAGATCGCTCTCGTATCCTAACGACACGTATCACCCGCATGAAAAACCGAAAACGATGAAGCAGGCCGGAGGTGCCCGCCAGCTACGACGTCCATGTGTCACGACCCCGCTTGCGTTCCGACTTCACCTTTACCGGAACACGAGCACGAGACCAGAGCTTTGCTTCAGTGACGGCCAATATGAAAATTGCGGCCAATTCGGTGATGAGAAGTCCTTCAATCCACGGCATTGTTCCGACCTTTCCAAAGCTGTTGTCGGTTGGCACGAGAGGCTATTGCGGACGGTATGAACTGAACATGCAACCATCCTACTCGCGTCTAGATCCGACGAAAACCTATACGTCCGGTGAGCCGCGCAGTTAGATCGGCCTTGCATCGTAAGCGGTGTTTTCCTCCCACATTGACTAAGCGCGAGAGATCGTTCCGATTACTATCGCTGCTTGATTGATGGCATGAATGCACCGACCGGGACGAGCCTTTACGCGTTGATGAAGGACCTGTTTCGACCCTATCCCGGTCGTAAAGCTGCAAGCAAGCGGGGTCTGCAAGCAACCGATTCATAAGCACAGTGGTGCCGTCGCGGCTAAGCAACAGCCAGCGCGTTTTCAGGGCTGCGCCTTCACCGGAAGTCGGAATGGCGCGCCTAGACGGTTGAAGGCGTTCATAGCTGCGATCGTGATTGTAAGATCTACCAAATCTTTAGGCTCGAAAACTGCCGAGACAGCAGCATAGGCTCGGTCAGAAGCATGTGTCTCGCTGACAAGCGTCACCTCCTCGGCCCAGGCCAGCGCCGCGCGGTACTGTTCGGAGAAAAGATACGGCACCTCTTCCCATACCGGGACCAGAGCGACCTTGTCGGCTGCCATGGTCTTCAGCAGATCGCGGGTGTGCAGGTCGATACAATGTGCGCAGCCGTTGATCTGCGATACGCGTAGGAACACGAGATGGATAAGTTCCTCAGGCAAATTCGTGTTGTATGTGACGTAGTGATGGACGCCGAAAAGGGCCTTGGCTCCAGCGGGTGCTACCTCGTACCAGTTGAGGCGCGTTGTCTCATTCATGATGGTCTCCTGTGAGTTGCGCCAACAGCCGGCGCTGCTCGAGTGACGACGCGGCGATGGGAGGCGTGACATCTCGACCTGATTTTATTTTGGCATGTGCCATGTCACACTTGCACGAACTCGCTCGTCCACGAGTCAGGCGAGCGAGTGCGAGGAAAGTGGCATGTGGCACAACGGCAGGAACGCAACGAACCGGTCTCATGACATCCGCGAGGGGGTGATGGCCAATGAAGCGAGCGCTGATGTGCCGCTTAGCGACCAAAGAACCGTAGAATTCGAACTGGATCGCAAACGCTTGCTGCGTCTGAGCTACCGGATGCTAGGGTCGATCACGGAGGCGGAAGATGTCGTGCAGGATGCGTGGTTGCGTTGGGTACGCGTTGAAGACGAAGTTCGTACTCCGACCGCCTATCTCACTCGCATCGTCACCCGACTATGCCTTGATCGGATGAAGTCGGCGCGAGCGCGCCGCGAGATCTATGTCGGCCCATGGCTACCAGAGCCTTTGGTCGAGCCTCTTGATGCGCAAGAAGCCATTGTTGACGATGTCACTGTGACGCTGATGTTAGCGTTGGAGCGACTTTCGCCGCTAGAACGAGCGGCCTTCCTGCTCCACGAAGTGTTCGACGTGGCGCTGACCGAGGTGGCGGTCGTGCTTCATCGTGAACCTGCCGCCGTTCGGCAACTTGCTTCTCGCGCACGCAAGAATGTTCAGAATGCACGACCACGATACAGCGTCGGGGCGGCAGAGGCTGATGGAATTGCGCGCGCTTTTTTTGCTGCTTCGCGTGACGGCGATGTCACCGCGCTTTCGGCGTTGCTCGCGCGCGATGTCGAGATACATAGCGACGGCGGCGGCAAGGTGCTGGCGTTCCGAGAAGTCATCCGCGGCTTGGAACGTGCACTGCGACTCTTCGTTTCCGCTCAGCGAAAGGCCGCGACTCCGCCCACCTTGCTGCGAACCGCAACTATTGACGGCCTGCCCGGGTATGTAAGCCTTGATCCAAATGGTGTGCTGCAAACAACAGCTCTCGGCATTCGCGACGGTAAGATTTTCGCGATCTATATAGTCAAAAACCCGAATAAGCTGACGCATATTGACGTTTAAGATCGACGCTGCGGCCTTGTTCTCAGGCCACGGGCTTGGTTTCTGGCTGGTCGGCGAAGGCCCAAGGCAACAGGTCGTCGAGCTGACTATTCGGGTGGCCATTGACGATTTTGGTGATGACGTCGGCCAGATAGGCAAGTGGCTCAACGTCATTGAGCTTGGCCGTTTCGATGAGCGAGGCGATGGTCGCCCAGTGTTCGGCCCCGGCGTCAGAGCCTGCGAACAAGGCGTTCTTCCGATTGAGGGCAATCGGCCGGATGGAACGCTCGATGGTATTGGAGTCGATCTCGATACGGCCGTCATCGATGAAACGGATCAACCCATCCCAGCGTGAGATCGTGTAGCGGATTGCTTCGGCGAGCTTGGTCTTCTGGCTGATAAGCGAGAGTCGCTCGGTCAGCCAAGGCGCGAGACTGTCGATGATCGGACGGCTCTTGGCCTGCCGGACGGCGCGACGTTCTTCGTGGGTGATACCGCGGATGTCGTCCTCGATCTTGTAGAGTTCGGCGATGCGCCTGAGCACTTCGCTGGCAATAGGCGCGGGACCGGCCGCCGCCAATTCATAGAAGCGCCGACGCACATGACTCCAGCAGAATGCCAGGGAAACGCTGTTGCCAGCGGCGAGCGCTCGATAGCCCACGTACCCGTCGACCTGCAGGATGCCGACGAAGCCATCAAGATGCGCCATTGGGCGTTCGCTCTTGCGATCGGGCGCATAGACATAGACGACACCGGGCGGGTCGGCTCCCTGCCATGGCCTGTCATCACGAGCATAGGCCCAGAGCTGCCCGGTCTTAGTCTTCCCCCGACCCGGATCGAGCACTGGGGCGGTCGTCTCGTCGGCGAAGAGCTTGGACGAGGCCTTCAGATGCTCGAGCAGCCTTTGATGAACCGGGCGCAAGTGCCTGGCTGTCAATCGGCGCGGAAAGTTGACCCCATAT
>NZ_JMQK01000052.1:0-5672 GCF_000705355.1 Pseudorhizobium marinum
CCTCGACCGCCGAAATCGGAGAGCCTGCATCGGCCCATTGGAGATGTGATTTCCGCCGTCGCCTCCATGGATATAGTGATCTTGCCATTTGGGGGCGAAGGACGCGGCTTAGTCAATTCTGCTCATCTCCAGTTCGTCGCAGAAATGGTTCCGCCTGGTGATCGGCGGACAGACGTCTCTCGCAAGTTCGGGGAGCAACTCGCGAGCAATAGGATTTATTTAATAGACCGAGGTCACTGTGGGGCACGTATTGATGCTTGACGTTTTGCAAAACCGGACGACCATAAATGCTTATAGGTTCATTCAGTGACAAACAACCTGCAACACATGGCAGAGCCTTTCCAGCCGTTGGTGCAGCAATGCATTTCAATCGACCTAGAAGTTGATCCTGCAACCGCAACCATCTTTGCCTTTGCGGCGGTGCGCGATGATGCTCGTCCCGCGATCCTGGCAAAGAGGCGGGATCTTGCGGCAGGCCTTGACCAACTGGAAGCGGAAGCAACCGGAAGCGTGCATCTGCTCGGCCACAACATACTTCGGCATGACTTGCCTCATCTGCTCGCAGCGCGGCCTGGGCTGGCGAAAATTCTTCGGTCGCCAATCGACACTCTATGGCTCAATCCACTCGCATTTCCGCGCAATCCCTACCACCACCTGGTCAAGCATTATCATGACGGGCGCCTGCAAGCCGGCCATGTCAACGATCCGGAACTGGATGCGCGACTGGTGTTTCAGGTGCTGCGCAATCAACTGACAGCTTTGAGGCAGCAGAACGCCGACCAGCCCGATGCCATTGCAGCCTTTCATTTTCTTACGACGAGAATGGAGAACCCAGGTGGGTTTGACGCGGTGTTTTGGGAGGTTCGCGGAGCTCCTACGCCCCAGACTCTTGTGGCAAAAGAAGCGATTTCCCGGCTCTTGGCTGCGCGCGCCTGTGAGCGGCGACTAGATCAGACGCTGAACCGCCTTTCCAACCCACAGCTCGGGTGGCCGATGGCGTATGCTTTGTCCTGGATCTTGGTCGCGGGCGGGGATTCCGTCATGCCGCCCTGGGTACGGGCGCAGTTTCGCGAGGCTGCGCTGATCGTGCGGCACCTCCGCGACACCAATTGCAATAGTCCGCATTGCACCTGGTGTAGTGAGAAGAACGACCCGGTCCGCGCGCTGTCGCGCTGGTTTGGCTTCGATGCATTCCGAGCGCAGCCGGTGGATGACATGGGCCGCCCCCTGCAGGAGCGGATCGTCGATGAAACGATGCGCGGGTCGTGCGTCCTCGGCATTCTGCCGACCGGCACCGGCAAATCGGCCTGCTATCAGATTCCCGCTCTGTCCAAGTTCGACAAGACCGGAGCGCTGACGGTGATCATCTCGCCGCTGGTCGCTTTGATGGCCGATCAAGTCCAGGGCATGGCGCGGGCAGGAATTTCCTCAGCCGTAACCGTCAATGGAATGCTCTCGATGCCCGAGCGGCAGGATGCACTGGACCGTGTGCGCATGGGAGAGGCGGCAATGCTGCTGATCTCGCCGGAGCAATTGCGCAGCAACTCCGTCCGGTCGGTTCTGGCACAGCGCGAGATCGGGCTGTGGGTCCTGGACGAAGCGCATTGTGTGTCGAAATGGGGCCACGATTTCCGACCTGACTACCGCTATGTCAGCCGCTTCATCAACGAAACCTCGGGCGATGAAGCACCTGCCCAGGTGCTCTGCCTGACCGCCACCGCCAAGCCCGAAGTGGTGCGTGACATCCGAGAGCATTTCCACTCACGCCTTGGACGCGAACTTTTGGTGCTGGACGGTGGTGCGCTGCGCACCAATCTGAGTTTCGAGGTCCGGCCGACGCAGCGTGGCACCAAGCTGGCTGACATCCTCGATGTGATCGAGGCCAAGCTGCCACGCGATGGCGCTTCAGGTGCCGTGGTCTATTGCGCTACGCGCAGCGAGACGCAACGCGTCGCCGAGTTCCTCAAGCAGCAGGGTCTTTCGGCGGAGCGGTTCCACGCCGGGCTGCCGCCTGAGGAGAAGCGCGACATTCAGGAACGATTTCGCGTCGGCGAACTACGGATTATCGCTGCGACTAACGCTTTTGGCATGGGCATCGACAAGCCTGATATCCGACTGGTGGTGCATGGCGACATTCCCGGATCACTGGAAAACTACCTGCAGGAAGCCGGACGAGCGGGCCGCGACCGCGCTCATGCCGATTGCGTGCTGCTCTTCGCCGAAGAGGACGTCGAGCGCCAGTTCTCACTTTCTGCCAGGTCGCGTCTAGCTCGGCACGAAATCGGCGCGATCCTGAAGGCTCTGCGGCAGCTTGACGAGCGGACGAAAAAGACCGGAACCGTGGTCGCTACCTCGGGCGAAGTCGTGCGCGCTGAACGCGATCAGGAATTCGAACGTGACAACATTACCGACGACAGCAGGGTGAAGACCGCGGTGTCCTGGCTGGAGGAGGCCAAGTTGCTGAGCCGTGAGGAAAACAAGGTTCAGGTCTTCCCCTCATCCCTCAGGATCCGCAATCTGGAAGAAGTCGAGGCGATCCTGACGAGAGCCGCGATCACTGGAACACGTCGCAAGCAGCTTTCGGATATCACTCGCCACTTGATGAACGCGCCGCCCGATCAGGGCATTTCCACGGACGAGCTGGCCGGGATCAGCGGATTGACAGGGGGTATGCTGAACAAGGCGCTGGCCGATCTCGAGGCGCTCGGAATCGCTCGCAATGACGTCGTGGTCACGATCTTTGTCCATGTTGCGGTCGAGGGGCATTCGCAGCAGCGACTGGCGCAGGCCGCGCGGCTTGAAACGGCGATGACCGCCCTCATGCGCGAAGCCGCCCCCGACGCCGAAGGTGCCGAAGGCATTCCTCTGCATCTCGCCGAGACCTGTCAGGCACTCCGCAATCAGGGGCATAGCGCAGTGCGACCCGACATTGTGGAAAAGTTGCTGCGGAGCATGGGCCGCGACGGGCGCGATCAGGACGGTGGAAAGGGCAATCTGCGCCTACGCAAGGCTTCGCGCAACACGTTGTTGGTTACCCTGCAACGGTCCTGGCAGGCGTTGGAACAGACCGCAAGCCTGCGGCAGCAGGGTGCCGAACTGTTGCTAGGGCACTTTCTCGGCAGGTTGCCAAAGGGCAGCCGCGGCAAGGATATCCAGGTCGAAACCACGATGGGTGATCTGCTCTCCGCCTTGACAGGAGACGCGCTGCTGCGCGGCAGCGGCATTCAGGACATGACCAAACTGATGGAGCGCGCACTTCTGTGGCTGCATGAGCAGGAGGTGGTAACGCTGGGCAAAGGGCTGACGATTTTCCGGCAGGCGATGACGGTCCATTTGAACCCCTCGGGCGGCAAGTTCACCGTGAAGGATTTTACACGCCTAGAGGAACACTACGCCGAGCAGACCATCCAGACCCATGTCATGGCGACCTATGCCGAAAAGGGTCTTGCTGCGATGGATCAGGCACTGCGGCTGTCCGAGGATTACTTCGTGCTGGAGCGCGACAGTTTTCTGCGTCGCTGGATGCCCGGCAAGGGCGGTGAGATCCGGCGTCAAACCACCGGCAGCTCCTGGAAAGCGATCGTTGAGGCGCTGAAGAATCCAGTTCAGCAAGAGATCGTCGCCGACGACCGTGAGCAGACAAGCGTCTTGGTCCTGGCAGGACCGGGATCGGGCAAGACGCGCGTTCTTGTGCACCGCATCGCCTACCTAATCCGAGTCCGCCGCGAGGACCCGCGCGGCGTCCTTGTGCTGACCTACAACCGCCATGCCGCCGCCGAGATACGCATCCGGCTGCGGCACCTGATCGGCGATGACGCGAATGCGGTGACCATCTCCACTTGCCACGCCCTCGCGATGCGATTGGTGGGCGCGAGCTTTGCTGGAACTTCGAACGGGACCTCCCACGACTTCGACGGGATCCTCTTGGAGGCAGTGCGCCAGTTGAACGGCGAGGGACTCAGCAAGACCGAGGCCGAGGCACAACGCGATACGCTAATTCAGGGCTATCGCTGGATGTTGGTGGACGAGTATCAGGACATTGGCCCTGAGGAATATGCATTGATCTCTGCCATTGCAGGCCGCTCACTGGACGATAAGGAGCTTCGCCTCAGCCTGTTTGCGGTGGGCGACGACGATCAGAACATCTATGCCTTCGCTGGGGCATCCATCCGCTTCATCCGCCAGTTCGAGGCCGACTACAATGCACGACCGGTGTTCCTGATCGAGAACTATCGCTCGACCGGCCATATCATTGCGGCCGCCAACGCAGTCATTGCGCCAGCCTCGGCCCGTATGAAAGCCGGTCACAGCATTGCCATCGATCGCAAACGCAGCACGGTGCCGCCAGGCGGAGAGATGGCGGCGCTCGATCCTGTGGCCCGTGGGCGGGTGCAAGTCCTGGAGTGCCCATCCGGCGATGTGGCGCAGGCGATGACCGCAGTTGATGAACTCGTCCGCCTATCGCGCCTTGATCCGGAGTGGAGTTGGTCGCGTGCGGCGGTCATCGCTCGTGACTGGCGACGGTTGGATGCGGTGCGCGCTTATGCCGAGACGCTGGGCATTCCGGTGGAGATGGCAAATGAGAGCCTGCCTAGCATCTGGCGTCTGCGCGAAATGCAGCAGTTCATCGACCTCCTGCGTCGCGAGACCACACGTTTGCTGGGCGTCCGTGACCTGGTAGGCATGCTGAACGCGATACCGTCCAACCGCTGGACGGACCTGATCGGCGAAGGCGTCGCCGCGCTGGCGAAAGAGCTTGCGAGCAAAACCATGCCCGTGCCTGACCTCGTCGAGTGGTTCGCTGAGTGGGCTCATGATGCGCGAGGCGATCAGCGCGGACTGCTGCTGCTGACGGCGCATCGATCGAAGGGCCTGGAGTTTGACGATGTCGTCATTCTGAATGGCGGTTGGGACAGGCCCTCTAAAGGCGAGGATCCCGATGCACCGCGCCGCCTTTTCTATGTCGCCATGACCAGAGCGCGACGTAGCCTTGCCATCATTGCCGAAGGACAGCCTACGTTCGTCCCGCACGGCGAAGAGTATGTGCTGCACCGCCCCGCGCCAGCTATCTCTAGTGCCGTCGATCTTCCGCTTGCGATTTACCAAGTGCCGAACCTCAAGACTGTGGACCTGTCGTGGGCTGGGCGTCTCGGGCCGAATCATCCTTCACTTCTCGCAATCTCAGCGGCAAAGGCAGGAGACCCACTTCAGATCGTGCGCGATGGCCCAATTTGGATAATGCAGGATGCTCGGGGACAGGCTCTTGGACGCATGGCCAAAAGCTGGTCACCTCCCGAAGGCCTCAACTTCCTCCGCGGCGAGGTCGGCGCCATCGTACGCTGGCGCAAGGCCGACAATCAGGAAGAGTTCCGGGTGCACCTTCATCGAGATATTTGGGAGGCGGTTGTACCGGAGCTTGTATTCGGCTGATGGCTTACTTTCGCGAACGGCGGATCAGTCGGGACAACTTCGCTTGACGCTATGCGATGTGGCGTCATCGCAGATAGTGGATGTCCTTTTCCTGCCGCGGGCAAACGTGGATGCTACTTCTAAGTCCTGGCCATGGACTTCGATCGACAGGATAGCAGTCGGAAGACATCAACACCTCCCAAATAACCAAACTTAATACGGCGTTTGATGACGTCCAGTCCTGAAAGTGTAGCACTGTCTGG
>NZ_JMQK01000053.1:0-4145 GCF_000705355.1 Pseudorhizobium marinum
GTGAACTGCACGGAGACCGCGTGGCGATCGGGCCATCGGTTCTCGGTCTGGACGGATATGCACCAACCTCCGGTGCGGTCACAGTCGGCGTGCGCGCGGAAGACCTCCGCGTGGCTGGGCCTGACGAGGATTTCATGCAGTTCCGGCTCGACTATGTCGAGGAGACGGGCGCGCAGCGTCTCGTCCACGGGCATGTCGGAGACCAGAGCCTGACGGCGGCCATGCCGCTGGAAGTCGTCATCCAGGACGAAATGAAGCTTGCGGTCGATCCACGGCGCCTGCATTTCTTTTCCCGCGACACCGGCAAGCGGATCCTGACTTCCAGCCGGCATTCGCTGCCTCGGGAAAGGCTTGCGGAACCCGCCGGATGACGAGTGCCACAGGCGCGGGAGCGGTGCTTTCGCTCTTTTGCACACGAGTTCAAAATGTAACAGTTCTGACATAAAACTGTTGCTGCCGTGTAACGTCTCGCCCCTATTGCCTTGCTCACCAACAACTGGTGGGAAGGGACTAGTCATGATCAAGAAGTTCTCGATGGCCGCTCTGGCGGTTACGTTTTCGGCCACGTCGTCGCTCGCAGCGACCAACATCACGTGGTGGCACGGCATGGGCGGCCGCAATGGCGAGGTCATCAACGAGATCTCCCAGAAGTTCAATGAATCGCAGAGCGAATGCGCTCTGACGCCGGTCTCCAAGGGCACCTACGAAGAAGCTCTTGCCTCCGGCATCGCAGCCTTCCGTTCGGGCGAACAGCCGAACATCCTTCAGGTGTTTGATGCGGGTGCTGCCACCATCATCAACGCCAAGGGCGCGACCGTCGCTGCCGAAGACCTCATCAAGGATGCCGGCTTCGACTTTAACCGCGACGACTTCATCGAAGGCGTCCGCTATTTCTACGCCGACTCCGAAGGCAAGTTCGTCGGCATGCCGTTCAACTCCTCGGCGCCGATCATGTACATCAACGACGAAGCCCTGAAGAAGGCCGGCGTCGAAGCTCCCAAGACCTGGGAAGAGTTCGAAGAAATCGCTCCGAAGCTGAAGGAAGCCGGCTACACGCCGCTCGTCCAGTCGCAGCTGACCTGGGAATTCACCGAGAACTTCTTCTCGCGCCACAACCTGCAGTTCGCATCGAACAACAATGGTTACGACAGCGTCGTCGACACGACGATCAATGTCACCGACCCGAACCACGTCATGATGTACGAGAAGCTGAAGGACTGGCACGACAACGGCTACTTCGGCTACTACGGCGCCGGCTGGTCTGACAACCAGAAGCCCTTCGAAGAAAACAAGGTCGCGCTCTGGATCGGTTCGTCCGGCTCCTTCGGCGGCCTGCAGAAGACGGCCCAGATGCCTTTCTCGGCAACCTTCCTCCCCTACTGGAAGTCGGTTCATCCGGAAGGCGTTCACACCTTCATCGGTGGTGCAGCCCTGTTTGCCATGTCCGGCAAGCCGGAAGCTGAAAACACCTGCACGGCGTCCTTCTTCCACTTCCTGACCTCGCCTGAGATCCAGAAGTTCTACCATCAGGCAACCGGCTACGTCGCCATCACCAAGGCTGCCTACGAGCTTGCCAAGTCGGAAGGCCACTACAAGGAAAAGCCGGCCGCCGAAGTCGGCATCCAGCAGCTGCAGCTGCCGAGCGGCGAGTGGAACAAGGGCTACCGCCTCGGTTTCTACCCGCAGATCCGCACCGTGATGGAACGCGAATACAACCGCATCTTCGCCGGTGAAACGTCCGTCAAGGACGCCATGGAGACGATCAAGAAGGAAGGCGACGAAATGCTCGCCCGCTTCGCCAAGACAGCCGGCTGATTTCACGCCCAAGTCTTCAATAGCCCGGCCGCTCCGTTGGGGCGGCCGGGTATCTCGTGAGGAGCTTCCGTCTTGGCCTACGTCGCCCCATCCCCCCGCTTCCTGCCGTGGCTTGGCAGGCGTGCAAGCCCCAAGGCAGCCGTAGAAGGCGCCAAGCGGGTCCAGTTCTCGTCGCCGCTTCTCCCCTATCTGTTCCTGGCGCCGCAGCTTGCGGTGATCTTCATCTTTTTCTACTGGCCCTCGGTCCAGGCCGTCAGCTCCTCCTTCTATATCGAGGATCCCTTCGGCTTCGGGGCAACCTTCGTCGGGATGAGCAATTACTGGGACGTGCTGACCAGCGCGCAATACCGCAGCATTGCAGGATTCACCGTGGTCTTCACGGCCCTGGTGACGATCTTCTCGCTGTCCATCGGCCTGCTTCTGGCGGTCAAGGCGGACGCGCTCATCCGCGGCTCCTCGGCCTACAAGACGATGCTGATTTCCGTCTATGCGATCGCCGCACCCGTTGCGGCTTTGATCGGCATGATGTTCTTTGACCAGCACATCGGCCCCTTCGTGGAAATGGCCAGCTGGTTCGGCTGGGAGATGCGCGTCGGCCTCAGCTATTTCGACACGGCTTTCGCAATGACGGTGGTCGCCGTCTGGAAGCAGATCCCCTACAACTTCATCTTCTTCCTCTCCGCTCTGCAAAGTGTCCCGGTTGCGGTGCGCGAGGCGGCTGCCATCGACTGCAAGTCCGGCTTCCGCCGCTTCTGGACGGTGACGCTGCCCCTGCTGGCGCCAACGGCGTTCTTCCTGCTGATCATCAACATCACCTATTCGCTGTTCGATACCTTCGGGATCATCGACGTGATGGTGAAGGACAAGGCCGCCAACAACCCGATTACCCTCGTCTACAAGGTCTACGAGGACGGCTTCCGCGGCAATGACATTGGCAGTTCATCGGCCCAGTCGGTCATCCTGATGCTGGTCGTCTTCGCTCTGACGATCGTCCAGTTCCGCTTCATCGAGCGGCGCATCCACTACACCTGAGGTCGAGCCATGCAGAAAAACAAGATCACAGATCACCTGGTGCTGATCCTCGGCTCGCTCTTCCTGATGGTGCCGGTCATCGTCGCCTTCATGACGTCGACGCATACGGCCGCCGACATCCACAGCAACGGCCTGTCGCTCACCTGGGGCGGCAACTTCGTGGAAACCTATGAGAAGGTCCTCACCCGCGAGGGTGGCTTCACCGGACAGGTGACGGGCGCGCGGATGGTGATGAACTCCTTCATCCTCGGCATCGGCTTTGCCGTCGGCAAGATCGTGCTGTCGATGCTGGCCGCCTATGCCATCGTCTACTTCCGGATGCGCTTTGCCACGCTTGCCTTCTGGGTAATCTTCACGACGCTGCTCCTGCCGCTCGAAGTGCGCATCATGCCCTCCTACCAGGTCATGTCGAACCTTGGCCTGCTGAACACCTACACCGGCCTGATCGTGCCGCTGCTGGCCTCGGCGACGGGCACCTTCTATTTCCGCCAGTTCTTCAAGTCCGTGCCGGACGAACTCCTGGAGGCCGCACGCATCGATGGCGCCGGCCCGATCAAGTTCTTCATCGACATCCTCATCCCGCTGTCACGCACGATGATCGCGGCGATCTTCATCATCATGTTCGTCTATGGCTGGAACCAGTATCTCTGGCCGATGCTGATGACGACCGACGAGCGGTTCTTCACCCTGATGCGCGGCATCAAGCAGATCCTGCAGGTCTGGATCGGCTCCCAAATTCCCGACTACAACGAGGCCTTCGCACTTGCAGTGCTGGCCATGCTCCCGCCGGTGCTCATCGTGGTGCTGTTCCAGAGCTGGTTCATCAAGGGCCTGACCGAAAGCGACAAGTGAGGACGATGTCATGGCATCCATCGACATAAACCAGGTCTCCAAGACCTACGCCGGCGGCCACAAGGCCGTTCAATCGGTCGACATCACCATCAGGGACGGCGAGTTCATCGTGCTTGTCGGCCCCTCGGGCTGCGGCAAGTCCACGCTGCTGCGCATGGTGGCAGGGCTGGAAGAGATTTCCGAGGGCGAGGTTTCGATCGGCGACCGGGTCGTCAACCGCATGGAGCCCGCCGAACGCGACATCGCCATGGTCTTCCAGAACTATGCGCTCTATCCGCACATGACGGTGCGCCAGAACCTCGAATACGGCTTGAAGAACCGCAACACGCCGCGGGCCGAGATCGACTCCCGTGTGGCGGAGGCGGCGCGGATGCTGGAGATCGACCAGTACCTCGATCGCAAGCCGCGGGCTCTCTCGGGCGGCCAGCGCCAGCGCGTCGCCATGG
>NZ_JMQK01000054.1:0-3684 GCF_000705355.1 Pseudorhizobium marinum
ATCGCCACTATCGCGGTCGTGACTTCTACCGTGACCGGGACCGCTGGGACAGAGGTGGCCGCCGTCATGACCGTCATTGGGATGGCCGGGATCGGCACCGCAGGGACAGGAATGACTCGGACAGGGATGACCGGGACTGGGGTGGCTGGGATCGTGACCGGGGTCGTTGGCACCACGACAGAGACGATGATCGCGGCGACTGGAGGCGCGATCGCTATCGCTAGGAGGCCCAAGGCGATGGATACGGCTGCTCCAGTGCCAGAGGCGGCGATGTGCCTTGTTGCAGCGGGGAAAATCTGTTTCTCAGGAGCCTGAGCGTCTCACCTTGGCCGAATTCGGGCGGCGATGACCAAAGGGTCTGTTGCGACGTCGTTCTGACAACACAGACCTTCGGGCCGTTGCGCGTCGCATGATCCGGTACGAGGCAGCAGCGTCATGCGTTCCGTCGAGTACCTTGGTCGCACCGGTTGCTCGATCGGCTTGTCTGGCAAGAATGCCCGTCGAAGGGGGCTGGCGTGTTTAGCACCGATGAGCTTTCCTCGGCCGTTCAGGGGAAGAAGCTGCGGACCCGTTTTGTCCGCAGCGCGTGTACCTGTGAGGATCTTGACACTCTTTCTCGACGCGCGCCGCGTGCAGGCGAGGCCGCAGACCGGGGAAGCGGGCCGGCTCCGGCTGCGGCGAGGTGTGGGGGTGCTCTTGCCGGCATCGCTATTTGTCCTGCCGTTCGCAAAAAGCGAGGAAAAGGCCGGTCGATCCGGACACCTGCGGGCTTGACGCCCTGCACGCACCTGCGAAAACGAGCGGAACGCTCGATCAGCCCGCCTTCTGTGCCTCCCGAAGGGGGCATGGTTCTGGGTTAACACGCTCTTAATCAGCGGCAGATTATCCTGGCCGATGTGTCGTGACGGCATATCAGCCAAACAGGTGAATCATGGAAAATCTGGCATCCTTTCGACGCGTCGATACCTTCTCCGATGACGCGATCACGGTGCGGGTCCAACGGGTAGAGGGGCGGTTGATCGGCGTCATCGATTTTCCGAGCTTCCAGCGCGACGGGAAGTTGATCGAGGCGTCGGCAATCAAGCCAAGGCCAATCGTCGATGCCCTCGCGGCGGCGGAGCGGATACTGCCGCATACACCCTTCCCCGAAATCGTCATTCTTGCTCGCCCGGATGTCTGCGAGGCAGCCTAGGTTACGACCGCGCCCTTGGGTCCAGCCGACCTGTCCGGTACAGCGCCGGAAACCTCCTGCTTGCCGGCCTCAGACTGTCGGCCTGTTTTTCTGTCGCGCCAGTCCGGCCGCCGTTCAACCCGAAACGTGGAACGGTGCTGGCGGGCAGCCGCTGCCTCTCGCCGCAGCGCCATCGGGCCGGAGCAGCAGGCAGCGATCCTCCCGTTCCCGTCGCTGACGCACCAGCCTCGGACAAGCCTCGTTAATTAGTGATCCCTCATGTGCCGGGCCATGATGGTCCGGCCGGCTACCGAAGGTGGGTTGTGGACGAGATGCAGGCGATCCTCGATTGGCAGCAGCGCGGCATCACCGCGCGCATTCTGGGCTACTCCCATCAACAGAACCCCCTTCTGATGCAATCGCCAGAGCGCAGCGATGACAGGCTGCAGCACTGGCAGCAACTGGTGGACGCGTGGTGTTTCGGCTGGGAGATCGAGGATGCGGCCCGAAGTCTGTAGACCGACAGCCAGCAGACGCTTCAACCGTGACCACGGATGTAATGGCACGGGCGGGGCAGAGAAAAGGCCGGGCCATGTCCCGGCCTTTTCTGCCTTCAGCGGACTTTGACGAGGGGCAGACTCGGCTGGAGATGACCGCGGCGCAGGCCGTACCTCTCTCCTCCAGCTCTCAGGCATCGCTTGAAACGACACTGTTCGACGGCAGGGTCACGCCAACATCCGAGCAGACGACAACGATCGCCCCGTGCGAGGTGCTTTTGCTTCGGCTGGCGCCTCGCAATTCATTTGGTTTCGACGCTGGCCACAGTCAGGCTCCACATCCATTTGCCGCCTGTTTCTTGCCGGCGGCATGTTCGGTCGTGCAGATCAAGTGCTGCTCATGGGAGATGTTGCGCGCATGCGAGGGGCGACATGAGCCGCTGGAGGCGTTGACTTGAAAAGATGTATTGTGCCCGTGTTCAGAAACCCAGGGCGAAACGCAAGGCGATCATGCTGCAGCTGAGCACAATGCAAGCCGGCCCGAAATCGACGGCCGCGCAAAGCAACCAGCGTCGCACCATTTTTGGCCTCACCACGGTTCTTGTCCATTTTCCAAGCCGATCAACGCAAAGCTGATGCATTTGGTTCCGCCGCTGAGGCGGGAATACAGCCAAAACCGCTCGTGTGTCCCAACGGTGCCCGCCGACCGGACGTTGTCGAGCAGCCGGTCCATTTGAGACGACCATGGACCACCCTGGCCAGTTTCCCCGCGGCATTGTCCACCGAGTCGAGCGGAAGATACACTGTTTCATGGCGTCCCATTGTGTCTCGTCCCTGTCCGGCTGCCCCCCCGAACGCCCCGCAGCATCCTGTCCCTGCCGCCCCCGATGCGAGCCGGTCGCCACCCAAATTGATGCCGACATGGACGAGCAGGTGCGCTGCTCTAAATACCGACGTTCGTGACGTCGATCGCTATCGGTACGGGCGCCACGATCATTTGCAAGAGACAGGAAGTGGGCCCGCTTTGCCGCGTCGGCCCGCGGAACAGCAGGAGTAGTGGGTGTGTTGGCAAGATTTCCGGACTGGCTGATGGGCAAGGGACAACGCTGGTCATACACTCGCATCTGGATGCACGCATTGATGGCAGCACTCGGGGTGACGGCGGCGATCTGGGGCGCATCTGCCACCCTCGCAGTGCCCGTTGCGCAGATTTTCGCAGAAAACGCCAGCCACGAACTGGTGCAGAGTGCCGCGCTCGCCGCCGCCACACTGGCCTCTGTGATTGCGGTGGCGCGCGGTACCGGCTTGCCCCGCTACGCGGCCCTCGTCACCGGGGTGATCAGCTTTGCAGGCTTTCTGCGCGAGACTCCCACCTGCCGCGGCGACGTGGAGATCTTCTGTGCAGCTCCGGATATACGGTCCTCCCTGATGGCCGTCGGCGCAGCGGTGCTGATCATCGCGACCCTTGCCTATGCACGTCGCGACCGAGCGGGGATCCTTCAGGCGATCAACCCGCGTTTCTCCTGGCCTCTGGCACTGGCCGGCGCCCTGGTGGGCGCCAGCCAGATTGGCGAGGAGCTGCACCTGGTTGCCGTTGAAGAGACGCTGGAGCTTTACAGCTATTTCGTCCTGATGCTCGGCGCAGCCTACCTGGCGCTGATATCCGCGAGGGCTGCTGTTCTTCAGCAGCACCATTGCGAAGACAAGCCAGAACCTTAGAGCGCGGGTCTTGCATTATCGGGAGATAGGGCGCGTTGCATGGGGGGAACGGCTGTCTGGTGACTGGCGGTGGCGGGAAAATCAACTTATGGGTGGCCTGAAAGCAGAGCGATCTCCTGATCGCGAAAAATAGATCCGATCGGATGACAATGTCATTGAAACGCACCCTTGATTTGGCGTTCACGATTCCCGTACTCCTCCTGATGGCCCTGCCGATGGTGATCCTGGCGCTTGCTGTTCGCGCCACCTCGAGCGGGCCCGCAGTCTACTGGTCGAAGCGGATCGGGCGCGACAACC
>NZ_JMQK01000055.1:0-3623 GCF_000705355.1 Pseudorhizobium marinum
AAGAACTGCAGGCGTCGATCGCCTTCTTCCGGGTCGATGCAACGGCCGGAAGGAGTGCGAAAAGTGCCAAGCCTGCTCCGGTCCGGGCAGCCGCCAAGCCCGCCACCCGCGCAGCCGCCGCTCCTGCCGCAAGGATGCAGAGGCCGGAGCAGTCGGTGACGGCACAGCAGGCTCGCGCCAAGGGCTTCGCGCTCGACATGTCGATGGGTGGCCCGGACGCCGACGACGCCCACTTCCGCGAAAGCGCCTGAGATATCTGCCGGGTCCTGATCGGGCCCGGCAACCTCCGCCGCATGTAGCGGCGGATCATCCCCTCGGGGAGCCGCTGGCTGGTGAATGGAGTCGCCCGTCAAGGCATGTCGTTTCACATATCTGGTCCGTCAGAAGACACCAGAGGAGGGCTCCATGCGCTTTACCATCAAGCTGAAACTCGGCCTGGCTTTCGGCCTCCTGATCCTCCTGAGCTGCGGCTCGGCGGCATTCGGCATCCTGGGAGTCCGGGACATCAACACCGTCCGCAATGCGATGATCGAAGGTCCGGTACATCAGGACGACTATGCCAACGACCTGTCCGCCGCATTCGACGGGATCGCCCTGGCGGAAGCGGACCTGCTGATGGCCACGACGCTCGACCGTGCCAACAAGGCGCGCAGCGTCATTGCCGAGGAAAAGCAGGCCTTCGAACAGGCGCTGAACGACGGCCAGAGCCATGCCCCGGAGACCTTCAAGGCCGAATGGCAGAAGATCCGGGATTTCAGCGACGACTATTTCGCCATCAGCGACCGTATCGTGGCATTGGCCGTCAACGGCCAGAGGGAACTGGCGACGGAGCTTTTCATGACCGAGGGTCATGAGGCGGCCGACCAGATGGACAGCCTCTCGGAGGACATGGCCGAACTGACGGAAGCCGCCATCAAGGCGTCCGACGCCACGGCCGACACCGATTACGAAGCGACCTTTGCCGCCTTGTCCGCCTTGGCCATCGGCTCGCTGGTGATCGCGGTCGCCGCAGCGCTCTGGATCGCGCTGGGCATCAGCCGCGGCCTCGGCAAGATCGGGACCGCCGTTCAGGCCGTGTCCATCGGCGACCTGGACCAGAAGATCGAGATCCGCACCAACGACGAGATCAAGGACCTGGTCGACAGGATCAACGTCATGACCGGCAACCTGCGCGACACGGCCGAAATGGCCGACCGCATCGCGGAGGGCGATCTCTCCGTCGAGCCGAAGCCGCTGTCGGACAAGGACAAGCTCGGCATCTCGATGCGCAGCATGGTGATGAACCTGCGCGAGACCTCGGACGTCGCCGACAAGATCGCCGGCGGCGACCTGATGGTGACGCCGAAGCCACGCTCGGACCGCGACACCCTGGGGCTTGCGCTGCAGAGCATGGTCGAGCGCCTTCGGACCGTGGTCGCCGACGCACTGGCGGCTTCCGACAACGTGTCGGTCGGCAGCCAGGAGCTCTCGTCGAGTTCGGAAACCCTGTCGCAGGGTGCGACCGAACAGGCGTCCGCAGCCGAGGAGGCTTCCGCCTCGATGGAGCAGATGGCCGCCAACATCAAGCAGAACGCCGACAACGCGGCCCAGACCGAAAAGATCGCCCGTCAGTCCTCCATTGACGCGCAAAGCTCCGGCCAGGCCGTCAACCGCGCCGTCGGCGCCATGCGCACGATCGCCCAGAAGATCTCGATCGTTCAGGAGATCGCCCGCCAGACCGACCTGCTCGCGCTCAACGCAGCCGTCGAGGCCGCCCGTGCCGGCGAGCACGGCAAGGGCTTTGCGGTCGTCGCCTCGGAAGTCCGCAAGCTCGCGGAACGCAGTCAGGCGGCGGCTGCCGAAATCAGCACGCTGTCGGGCGAGACGGTGCAGGTCGCGACCGAAGCCGGCGAGATGCTGAACCGGCTGGTGCCGGATATCCAGAAGACCGCCGAACTGGTGTCGGAAATCTCCGCTGCCTGCCGCGAGCAGGACATCGGCGCCGCCCAGATCAACGAGGCGATCCAGCAGCTCGACAAGGTGACCCAGCAGAACGCCGGCGCTTCGGAAGAGATGTCTTCGACCTCCGAAGAGCTCGCTGCCCAGGCAGAGGAACTGCAGGCGTCCATTTCGTTCTTCCGGGTCGAGAGCGGCAGCACGAGGAACCAGCGTCAGTCGGGGACACAGGCGCCCGCCGGGAAGGCCCGTCCGGCACCGGTGGCGAGACCCTCCGCCCACAGCGTCACGGCACAGCAGTCGCGCGCCAAGGGCTTCGCGCTCGACATGTCGATGGGCGGCCCTGATGCAGACGACGCGGACTTCCGCGAAAGCGCCTGAGCGGCGGCTTCGGTGAGCGGGGCCTCGCAAGGCACCCGCAGATCGAGGTGTCGCTGATCAAACACGAGGATGGCGCGCCGTTGGACGGCGGGCCATCCGAGAATCCCGGCGTATGTAGGCGCCAGGAGCAACGGCCTTCAAGGGTCGCGGAAGGGTGAGTGTATCGGTCTTCTTGCATCTGCAGCGCAATCACTATGACGGGCGCTGATCACCAACCGCCGATAGAGGGAATATTTCAAAAATGCGTTTTACGATTAAATTTAAGCTGGCCCTGGCGTTTGCCGTCATCATCCTGATGATGGCCGGAACATCGGTCTATGCGATCACCAGCCTGTCAGCGCTCAATCAAGCCATCACCCAGCTCGTCGCCGGCCCAGCCGCCCGCCTCGAGAATGCCCAGAACCTCGGCAACATCCAGCTTCGTCTGGCCCGCGCGCAAATGAACCTGGCGACCGCGACAGGCTCAGCGGAGATTGCAAACTTCATCGAAGCCAGCGATCGGAACCGCCAGCGGCTTGGAGAAACCATCGACTTGCTCGTCAATACCGCCACGACGGAGGCCGGCAAGCAGCAGTGGCGTGACGTGGCCGAAGAGGCCAAGCAGATCTATGCCGTCGACGACCGGGTTCGCACCCTGGTTCAGGCGGGCAATGGTCCGGAAGCTCTCCGGCTGGTCACGAGCCAGGGCCGCGCGGTCATGGACAAGATCGAGGAGACCATCAACGTCCGCATCGAAGCCAACAAGGCGCAGATGATCGAAGCCGATCAGCAGACCAATCTGCAGTACGAGACCACCCGCAATCTCATTTTGGCGATCTCCGGCGTTGCCCTGTTGATCGCCGCGGCCGCCGCCTTCTGGATCGCGCTGGGAATCAGCAGCGGATTGCGCAAGGTGATGTCCGTGGCCGAGGCGGTCTCCATCGGCGACCTGAACCAGAATATCGAGATCAAGTCGAACGACGAGATCAAGGATCTCGTGGCCAAGATCAACACGATGACCGGCAATCTGCGCGAGACCGCCAATATCGCCAGCCAGATCGCCAACGGCGACCTGACCGTCCGGCCGACACCGCTGTCGGACAAGGATGTGCTGGGTCTCTCGCTCCAGAGCATGGTCGAGCGCCTGAGAAGCGTCGTGTCCGACGCCCTTGCCGCCTCCGACAACGTCTCGTCCGGCAGCCAGGAGCTCTCCGCCAGCTCCGAAACCCTGTCGCAGGGCGCCACGGAACAGGCCTCGTCCGCCGAAGAGGCCTCCGCCTCGATGGAGGAGATGGCTTCCAACATCAAGCAGAACGCCGACAACGCCG
>NZ_JMQK01000056.1:0-3059 GCF_000705355.1 Pseudorhizobium marinum
GTGAACTGCACGGAGACCGCGTGGCGATCGGACCATCGGTTCTCGGACTGGGCGGATACGCGCCCGCTTCGGGTCCCGTCACAGTCGGCGTGCGCGCGGAAGACCTCCGCGTGGCCGGGCCTGACGAGGATTTCATGCAGTTCCGGCTCGACTATGTCGAGGAGACGGGCGCGCAGCGTCTCGTCCACGGGCATGTCGGAGACCAGAGCCTGACGGCGGCCATGCCGCTGGAAGTGCTCATTGAGGACGAGATGAAGCTTGCGGTCGATCCACGGCGCCTGCATTTCTTCACACGTGACTCCGGCACGCGGATTTTGGCTCCCGGCGACGTGCCGCTGGTGCGGCAGCTCAGCATGGAGCCAGCGTGAACCGTAGCCTTGGAGGCCGTTGCCTTTGACGCGGCGCCGTCCTACATCAGGCGGGCATTTCTGAAGGGGCAGGGCTATGGCTAACATCCGCAAAGTGGCGTTCCAGATGGACCACGTCTCCGGCATCAACATCGCCGGAGATTCGACTTTCGCCATGGCTCTGGAGGCGCAGGCGCGCGGCTACGAGCTGTTCCACTACACGCCCGACCGGCTGACGATGCGCGACGGCAGGATCTTTGCCACCGTCGAGCCGATGCAGGTGCGCGACGTCAAGGGCGAGCACTTCACGCTGGGCGAGATGGAACGGGTCGATCTCTCCACCATGGACGTCATCCAGCTGCGCCAGGATCCGCCCTTCGACATGGGCTACACCACCTCGACGCATCTCCTGGAGCGCATCCATCCTAAGACGCTGGTGGTCAACGACCCGGCCTGGGTCCGCAATTCGCCGGAGAAGATCTTCGTCACCGAGTTTGCCGATCTGATGCCGGCGACCCTGATCAGCCGCGACCCCAAGGAGATCGCCAGCTTCCGCCAGGAAATGGGCGACATCATCCTCAAGCCGCTCTACGGCAACGGCGGCGCCGGCGTCTTCCATTCCGCCCGGGACGACCGCAACTTCACGTCGCTGCTGGAAATGTTCGGACAGCTCTATCGCGGCGAGCCCTATATCGCCCAGGCCTATCTTCCCGCTGTCCGGAAGGGCGACAAGCGCATCCTGCTCGTCGATGGCGAACCGGTCGGTGCCATAAACCGCGTGCCGGCCGAAACCGACAGCCGCTCCAACATGCATGTCGGCGGCCGCGCCGAGGCGGTGGAGCTGACGAGCCGCGACCGCGAGATCTGCGCCCGCATCGGACCCGCACTCAGGGAGCGCGGCTTCATCTTCGTCGGCATCGACGTCATCGGCGACTACATGACGGAGATCAACGTGACGTCGCCGACCGGCATCCGCGAGGTCAAGAAGTTCGGCGGCGCCGACGTCGCCAGCCTTCTCTGGGATGCGATTGAAGCGAAGCGCCGCTAGACCGTTCCGTCTCCAGCGCCGTTTTGTTCTGTCGGTGCAACCTCTTGCAACCAAGCTGCAGCGGGTGCGGGAAGTTGTTCGACAGATGTTCTTGTTTTATTCCTTATTCCATGCCAGATTGCAATCGCTGGCGCGGAAAGCGTGTATCGCTTGCGTCTCGGACATGAGGTTGGGGGCAATGGCATGGTGGCGCGGGTCTCTACGGTTGCATTCCAAGGCATAGAAGGCGTTCCGGTCGAAGTTCAGGTGATGATCTCGCCGGGCAAGCTGCTGATGCCGATCGTCGGGCTTCCCGACAAGGCGGTGGCGGAAAGCCGCGAACGGGTGCAGGCGGCACTCCACGCCTCCGGGCTGTCACTGCCGCCGAAGAAGGTGACCGTCAATCTCGCACCGGCCGACATCCCGAAAGAAGGATTGCCTCTGCCATATTCGAATTAGTATCCATTGGTCAGCGCTCTGATATCATTGCGCGTTTAGGATTTCCGTTGCTGGATACTAGTTTGTGTTCTGGTGAGGCACACTCAGAACGACGTAGCGGGCCGTGCCCGAGTCGGGCCTTGATCTCCAACACTTCAAATTAGCTCCGCGATGAGCGTCTCTGTCAACTGCGCCACAAAGGTGGAGCGGCCGAAGCTGGTCTGGGTGGCTAGACCAGCAAATCGAAGGCGTTTGTGGGCAGCTTTCGTATGCAGAGCGTCGGCTCTTTGCATCAGCCGTTCTGAAAAAGGCTCTGTGAACTCAATGAGCTGCAGCATTAGACGGCATGGCGAAGGTTTTCTTGGCAACGCATTAGCAAAAGCTTGGTCAATGAAGCGGGCTTGGTGGTCGCCAGTGTTTGAGTCAATGAGCAGCCGGATGACGAGAAGGCCTCGTTAGCGTTATCTGCCCCCCCATCACGAGCCTATTCATTCACTGCTGATTGGTCGACAGAAGACCGACAACGCGCCAGAGTTGCTTGCCGTTGATACTCCGTTAGAATCAGTATATATGTCTTTTAATGCAATTGCGCGAAATATGGAAGAGAAATAGCAAAATAAATCGGCAATAAATCGAGAATAAATACATCAAAAATGCGGATTAAATCAGGAAGTAAATGGTTGGTGCGGGAATTAGCGAATTTTATTGAGTTTTGTGAATGACTTAAGTCGTTCTAAAATGAAAACACAGGTTAAAAGGGTGAGAAATGGGAGAGGCGCAAAAGGCAGATGGCCCGGTGAAATTTGTTTTTGCCGTTCCCGGGCACTCTCGACAGTACCACTTGACCACGTTGCTCCCGTACTATGGGAGCAAATTCTGTCAGCGCTTAGCTGATGCATGGGTTCAGGCTGTACTCTTTGAGAACGCCAACTCTGCCACCAACTACTTCAAAGCGATCCGGAAGTGCTTTCAGTGGGTGGCATTCAAGGGATTGGCAAACTCTAGTAGTCCGGAGCACGAGGTGTACCTCTCTTTCCGAGACTCGTGTTCATCTCCAGATGAGAAAACCTGGAAGCAGGTGGTGTCAAATATGTCGTCTGCGATCCTTGATCCACTGGATGAAAGCTTCATCAGAACGAATCGTCACACAAGCAGAAATAAGACGTTGGAGAGCCTGCGTGCGGGGCTTGAGCGTCTGAGTCCCAGAATGTCATTGCTGTGTTTCGGCGTGCAAAATTGACCCCATT
>NZ_JMQK01000057.1:0-2908 GCF_000705355.1 Pseudorhizobium marinum
GCCGGATGAAAGTTCAGTGGCAGGTCACCGAGATCCGCTTGCCAATTGGTGGCTTTGGAAAAGGCAGGATCAAAAAGCTGTACGGTCGGATCTGCGGGTTTAGACGACCTAGGTAAATAAGTACCGTTTTTAGATCCCCGGGCATCTGAATTCCAACGCAAAGCTCGCATTTGGTTGACTGGCTTAGTGATGCCCAGCCCTCCGGAAACCGCATCCAATGCAACGAGTGCTAAATCAAAATCAGAGTATGAAAATTCGCTGTCGTTGAGCGCGCGATCGAATGAGACGGCGAGATATTTCGCGACGGAGCGTCGCTTCCGCACGATCTCATAAATCTGCTCATCTTCTTCCAACTGGCCTTGGATATCAGTGAGAAAATCGGATTTTCTGCTCCGTTTAAAATTCACCGCGAAGCTCATTGAACGCATCGTCGAAGATCGATCGCCTAGCCATTGATGCTCCTTTAAGCAGCGTGAGGTCGACTAAAATGTTTGCACCAGTTTGTTGTTCACGATCATGCCGTGGGTCCGCGCGGCGAGTCGTGTCCACTGATAGGATACAGGGCTTAGGTCTAGATATTGTCCGCAGCGTCGACGGCTTCTGTCTGGTCTGCCTCTTGTTGCTCCTCGATCGGGCGCGGCAGGCTCTTTATTAGACGACCCGCAAAGTAGTCCTCAAGTCGTTTTACGAGGAATTCGGGCGTCAAGCCGCTGTCCTTTGCCTTTTTGAAGGCCTGTCGACCCGGATGCAGGACGTCCCATGGCGACAGAAATTGCGTTTCCCTGTTTCTGCCTGGCGCATTGTTTCCAAACCCATGCAGCGCGCGGTTCCATATGGGCTTAAAGGTTTCGATGAGCATGTTCTCCCCAAGAGGGATCCAAACATCGTCCAGCGAACCGCATCGAGGGATACTACCTGGCCCTCCGTGAAGGCTCCATCAGCCGTTGTACGCTAGTGGATGCAGCCAACCCACACAGAGCCGAGCCGGTGCTGGGCTGCTTCCTTCACTTTATCATCGCATCCATCGGAAAAGATTAAGCCGAACGGTTTCATGAATGGTTCTGGAAATCCGTCGTCATTGCGGCGAACAGGTTCGCTGCTCGCGAGGGCATACCTGATCGACGCCCACAGCTCCCATGCAAGTTCAAGCTCGCCGTCATCTCCGGGATAGATTCGGCTCTTCGGAACCATCTTCCTTGCAAGACCTAACTCGTCCAGCAGTATTGTAGATATGAAATGGGCGCAACAATCCGCGAGTTGAATGCCGATGACCTGCTTTGAGTCGCAATCGGCGACAATGGAATAGCCCAAGGGAGGAATGGTTGATTGGTGCTTCATCCCTTGGTCAAGGAAAGCTGTTGCCATGACGCCAGGGTATCTTGAAGCAAACGCTCCGCCTAGTCGTCCCGCCAATTGCATCAACTCACTGCGTTCATTGAGACTGCATACTCCGATGGCAATCTTACAGCCTCCGATAATCGAACGAAAACGTTCTCGTAACTCCTGAGCTTGGGCGTTTCCTTGCATCTTCAAGCTGCTCTTGAACTCGTCTAAGCCAGGGGAAAAGCCACACTGAGAGAGAGCATCTGTCGCCTCACGGATCTGGTCAGGAGAGGCGTGCAGAGCCGTGAGCACTATGAACCCGCCCCGCTCATGGATGCTTTCGTCGATGTAGATGTCCATTCCACCAATCCGTCGCGTCGGTTCAAATTGTAAAGGCACACCAGCTAAAGGGTTGCTGCAATCGAGCGCAAGCTTCGTGTCTTGCCGAGGCAGTTCAGGGCCCGGCTTGGCACGAACTCACACTATCTGGCGGGTGGCAACCCGTTCCACCTACAGCAGATGCCTATACGCATGGACATCTATTTCCGGTGTCGGAACTGAAGCACTCTCCAAGTGAAGCTCCAGTTGAGCTTCCTGACCAGCCTTCCGCGGTCAGCAACCGAGGAGCCAAAGCAAAGCTCGCTCGACCACAGGAGACCTAAAATGAAAAGCGCCGTATTGGCTGCATTCGCAGCGCTTCTTGCCATGACCCCGGCCTCATCTTCGTGGGCTACAGATCGAGGCGATTACTACGACGGGATCGATCGAAACAATAACGCGCCAAGACACCCACCTCGTGTCGATCGCCGTTTCTCCACAGGTTCCATTTCGAACTCCGACCGTTTGGTGTCTTCGCCCAACTCAGGCGACTACTACGAAGGCGCTACTCGTCCAAACTGAGTAGTTCATTCAAGACACCGACAAGCGCCCGCGTTCCAGGTCGCAGTTCTGGGTTCGCGGGCCAAAACTCTGAGGATATGAAAATGGCAACCAAAACAACGATCATCGCGACAGCAACAGCAGCATTGGCATTAGTGGCACTCGCAGTGCTCGACTTCGCGACGGCAAGCTCGAATGACGTTCTTACTGCTGATGTAAGGCTTCCAACATCACGAGATAACCGTCAACCAGGCGACGAAAAGCATCCTACCTACAAGCGCTTTTCGTCTCTGGAGCAAGGCAAGACCAATACTCGTCGGCAGCCTAATGAAGCGATTGCCATTGCGGAGACCAGCTTCGCGGAGTGATGTGGGTAGCACTACCACGATCTAATCTTCGTCCCCAGCATGGATCTATGGACCTACTTAGGCAAGGCAAGTTCCACCAAACGCCGCTTCCGCATCAACCCCTTGGGCCGCAGTAACGGGATCTATAGCCCGGTCTGCGACCCAAAGCGTGGATGTCAGCCATGTTGCGCATTGGGCTGATCGAGTGGCATCGCCACCCCTGGCAAGTCTTGTCTACCAGCCGAAGCAAAAGTCCTTCAGAAGGACCAAACTCATGCGGTCAAGCATCTGCGGAGGCCGATGAAGCGGCTTCCGGCAGGCATCGGCCAGTGTGTTTCGGCGTGCAAAATTGACCCCAT
>NZ_JMQK01000058.1:0-2481 GCF_000705355.1 Pseudorhizobium marinum
TGTGTTTCGGCGTGCAAAATTGACCCCATTAGCGGGGTGATCGGCGTCCAATTTTGACCCCCTTCGGATTTATCTGACCATCCGTTTTTTGACGGCGGATGGAGAGGGAGTTGAAGCGAGTGGATACGATTGCGCGCGTCCGGCGGGCCTTTCATGTTCAAGGCTGGTCGATGAAGAAGATCGCCCGTGAACTGCATGTTTCCCGCAACACGGTCCGCAAGATATTGCGCAGCGACGAGACCGACTTCTCCTACGAGCGCGAGCGGCAGCCTTTGCCGAAGACGGGAGTATGGAAGGCGGAGATCGAGCGGTTTCTCACCACGAATGAAGGCAGGCCATCGCGCGAACGGCTGACGGTGATCCGGATTTACGAGGAGCTTCGCGCACTCGGATATGACGGCAGCTATGATGCGATCCGCCGTTACGCCAAGGGTTGGGCGAAGAACCGGGGATCAGCGACGGCGCAGGCCTATGTGCCGCTCTACTATGCACCCGGCGAAGCCTATCAGTTCGACTGGAGCCACGAGATCGTGCTGATCAACGGCACGACGACGACCGTGAAGGTCGCCCATGTCCGGCTCTGCCACAGCCGCATGATGTTTGTCCGCGCCTATATGCGCGAGAGCCAGGAGATGGTGTTCGACGCCCACGACAAGGCGTTTGCCTTCTTCCGTGGCACCTGCACGCGCGGCATCTACGATAACATGAAGACGGCGGTGGAGGCGGTGTTCGTGGGCAAGGAGCGACTATACAATCGCCGCTTTCTGCAGATGTGCAGCCATTATCTGGTGCAGCCTGTCGCCTGCACGCCAGCCTCCGGTTGGGAGAAGGGTCAGGTCGAGAACCAGGTGGGCCTGGTGCGCGAACGCTTCTTCACACCGCGCCTGAGGGTCAAGAGCCTTGAGGAATTGAACGTCTGGTTGCTCGACAAATGCGTCGCCTACGCGAAGGCGCACAACCATCCGGAACAGGCCGAGCAGACGATCTGGCAGATGTTCGAAGCCGAACGCGGCAACCTCGTTCCCTATGTCGGTCCGTTCGACGGCTTTCACTGCGTTCCAGCCTCGGTCTCGAAGACCTGCACGGTCCGTTTCGACAATAACAAATACTCGGTCCTCTCAACGGCTGTCGGCCGCCCGGTCGAAGTCCACGCCTATGCCGACCGGGTTGTGGTCAAGCAGGATGGGACGGTCATCGCCGAACATCGGCGCAGCTTCGGACGCGGCGAGACGGTCTATGATCCCTGGCATTATGTGCCTGTCCTGGCGCGCAAACCCGGCGCTCTTCGCAATGGCGCCCCGTTCCGCGACTGGGTAATGCCGGCGGCGATGGAGAAGGTCCGCAAGCGATTGAAGGCAGCCGATGACGGTGATCGGCAAATGGTCACTATTCTCGGCTGCGTGCCGGGCGACGGCATCACCGCCGTGGAGGCTGCCTGTCAGGAAGCGCTTGATCAAGGCGTCTGCTCGGCTGCCGTCATCCTCAACATCCTGGCGCGGCGTCGCGATCCGGCGCCGGCTGCGCCGCTACAAATCCCCGATGCACTGCGGCTGACCCATGAGCCGGTCGCCGATTGCGCACGCTATGACAGCCTCAGGAGGGCAAGCTGATGGAACGCACACAGGTTCTGGAATTGATGAGCACCTTGAAGCTCTACGGCATGCGCAGCGCCTATGACGAGGTCATGGGCAACGGCATCAAGCGCCAGCATGAACCGCCGCGTATCGTTGGCGATCTTCTGCAGTCCGAGATCGCCGAGAAGCAGGCCCGCTCCATCCGCTACCAGCTCAGCATCGCCAAGCTGCCACTCGCCAAGGATATCGACGACTTCGACTTCACCAACACGCCCGTCAATGAAGGCCTTGTCCGCGACCTGGCCACCGGAGCCTTTGTTGCCGATCAGCGCAATGTTGTTCTCGTCGGCGGCACGGGCACCGGCAAGAGCCACCTGGCCATCGCGATCGCCCGCGCTCTCATCCGCAACGGCACACGCGGGCGCTTCTACAATGTCGTCGATCTGGTCAATCGGCTTGAGACGGAGACGCGCAGCGGCAAGCAAGGCCGGACGGCGGATTATCTCAACCGCCTGGACTTCATCATCCTCGACGAACTCGGATACCTGCCATTCGCCCAGGCCGGCGGCCAGCTTCTATTCCATCTGATCAGCAGGCTTTACGAGCGCACTTCGATCATCGTCACCACCAATCTCACGTTCGGCGAATGGCCAACCGTCTTCGGCGACGCCAAGATGACCACCGCGCTGCTCGACAGGCTCACCCATCACTGCGAGATCGTCGAAACTGGCAACGAGTCCTGGCGCTTCAAAAACCGCTCTCAAAGCTAAAGCCGAAGAGCCCCATCACCCGCACCTGGTTCGCCCTCTGCAACCCCGGCCAGCGCCGGGCGATCCAGGTGCTGATCGTCACCATGGGGGTCAACATTGGACGCCGATATGGGGTCAACTTTCCGCGCCGATTGACA
>NZ_JMQK01000059.1:0-2113 GCF_000705355.1 Pseudorhizobium marinum
CTTCAGCATGATCGATATACCAGTCCACCAATACGTAGAGCAGCGCGATCGTCACCAGTTGAGTGACGGACACCAGCGCAGCCGTCATTGTTGAGAGGGCCGGTCTAGACACCTGTCGACCTCGCGAAACGATACCCCACACCTCGAACTGTCACGATGTACCCCTCCTGGCCACGATCCGCCAGCTTCCGCCTCAGATTGGCAATATGCATATCAACGGTTCGATCAAGAGCCTCACTTTCGGGCATGCAGGCGTCCAACAACGATGTTCTTTCGAATGTCTTGAAAGGAGATCGAACAAAACAGACCAGAAGGCGAAACTCTGTTGCCGTCAGCGGCAGTTCAAGCCGACCTGTCTCCGTTGATACAAAAGCAATGTGGGACTCCGGCTGGACTTCGATATCATCGTGTCGGATGACTTCTTTCCCGGCTACGCCTGTCGTGCGCTTCAGTACCGCGGCTACACGCGCCACGACTTCCTGTGGGTTGAATGGTTTGGTGACGTAATCATCCGCGCCGAGCCTCAACCCCAGCAATTTGTCGGTACTGTCATCCATCGCCGTCAAAAATATCACCGGCACGATGGAGCTCCCCCGGATTTTCGTCAGAAGATCGAAGCCGTCGACATCCGGCAGGCCGACATCGAGCAACACCAGGTCCGGTCGCAGCATCTGCAGATGTTTGAGAGCTATCTGCCCCGTGGAAGCTTTGATCGTCCTGTAGCCAGCTCTATTGAGATATCGCTCCAGCAGGAGTGCTATTTCCCCGTCGTCCTCCACGACCAGCACGAGAGATGAAATCATGATGAGGCTCGCCGATCTTGACATGCTGTTTACCGGCTCTTTGTCGAAACTTGACAGTCCGGAGAGAGAACGTGGTCCTCAACGAGGAACCACCGATGAACGTAACTCACCTCACCCGATCCGAAAAAGCAATATCAGAACCCGCCACCGACAAGACGAAAGATTTCCTGTTACAGGCGGTTATACTCTTGGGCTTGGTTTCCATTATTTTTGCGGCCGTTCCGGAAGTGGATCTGATCGTAAGCGGCTTTTTCTGGACGCCCGGCTCGGGCTTTGAACTGAATAACAACAGCGACCTCATCGCCTTTCGTGATGTCAACAGGTTCCTCCCGTGGGCCGTGATCGGGGCTGCCGCGGCGCTGCTCATTCCAAATCCGTTGCTGAGCATTGTGAAGCGCCCCCCTGCGCCACACAAGTTGTTGTTCGTTATAACGTTTTTTGCGGCAGGACCGGGTCTCTTCGTTCACCTGATCAAGATGCTTGTCGGTAGAGCGCGCCCAAGAGCGCTGCAGGAGTTTGGCGGCGACGCGGTTTTCACACCGCCCTGGGACCTCACCGACCAATGCGTCAGGAATTGTTCCTTCATCTCGGGAGAATCGGCAAGCGCCTTTGCCCTGCTGACACTTGTCGTTCTTATCAAGCCGAAATATTCGACGCTCTACCTTATAGCAATTGGCGCGCTAGCGGCAGCCTTTTCGTTCACCAGGGTCCTGCATGGGGCGCACTTCTTCTCGGACGTCGTCATCGCATGGAATGTGATGTTGGTTCTGGCGGTCCTGATCTGGCGACTGTTCGTGCGTAACGCACCGCAGATCGATGCTCTGTTCGCAGCAAGATAACTGAACGTCATGAAGTCGCCAGCTTCGAAGCAGGTGAAGGCCGTCCCCAAGAGCGCCTTGCAATGCGCACGGGCAGCAATTTCCAGCCGTTGCGCCACCCGACAATCTAACCCCGATTACCGGCATTTGTCGGTGCGGGTACCGGTCAGTTGCACCCTTGAGCCGGATACCTGCGGCGTCAGAGGTTACGTGTTGATCGACCGGGGCTTCCTCGAAGCTGCATTTGAGTTTCCCGACGGGCAACCACATCGGCAACCTGATGTGGGATTTTCACACAATGAAGCTGGGCTCGGCGAGCAGCCGTCCCCTTATTTTGGTCGTCATCTCGGTCGACGTGGCGATGCCGATTTTGGCTCTGTTCTCACTCTCCTTGAATCCGCTCCCCGCGGTATGGAGAGTGTGCATTCATAAAAGAGGATTAGAAAATGCCGGAACAATCAATCGTCAGTGCTCTCGTTCTCGGACTTATCG
>NZ_JMQK01000060.1:0-1385 GCF_000705355.1 Pseudorhizobium marinum
GGTTGTCGCGCCCGATCCGCTTCGACCAGTAAAGGGCAGGTCCCGACGACGTCCAGCGCACCGCCAGCAGCACGAGGGCCATCGGCAGCGCAAACAGCACCGCGGCGCCCGCCGCAACGAAGATGTCAAACACGCGCTTCAGAGACATCCGTGAAACAGTCCATTCAATCAATTGGCTCCGACGTGCGAAATGCATGTCAGCTGTCTCAGGGACCTAGACGGAATGGGACACGGCTGCAACACCTCCTGCTGCCTGGCAATGCTGTTACGCGCTATCCTCTCCGCACCAGCATCCGGTGCTCCAAAAGCGTCAAGGCGAACACGCTCGAACCCGCCAGAATGAAGAAGCTTTCGCCGATCGCCAGCCGATTGTTGGAGTTGGATGCGATCGTGCAGAAGAAGAAGAAGCTGAGGGTGTAAAGGTAATTCATCGTGCTCGTCGCCAAAGACCCGCTTGCGTGGGCCCTGTGGATCCGTCGCATGGCGACTGCGGCGAAGACCAGCAGGAAAAGGATCCCGAGCAGCCCGTGCCGGACGAGGATCTCGAGATAGCCGTTGTGGAGCAGGTTGTAGCCGACGTCGGAATAGGTCGTCTGCCGCCACTCGCGCAGCCACAGATTTCCCCAGCCGGTCAGCGGGGATTCCTGCACGAGCTCCAGGGCGTTCGTCCAGAGCATGAGCCGTTCCCGCATGGCTTCCGGCGTATTCGGGTCATCAATGGCGACCCGCATGGCGCTCATCGGGTTGTCGCTGGCGAGGGTGCCTTGCGTCAGTCTGGCCGAGGCGTCCATGGTCGTTCCCGCCACCTTGAGCACGTATGGCGACATGGTCGTTGCGCTGGTTGCCGCCAGGAGAGCAATGGCGGCCAGGAGATAGATGCGCTGGCGTCCTGCCAGATGGCAGGCTGCGAGAAGCGCCATGAAAGCAAAGGTCGCCGCCAGCGCCAGCCAGGCGCCCTTGGACTGCGCGCCCAGCACGCCGGTAAGGCTGAGAGCGGCCGTGATGCCCCCCAGCGCCAGGTACGCCCATTTGCGGGGAGTTTTCAGATAGCCGTTCTCGCCGGCATACAGCAGCCAGAACAGGCTAGACAGGAAGAGCATCGCGCATCCGACGCCGGCATGGATCGGGTTGTTGTGAAACAGAGGCTCGATCCGCTCGCCGCTTGCGATGGTCTGGAAGTCCAGGGTGGCGAGGAGACCGATCGCGCCGCCGACCAGCAGCAGCGTCGCTGCGGTGAACAGATGCCTGCGGGTGGCGTAGAGCGCGACGCCGACGAGTGGAAACAGGGCCGGGAAGGCGTAGAGCCATTCCGACGATCCCTTTTCGCCATGGACGACGATACCGGCGGCGAAACGCAGAACCACGTAAGCCGACCACGCATAGCA
>NZ_JMQK01000061.1:0-222 GCF_000705355.1 Pseudorhizobium marinum
AGAGACAGGCCAGCCAGTCTTTCGACAGCCGCCTGACGTCCGCGCCGTGGCGGATGAACACGAAGATCACGAAGCCGATCGCCACATACCGGTAGGCATCACTTTCGATCACCATGGCCGAGGCCATCAGCGCCCACAGCACAGGGATCACGACGGCTCGCGTCCTCGCCGCACTGATCAACGAATGGTTCGCGTCAGCCTGCATCTTGAGGCCGGTCCCAG
>NZ_JMQK01000062.1:0-1570 GCF_000705355.1 Pseudorhizobium marinum
AAACCAGCGCCCTTCGTGTCTCTTTGTCATTTCGCAAGCAGAAATCACTCGCATTGGTTGTTGCGGATCAAAGAGGCTTCTCCGCAACCCTGTAGGTTGACCACCAGAGAGAGACGGAGAAGGCTCCGTCGCTCAGTCTAGGAGAAAGACGATGAGCCAGTTCAATTTGACCAGACGCTCGATGTTGGCCGGGGCCGCCATTGCCGGCGCACTTGGTCCGCTCGTGACTGCCACGTTCGCGAACGCGAGTGAAGAAGTGGCCCCGGTGACCACGCCCACGGATCTGTCTGCACTCCAGCGGGTGAAGGTTGATCTCGTCAAGCCACCGTTCGTCCACGCCCACACGCAAAAGGCCGACGGCCCGCCCAAGATCGTGGAGTTTACGTTGACCATCAAGGAGCAGAAGATGGTCATCGATGATCAAGGGACCCAGGTCCATGCGATGACCTTCAACGGCTCTGTCCCAGGACCGCTGATGGTCGTCCACCAGAACGATTATGTCGAACTCACCCTGATCAACCCGGACACCAATGAACTTCAGCACAACATCGATTTCCATTCGGCCACCGGTGCCCTCGGTGGTGGAGCGCTCACCATCGTCAACCCCGGCGAGAAGGCCGTGCTTCGCTTCAAGGCCACAAAAGCAGGGGTCTTCGTCTACCACTGCGCGCCTCCCGGGATGGTCCCCTGGCACGTCACCGCGGGCATGAACGGCGCCATCATGGTCCTGCCACGCGATGGGCTGAACGACGGCCACGGGAATGACCTCGTCTACGACAAGGTCTACTATGTCGGCGAGCAGGATTTCTACGTTCCACGCGACGAAGCCGGCAACTTCAAGACCTATGACAGCGTCGGTGACTCCTACGATGACACACTGAAGGTGATGCGGACGCTGACACCGAGCCATATCGTGTTCAACGGCGCAGTTGGCGCTTTGACCGGCGAGAACGCCTTGACCGCCGCGGTGGGCGAAAAGGTCCTGATTGTCCATTCGCAGGCCAATCGCGACACCCGCCCGCACCTGATCGGCGGTCACGGCGACTATGTCTGGGCCACCGGCAAGTTCCGCAATCCCCCCGACGTCGACCAGGAGACCTGGTTCATCCCTGGGGGCACCGCCGGCGCAGCCTTCTACACCTTCGAACAACCCGGCATCTACGCCTATGTCAATCACAACCTGATCGAAGCGTTCGAGCTGGGGGCTGCGGCTCACTTCAAGGTCACCGGCGACTGGAACAACGACCTGATGACGGCCGTCGTCTCGCCGACCGGAAGTTGAGCTATCACAATCGGATGCGCGAGCTGCGGTTCGCGCATCCGGCTCCTCAATGGCATGGCCGAGACCTATGCCAGGTCCGTTCAGGGAGGCGATCATGTCCGCCGCCGATCATCACTTAACATCCCCGTTTGTCCAGACCGCCCTCCCCCTCGCACTGGCGTCGGCTTTGATGGCAGGCATTGCTCAGCAGGCCGGTCTGTTTCAAGCCGAAGCCGGAACCGCGGCGCTCTACGAGCCGCAAGTGGCTGTCATCCCGCCCCGCACCTTCCAGTATCGAGCCGATGGGGA
>NZ_JMQK01000063.1:0-1246 GCF_000705355.1 Pseudorhizobium marinum
ACACTGATCTCCGGTGTTGACGAGGCTCTGAACGACATGACCAGCGCAGCTGCCGATCTTGGTTCAATCGGCATGCGCATCGACATGCAGGAAGAGTTCGTCAACAAGCTGAGCGAGTCGATCGACAAGGGCGTAGGCCGCCTCGTCGACGCTGACATGAACGAAGAGTCGACCCGCCTGAAAGCCCTGCAGACGCAGCAGCAGCTGGCCATCCAGGCTCTGTCGATTGCAAACTCCGACTCGCAGAACGTCCTGTCGCTCTTCCGTTAATCGGATCGAGCCTCACGAACGTATCGTTGCAAAGAAGCCGCACCTGGAAACAGGTGCGGCTTCACTTTTTTTTAAGCATGTTCTGGCACGCGCGCGCGCACGCAAGAGCTGTAAAATAAAATCTACGGCTGTGCCGCATTTGCCCTTTCGTTTAGGTCTTCATTAACCAAACTGGCGTTACCTAGCCTTATCGAGACGGTGAGTTAACCTTGTTTATTAACAGGTTAGTAAGCATGATGCTGTGCGCCGGCTCCCGGTATTGCCCGGAATGTCCCTTTCCAAATCAGCCATTCAAGGGGCACCCATAATATGACTAGCATCCTGACAAACGTCGCAGCCATGGCTGCGCTCTCCACCCTGCGCACGATCTCTTCCGGCATGGAAGAAACTCAGGCTCGCGTTTCCTCGGGCATGCGCGTTGGTTCCGCTTCGGACAACGCAGCTTACTGGTCGATCGCAACGACCATGCGTTCGGACAACATGGCTCTTGCCGCCGTAGAAGACGCCCTCGGCCTCGGCGCCGCCAAAGTCGATACCGCATATGCCGGTATGGATTCGGCCATCGAAGTCGTCAAGGAAATCAAGGCCAAGCTCGTTGCCGCGACTGAAGACGGCATCGACAAGGCCAAGGTCCAGGAAGAAATCGACCAGCTTAAGGACCAGCTGACCTCGATCGCCCAGGCGGCATCCTTCTCGGGCGAAAACTGGTTGCAGGCCAATGTCGGCGCCGGTGAGACCAAGACTGTTGTCGCTTCGTTCGTTCGTGGCGACGATGGCAGCGTTTCGGTCAAGAAGGTCAACTACGCGCTGACGACCGACAACGTGCTGTTCGACACGACGGGCGCCAACCTCGGCATCCTGGACAAAGTCTACGACGTTTCCGCAAAGAGCGTAACGCTTTCCGTCAACACCGACGGTGTGTCTGAGCAGGTGACCGTAGAGGCCTTCTCTGTTGATGACCTGATCGCTCAGGACG
>NZ_JMQK01000064.1:0-1205 GCF_000705355.1 Pseudorhizobium marinum
GTAGCCGAAGCGGAACGGCAGCAGTCTAGGCGCAGGTCATGGGGGTGTGGACGAAGGAGGATGAAAATTCCTGCAAGCGGTTGATTTCAAATGACACAGCTTTTCGAGATGTCCCGCTTTCAGCGTACTTGACCAAATTCGCGAGGTGAGGAACTCTCCGGCATGGCAGGGGGATGCGGACATGGGCATGACACCGGAGAGGCTGAAGGCGCTGCTTGCCTTCGAGGCGCTGTCGTTCACTCTTGACGACGCGGCCAGCGTGTCCGCCCAGGGCCATGTCGTGGAGCGGCTGCGGTTCAACCTTGCCGACGGTCAGACGGTGCGGGGCCTGCTGACGCGGCCGGTGGGACCAATGCAGAGGCGGCCGGCCATCCTGCACTGCCATGCCCACGGCGGGCGCTACGAGATCGGTGCCGGGGAGCTGCTCGACGGGCGGCCGGCGCTTCTCGACCCGCCAGGTCCGGCGCTGGCGCGCGAGGGCTATGTGGTGCTGTCGATCGACATGCCGACATTTGGGGAACGCGCCGCTGAAAAGGAGGACGCCGCCGCGAAGGCCGCGCTCTGGCACGGCAAGACGCTGTTCGGCCGGATGGTGTCCGAACAGGCGGCGGCGTTGACCTGGCTTTGCGAGCGGCCGGATGTCGATGCGGACCGGATCGCCGTGACCGGATTGTCGATGGGGGCGACGCTCGCCTATTTCCTGGCCGCCGTCGATCCACGCCCCGCCGCGGTGGCGCATCTCTGCTGCTACGCCGATCTCGCCGACCTGGTGTCGACCGGCGCGCATGACCTTCACGGCCACTACCTGACGATCCCCGGACTGCTGCGCGAGACGTCGACGGGCGAGATTGCCGGCCTCGTTGCGCCGCGCCCGCAGCTGATCTGCGTCGGGGAGGACGATCCGCTGACGCCGCCTACCGCCGTCGCGACGGCCTTGCAAGCCACCCGGGCTGCCTATGCGGATGCGCAGGCTTCGCTGGTGTTCCTGTCGCAACCGCACGTCGGCCACCGGGAGACGCCGGCGATGCGCCGCGCGCTCATCACCTTCCTGGACAACTACCTGTGAACCGCCCTGCCTGTCCGTTCATGGCTCGTTCAGGGCTGACGGGGAACAATGGCAGGCGTCAAAACATTGAGCGAACCGATACGGCAAATGCCAATTGCATGAGTTTCGCAGGAGGAAAACACGTGAAGAAACATCTGTT
>NZ_JMQK01000065.1:0-1135 GCF_000705355.1 Pseudorhizobium marinum
CGGGGGCAGCGCATGCCCCCAGGAGGATTGCGGCGGCAACGAAAGCGGATTTCATTCTGGTCATCGAGATGCTCCTTCAGACAGGCCATCTTGGCTCTGTTGAAGACATCATAGCCTGCCCATCGATCCTCTCTTTGCGATTCCGCAAATCGGCGGCGATCCGTGATCTATTGCTTTTGGGTTTCTGCCACCACCGAAAGGGCTTCAAGGTCGCGGACAAGCAGCTTCTGCCTGCCGCCTTCGACAATGCCTCTCCCTTCCCAGGCGCTCAGTATCCGCGAGACGGTATGGAGGGTCGTACCGGTCATTTCAGCGATATCCTGGCGAGTGATCGGAAAATCAATCCGGATGCCGTTCGCTTCAGCCCTGCCGGCCTGCTTTGCCAGACGTAACACCGCATGCGCCACGCGTCTTTCGACCTCCTCGGTGGACATCTCGCGGATACGGGTATGTGCCTCTTCGAGGCGTTGGCCGATGGTTTGCATGGCAGAGACGGCAAGTCTGGGATGATGATCGATGAAGTCCGGCCACATCTGGGTGGGCCAGCTGAGCGCGACACTGTCGACTGCCGCAATCGCGGTGCCGGGGTAGTCCGAGCGCTGCAGGGCCCTTGCAAAGCCAAACAGGTCTCCCGGGTGGACGACGCGCACGATGATCTGCTGCCCGTCGGCGGTGACCTGCGTCACCTTGAGGCGTCCGTGCAGAAGCAGGAAGAAATGCGTCGCCGCGGCGCCTTGCTCGAAGACCGCCTCTCCCGGTGGGACACGCCGCGAGAGCGAGTGCGTCAGTATCTTGTCGAGGCTCTCGTCGCTCATCTTCTCGAACAGAGCTAACTCCCGCACCAGGCTCTTGTCGATCTTCACTCTGCATGTTCCCCAATGGCTGGGCGCAGGTTACAGCATGAAGACCGATGCTTGAAGAGCCCGGCGGCTCCTGCGGCGTCGTGTTACACGATAATACCTCTTTCGCGCAGCGCATTGAGGAGAGGGTCGTACCACTTCCCCGATTTCACCAGACGGAACCCGAGATTGTCGGGCGGGGAGCCGACAGAACAGCCTCCGCCTCTGGGGTCCCGATAAATGTGCTGGTGGGCGAGCGATGCGGACCAACGGCGACATTGACCCCACAGATCGTT
>NZ_JMQK01000066.1:0-1131 GCF_000705355.1 Pseudorhizobium marinum
CCTTCGCGGATCGCGAAGCGCAGCTTTTCTTCCATCGCGATCGGGTTGATCAGCGTCACCTTCACGGTGACGTTGTCGCCCGGCATGACCATTTCCGTGCCTTCAGGAAGCTCAACGATGCCCGTTACGTCCGTCGTGCGGAAGTAGAACTGCGGACGGTAGTTGGTGAAGAACGGCGTATGACGGCCGCCTTCTTCCTTCGTCAGGATGTAGGCTTCAGCCATGAAGGTCGTGTGCGGCTTGACCGAACCCGGCTTGCACAGGATCTGGCCACGCTCGACGCCGTCACGCTGGACGCCACGGATCAGCGCGCCGATGTTGTCGCCGGCCTGGCCCTGGTCGAGCAGCTTGCGGAACATTTCAACGCCGGTGACCGTCGTCTTGGAGGTGTCGCGGATGCCGACGATCTCGACTTCCTCGCCAACCTTGACGATGCCACGCTCGACGCGGCCGGTCACGACCGTGCCACGACCCGAGATCGAGAACACGTCTTCGATCGGCATCAGGAACGGCTGGTCGATCGGACGCTCAGGCGTCGGGATGTAGGCGTCGACAGCGGCCATCAGCTCGCGAACCGCGTCTTCGCCGATCTTCTTGTTGCTGTCTTCGAGAGCCGCCAGGGCCGAGCCCTTGATGATCGGAATCTCGTCGCCCGGGAAGTCGTAGGACGACAGAAGTTCGCGCATTTCCAGCTCGACGAGCTCAAGCAGCTCTTCGTCGTCGACCTGGTCGACCTTGTTCAGGAACACGACGATCGCCGGAACGCCAACCTGACGGGCCAGCAGGATGTGCTCGCGCGTCTGCGGCATCGGGCCGTCGGCGGCCGAGCAGACCAGGATCGCGCCGTCCATCTGGGCAGCACCGGTGATCATGTTCTTGACGTAGTCGGCGTGGCCGGGGCAGTCGACGTGCGCATAGTGGCGGTTCGGCGTCTCATACTCGACGTGCGCCGTCGAGATGGTGATGCCGCGCGCCTTTTCTTCCGGCGCAGCGTCGATCTGGTCGTACGCCTTGTATTCGCCGAAGTACTTCGTGATCGCGGCCGTCAGCGACGTCTTGCCGTGGTCAACGTGACCAATCGTGCCGATGTTGACGTGCGGCTTGTTGCGCTCAAACTTGCTCTTTGCCATT
>NZ_JMQK01000067.1:0-1117 GCF_000705355.1 Pseudorhizobium marinum
CATGTTGGGCCGTTCGTTGTTGTAGGTCCAGAGCCACTCTGTGGCGAATTTCTGCGCCTCCTCGATGCTTTCAATGATGTACTGGTCAAGCCATTCATGTCGGACGGTGCGGTTGTAGCGCTCGACATAGGCGTTCTGTTGCGGCTTTCCGGGCTGGATGTGGCTCAACGCAATTCCTTGCGTTTCGGCCCATTCCATCAGTTTGCCGCTGACATACTCAGGTCCGTTATCCACACGAATGGCCAACGGTTTACCGCGCCATTCGATGATCTGGTTCAGGCTGCGGATGACGCGTCCAGCAGGCAGCGAAAAGTCCACCTCGATGCCCAGCCCCTCTCGGTTGAAATCGTCCAGGACGTTCAATAGCCGGAATTGCCGGCCGTCTTCTAAACGATCTGCCATGAAGTCCATCGACCAGACCAGGTTTGGCGCATCCGGCACAGTCAGAGCGTCGGGCTTGTCGCGCTTCAAGCGCTTGCGTGGCTTGATCCTGAGGTTCAGCTCCAGCTCGCGGTAGATGCGGTAGACGCGCTTATGGTTCCATTGATGCCCGCGGACATTGCGCAGGTAAAGGAAGCACAGACCGAAGCCCCAGGTCTTCTTTGCCCGCGTCAGTCCGATCAGGAGATCGGCGATCTGCTCGTTCTCGTCGTTCAGCTTGGCGCTGTAACGATAGCAGGTCTCGCTTACCTCAAACGTGCGGCAGGCAAGCGCAATACTCACCCCGCGCAACGCCACTGCTTTCCCGGCCATCTCCCGGCGTTGAGATGGCCGCGTCATTTTTTTCCTAGAGCCTCTTTGAGTAGCTCTGCCTGCATGCTCATCTCGGCATACATCTTCTTCAACCGACGGTTCTCGTCCTCCAGAGACTTCATCTGGCTGATCATCGACGCGTCCATACCGCCATATTTGGATCGCCATTTGTAAAAGGACGCCGTGCTCATTCCATGCTCCCGGCAAAGCTCGGGGACAGGGACGCCACCTTCCGCCTGGCGAAGGATGGCAAGGATTTGGGGTTCGCTGAATCTGCTCGTCTTCATCAAAATCTCCTCGATCATAAAGCCCGAGAAAATTCTACTTTTGAAGCCCGTTAATTGGCGGGGGGATTACCCAAGCA
>NZ_JMQK01000068.1:0-1077 GCF_000705355.1 Pseudorhizobium marinum
TTGTAATCGTCGGCCCATTCCGCAATGGCGCACCGGGCATGGTCGAGACCAAAGAACAGGCTCTCGTTGAGCAGCTCGTCACGCATGCGGCCGTTGAAACTCTCGACATAGCCGTTTTGCATTGGCCTTCCCGGCGCGATGTAGTGCCACTCGACCTTGTGATCCTTCGACCATGCAAGGATGGCATTCGAGGTCAGTTCGGTCCCGTTGTCGGAGACAATCATGCCGGGCTTACCCCGTCGCTCGATAAGCGTCGTCAGCTCTCGCGCAACACGACGACCTGATATCGATGTGTCCGGGATCGCCGCCAGGCATTCGCGCGTGACGTCGTCGACCACATTGAGGATGCGGAAACGCCTGCCGCACGCGAATTGATCGTGGACGAAATCCAGCGACCAGCGGGCATTGGCCTTTGCTTCAACGAGGATCGGCGCACGCGTGCCAACAGCACGACGCCTGGCTTTGCGCTTGCGCACGGAAAGACCTTCCTCGCGATATAGCCGGTAGATGCGATTGACCCCAGACGCCTCTCCATCCCGCCGAAGCAAGATGAACAATCGACGATAGCCAAACCGGCGGCGCTCATTGGCCAGATCGCGCAGCTTCGCTCGCAACTCGACCTCCGGCGGTCGAGAGGATCGATAACGGACCGTCTTTCGGTCTGCGGATATGATCTGGCAGGCCCGCCGTTCCGAAAGGCCCATGATGGCCTTCAGGTGCGCGACAGCGTCACGCTTGGCGGCAGGCCCTACCATTTTTTTGAAAGAAGCTCGCGGAGTGCGGCTGTATCCAGCATCTGTTCGGCGAGAAGCTTCTTCAGCTTGGCGTTCTCGTCCTCCAGTGCCTTCAGACGCTTGGCCTCAGACACCTCCATGCCGCCGTATTTGGCCTTCCAGTTGTAAAAGGTTGCTTCGGAAATCCCGTGCCTACGGCAAAGATCAGCGGCCTTCGCTCCGACCTCCTGCTCCTTCAACACCGCAATGATCTGTTCTTCCGTAAATCGCTGCTTCTTCATAAGTCCGTCCTCAATGGGCCGGACTCTAATCCATTCTGGAGGAAATTCGCAGTGGCAGGTCA
>NZ_JMQK01000069.1:0-837 GCF_000705355.1 Pseudorhizobium marinum
GCGTGCAGGATGCATGCGGCAGAGTTCCGGGGCGTTCCCGGCGCCTTGCGTGAGGAAGATGACAGGCAATGAATATCAGGATCTACGCAATCAATCTTGATCGGTCGATCGAGCGCTGGGATGCTTTGTCGACCCAAGCCGCCGACATGAGTCTCGATCTCCTTCGCATCCCCGGGATCGATGGCGCCACATTGGCCGCCAACGCGCGCATCGACTACGATGAAGATGCCTTCAGACGCAAGAACGGGCGTAGCCTTCTCGCTGGCGAATACGGCTGTTACCGAAGCCATCTCAAGGCGCTGTCTGCATTCCTCGAGACGGGCGACGCAGTCGGGATCATCGTCGAAGACGACCTGGTCCTGACCGAGGATCTCTGTCGACGGACGGCTGCCGCGTTCGAGGCCTGTCCCGAAGCTGACGTCATCAAGCTTTTCAACCATCGCGTGGTCTGGTTCCGGCACTATTGCACCTCTTCGCTTGGCGATGAAATCGGCCGTGCAGCCCATGGCCCCCAGGGGTCGGCGGCGTGTTATGGCGTCAGCCGCGCCGGTGCGGCAAAACTGGTCGAAAAACTGCGCAGGATGGAGTATCCCTGGGATGTCGCCCTCGAGCGTGGCTGGGCTACGGGGATTGAAATCTATACGATGCGGGCTGACGTGGCGAAGACCACCGAGGAGGACACGACCATCGCTTCGCGAGAGACCTACCGGTCCACGAAATTTCCCTGGTGGAAGCGCCTGAACACCTATGGGCTGCGCTTCATCGACGATGCAAAAAGGCTTGGCTATGCGCTGCGCGGCTAGGCCCTGGGACCGGCCTCAAGATGCAGGCTGACGC
>NZ_JMQK01000070.1:0-778 GCF_000705355.1 Pseudorhizobium marinum
CCTGGATCCGGATCGGTCAGGTAGGACAGCATCAGCTCCTCGTGGTTGCCCGCCAGGCAATGCCGTGTGAAGCCCTTGGGCGGCGGCAGAAGAAGGTGATCCAGGACATCGGCGCTCTGCGGGCCGCGGTCCACATAGTCGCCCAGGAGGACGATCCATTTTTCGCCGGTGATCGCTGCCGCATCCTCGCTGATCCGCTTCTCCATCTTGAGCAGCAGCTCGTAGCACCCGTGGATGTCGCCGACGGCGTAGACCACCTCCGGTGCCTCATCGAAGAAGAGCCTGGGCCGGCTGCCCGTTGAGGCGCGGGAACGCCAGCGTGCCATGCTCTCCAGCAACCGGCGCACCATCACGCTTTCTCCGCCGGCCGGTTGCGGCGCGCCAACGGCCCGAGGCCAGCGGCGAGCACGGCGACGAAGAGATAGGTCACACCCTGGATTTCCAGGCTGAAGTCGACCGTGGAGTGAACGGCTGCCACCACCACGGCGCCGAAGGCGGCGACCGTCGCCGGATCCTCCACCTGACGGCGCTGGAGAATGCCGATGAGCTGGAACAGGCACCAGCCGATCATCACCAGCGGGATGCTGCCAAAGAGCAGGCCGTGGTCGGTCCAGAGCGCCAGATAGGTCGAGTGGGTCTTTTCCCAGACCATGTCGAAGTTGACCGGCGCCTGGTGGTAGAGCGGGTAGGCGTATTCGAAGCTATTGCCGCCGAAGCCGAGAAACGGACGGTCGCCGATCATCGACCAGATCTGCCAGTAGAGATCGGCGCGGACATT
>NZ_JMQK01000071.1:0-763 GCF_000705355.1 Pseudorhizobium marinum
TTGCTGCATGCCGCACCTCCTCGTCGCTGGCATCCAGACGGCCGTAGAGGATGTTGTCGCGGATCGTGCCGGCGAACAGGAAGACGTCCTGCTGCACGATGCCGATGCTCGCGCGCAGCGATTTCAGCGTCACGTCGCGCACATCCTCACCGTCGATGGTGATGGTGCCTGCGGTGACGTCGTAGAACCGCGGCAGGAGCGAACAGATGGTGGTCTTGCCGGCACCCGAGGGACCGACGAAGGCGATCGTCTCGCCGGCCTTCACCTCGAAGTCGATCCCATCCAGCACCTTTCGTCCGTTCAGATAGCCGAAGCCGACGCCGCTGTAGCGGATGTCGCCGCGCGGTCGCGGCAGGTCGATTGCACCGGCACGGTCGGCAATGTCCGGCCGGGTCGCCAGGAACTGCGAGTACCGCTGGAAGCCGGCGATCCCCTTCGGATAGGTCTCGATCACCGCGTTGATCTTCTCGATCGGCCGGAAGAAGACGTTGACCAGCAGCAGGAAGCCGACGAAGCCGCCGGCCGACAGTTCACCGGTGGTCACGAACCAGGCGCCGGCCAGCATCACCACCACCTGCACGAAGCGCATCGACAGGTAGTTGAGCGAGGTCGCCGCAGCCATCACCTTGTAGGCCTGCAGCTTCGTCGTCCGGTAGGCGATGTTGTCCTCGGCAAACAGCCGCCGCTCATGGTCCTCGTTGGCAAACGCCTGCACGACACGGATGCCGCCGACATTGGCCTCGATCCGGGTGTTGAAATCGGC
>NZ_JMQK01000072.1:0-750 GCF_000705355.1 Pseudorhizobium marinum
GAAGATCCGCCACCAGGCAAAGAGCGCGTAGCCGCGGCTGGAGATGAAGTCCAGAAGCGAGCGCACGACGATCAGCGCCGTCAGGAAGGCGGCGATGAAGCCGACGACGATCACCGCACCATCGTCGAAGCTGATCAACGCGCGGTTCTTGTAAAGATCAAGCGTGAAGGCGCCGAGCATGGTGGGCATTGCCAGGAAGAAGGAAAACTCCGCAGCCGACCGCTTGTCGGTGCCCATCAGCAGAGAGCCGACGATCGTTGCTCCCGAACGGGACGTGCCGGGCACCATGGCAAGGCACTGGAAGAGGCCAATCTTGAAGGCGAGCGAGAGCGGATAGTCCATGACATCCGTATATCGCGGTTGGAAAGCCATGCGGTCGACGATGAGGAGAACGATGCCGCCGAGGATCAGCACGATGCAGATCAGCACCGGGGTCTCGAACAGGATCGTCTTGATGAAGCCGTGTGCCAGCGCACCGATGAGGGCCGCCGGCAGGAAGGCGATCAGTACCGTCAGCACGAAATGCCTTGCCCTGGCGCTGTTTGGGAGGTTGACCGCGATGTCCAGCAGCCGGCGGAAATAGACCAGCAGGATCGCCATGATGGCGCCAAGCTGGATCAGGACCGCAAAGGTATTGCCGGGGGATTGGAAGCCGAGGAAGTGTCCGGCAAGGAGAACATGTGCCGTCGAGGACACGGGTATGAACTCCGTCAGCCCCTCGATAAGTCCGAGAACGAGAGCACTGACGAT
>NZ_JMQK01000073.1:0-727 GCF_000705355.1 Pseudorhizobium marinum
GTGTCGATCTATGCCGTCCTCGCCTGGCTCTTCTGGATTCTGGCGGGCTACATGGTCCTGCAGATCCTGCCCGTCGCGAATCTCCTTCCGAGTTCCTGGCTCTATCTTCCGGGCGGCGTCGATCCGGGCACGCGCATCTCGCTCACGCCCGGCGACACCCTGCTCGGCCTGCTCCGCTGGCTGAGCTATGGCCTTCTGTTCTATCTCTGCCTCCAGATCGCCGCCAACAGTTCTCGATCGACGGCGTTCCTGAAGGTGCTGTTCTGGATCGTCGTCGCGCATGCGGCCTTCGGGCTTCTGCTGTTCTTCGAGTTCGAGGATGCCATCCTGTTCATCCAGAAATGGGCCTATCGCGGCTCGGCGACCGGCGGCTTCGTCAACCGCAACTCCTATGCCACCTTTCTGGCCATCGGTGCGGCGATCGGTGCAAGCCTCCTCGGCAACACCCTCTTTTGCCCGCGGGAAACGGGACGCCAAAGCCGGCTGGTGGAAACTCTCGAAGGCAAGAACGGCGTCATCGTCACAGTCGCCGGATGCCTCATCATCGGCGTCACGCTTGCCCTCACCACCTCGCGCATGGGATTTGCGGCGGCCGTCTGCGGTGTCGCAGTCGTCCTGCTTCTCTCCACCTGGCAGGGACAGCGGCACCTCAGCATCAGGGCGCTGTCGTTCGGCACGGTGGCTGTTGCCGCCCTGCTGGCGGCCCTGCTCTTCCTCTATGGCGGGA
>NZ_JMQK01000074.1:0-590 GCF_000705355.1 Pseudorhizobium marinum
CCGTAGACGTTGATGTGATCCTGCCAGTTCCTGGCGAAGGCCGCCATCAGCGCCTCGAAGTACTCCTTGCCGCCGATCTCGCGCATGAACTTGGTGGAGAAGTTGCAGTGCATGCCCGAGCCGTTCCAGTCGGTGTCGCCGAGCGGCTTGCAATGGAATTCGACGTCGATGCCGTATTTCTCGCAGAGACGCAGGAGCAGGTAGCGGGCAATCCAGATCTGGTCGGCGGCACGCTTGGAGCCCTTGCCGAAGACCTGGAATTCCCACTGGCCCTTGGCCACCTCGGCATTGATGCCTTCGTGGTTGATGCCGGCTTCGAGGCAGAGGTCGAGGTGTTCTTCGACGATCTCGCGGGCGATCGAACCGACGTTCTTGTAGCCGACGCCCGTGTAGTACGGACCCTGCGGCGCCGGGTAGCCCTGCTCCGGGAAGCCGAGCGGACGGCCGTTCTCATAGAAGAAGTATTCCTGCTCGAAGCCGAACCAGGCGTCTTCGTCGTCGAGGATGGTGGCGCGGCTGTTGGAGGAATGCGGCGTGACGCCATCCGGCATCATCACTTCGCACATCACCAGCGCACCATTGGTGCGGGC
>NZ_JMQK01000075.1:0-587 GCF_000705355.1 Pseudorhizobium marinum
ACCAACGGCGACATTGACCCCACAGATCGTTTCAACGGAACGCTGCCCACCGTTGTCATAGAGGTTGACGCGTCGATGGCAGGTCTTGGTCCATTCCCAGACATTGCCGGCAAAATCAGCCAGGCCATATTCGTTCTCGCCGAAATCGCCGACCGGCTTGGGGGCGGGGTCGCGCTTGGAACGCGACGCGGCCTCCCGTTCATAGTCCGCAATCCATTTCAGCGCCGGGTTGGTGTTTTCGGGATCAAGTCCGGAGGCATCGTCCGGGAACAGCGTTCCTGCGGCAAATGCCAGATTTCGATCAGACGGCAACGTCCAGTAGTCGCCGGTTTTTTCCGAGAGCCAACGGGCGTAGGTTGCCGCGTCATCGTAGCTCACGCCCGTGACCGGGACGTTCGCATTGGGTGGCGCGGTCGCAGCAGCGGGTGCGCAGAGCCCTTCCAGGACGCACGCGCCGTAGTCCGACATGGTGACCTGGTATTTCATGATCACGAGAGGCTCGCTCTCCACCACGGTCGTCAGGGGTGCGTCGACCGGGTGGATGCCGCGGTAGAACTCCCCATCGGCTCGATACTGGAAGGTGCGGG
>NZ_JMQK01000076.1:0-566 GCF_000705355.1 Pseudorhizobium marinum
TTGGTGGACTGGTATATCGATCATGCTGAAGTCGCTGCACTGGATGCGCTGCCCCCTGATGCCAGAACCGCGTGGGTGAGTATCAATAACGGCGAGGTCCCTGAGGCAAAGGCTCTCGCAGCACTCGCGCCACTTTATCCGCAACTGGAGGAAGCCACGGAAGCGTCACCTGTCGAGGGTGTTTTGGGTGTCGGCTTTGTGCTGATCGTCTTCACAAGCGGGATCGGCGTCGTCCTGGCTTATCGGCTCGTGGCACCACTGACCCGTCTGACTGCGGCTGCGGAAAAGATCGGGCAAGGTGATTTTCAGGTCACTGTAGAACCGGGTGCAACCAAGGAAGTTGAAACACTTGCGATCACGATCAATCGCATGGCCAGCGAGTTGCTCGCCCTGGAGACCCGCTTGAAATTCAACACGCGGGCGGTTGCCCACGAATTGCGTACGCCCCTGACCGTGCTGCAGGGCAATCTGCAAGGCATGACCGACGGTGTAATTCCTGCCAGCGAAGAACAATTGCGGGCTCTGCTGGTGCAAACCCAAGGCATGTCCCGTCTCGTGGACCAGCT
>NZ_JMQK01000077.1:0-562 GCF_000705355.1 Pseudorhizobium marinum
GTGACGCCATCAAAGCAGGACAGATGACCGACATCCTTCGCCGATTCGCCGCCTACTATCGTCCGCACCGTCGGCTGTTCCTGCTGGATTTCTCCTGTGCGGTGGCATCGGGCCTGCTGGAGCTGGCGTTTCCGATGGCCGTGACGCTGTTCATCGACCGGCTGCTGCCGACACAGCGACTGGATCTCGTCGTCTTGGCGGCGCTCGGTCTTCTCGTCATCTACCTCTTCAACGCCGGGCTGCAGGTGGTGGTCACCTACTGGGGCCACATGCTCGGCATCAACATCGAGACGGAGATGCGCCGCAAGGCCTTCGACCATCTGCAGAAGCTGTCGTTCGGCTTCTTCGATAACCAGAAGACCGGCAATCTGGTGGCGCGGCTGACCAAGGATCTCGAGGAGATCGGCGAGGTGGCGCATCACGGGCCGGAGGACGTCTTCATTGCCGTGATGACGCTGATCGGCGCCTTTGCACTGATGATGTGGGTGCATGTGCCGCTTGCCACGATCACCGTCATCATCGTGCCGCTGACCGCCGTGGTCACCACGTTCTACGGCCAGCG
>NZ_JMQK01000078.1:0-526 GCF_000705355.1 Pseudorhizobium marinum
GAAATCGCCATCAAGGCCATACCGGATGATCCGCGTGTATGGGTGCCGCAGGCCCCCGACGTCTTCTTCCGGCCGATGTTTCTCAACACTTTGACGGGGCAGTGGTGCAACCTGCTGAAGGTCACCCGCTCGGGCATCCTGTCCCGACACGTGCACCCCGCCCCGGTCTTCGGCATGGTGATGAAGGGCAAATGGCACTACTTCGAGCACGACTGGGTGGCCGAGGAAGGCTCCTTCGTGTTCGAGCCGCCCGGCGAGATCCATACGCTGAATGTCCCCGAAGACTGCGACGAGATGATCACCTTCTTCAACATCTCGGGCTGCATGGTCTATCTCGACAAGGACAACAAGCAGATCGGATACGAGGACGTCTTCACCAAGATCGACATGTGCCGTGCCCACTATGAAGAGGTCGGATTGGGGGCAGACTATGTCGATCAGTTCATCCGCTGACACCGCCGACTGGGCCCGTGGCTGGATGAAAGGCTGCACGGTCCTCGTCACCGGGGGAACGGGGGGAATCGGC
>NZ_JMQK01000079.1:0-490 GCF_000705355.1 Pseudorhizobium marinum
GCCTGGTATGTCAACGCTCTCTCCCATGCACGGCTTGGAAACGTCGACCGCTTCCTGTCCAGCTACAGGCGGTCGCGGGAAACCGGGCCGAATGAACAGTGGATCGCGGAAAACCGCGCGCGGCTGGCGGAAGACATGTTTGCCCAGCTGGACGCGGAGAGTCTTGCCTATCACGAGGCAGACCTGACGATGCTTGCCAACAGCCGCCGCGGCACCCGCACGCTGGCGGAGCGCTATGCCTCCGACGAGGATTTCCGGGAGAGGATCATCGATGTCGTTTCACGGCTGCCTCCCGAGAGACAGAGAGCCTTTTTGAACAACGTGCGGCGCGTCGTCCGGTAAGAACTGCAACGGGGACTGAAGGAATGAGGGGAACTGCCAGCTCGACCCTGCGCTACCGGCTCAACAACTGGAGCGCCGGCGTCGTTGCCGCCGTCGTCCTGCTGACGCCCGTCGCACTTGGCGGCAATCGGCCGGCGATCTGGGCACT
>NZ_JMQK01000080.1:0-479 GCF_000705355.1 Pseudorhizobium marinum
GACCAGCACGGAGAGCTGGGAAGAGTTCTGAGGCGACCTGAACCATCCGAGGTGTCGTGGAGGGGAAGCCAAAAGCTTCTCCTCCACGGACCACGCCCCATGACTGCTACCGACATCATCGCGTGCATCGTTCTACATCATGTGCCCGCCTGAAACTCCTTGCTCGACCGATGTGACCTGGCGCACAGGACGTGGCGACGAGAACTGGGCCCACGGTTCGCCGTGCACAATCAAGTGGTCTAAAACATGCGCGTTAGACGTGAACAGGGAGCTTTTGGCTAGCCTTGCCTTTGCCCCCGCCAAACGCGAGCACTAGAGAGTGCTGCCCTTCCCAGCGCCGCGATCAACCGCAAGCGCGCAAGCGAGCCGATCGACAAGTCCTTCGGCCCCGCCGCGGATTTCCGCAATGCCAGATCGCGCGCTGGAGCAGGCGCGCCCAAACCTCGCCAAACCAGCGCCCTTCGTGTCTCTTTGTCATT
>NZ_JMQK01000081.1:0-421 GCF_000705355.1 Pseudorhizobium marinum
CCCTTCAACAACTTCTCCGGCGCCAAGATCGGCGTGCTGGAGATCGCCTCCGACGTCACCTCCGTGCTGGAGGATGCCCGCAGTGCGCTGTGGACCACCGTCGCCGGGACAATCATCGTCTCGCTGCTCTCGCTCCTGGGCTTCTTCATCTTCGCCCGCTCGCTCGGCAGCGTCCTCGCACGCCTGACCGGAACGATGTCGCGGCTCGCCGGCGGCGACCTCGACGCGGCGATCGAAGGCGAAAGCCGTCCCGACGAAGTGGGCGCCATGGCGCGTGCGGTCAACGTCTTCAGGGACAATGCCATTCACGCAAGGCAACTGGAGAAGGAAAGCGAAAGCCAGCGCAACCAGACCGAAGAGCAGCGCCGCCAGACGGCGGAAAAGGACCGCGTCCGCGCCGAAGCCATGGCGCAGGCGACCA
>NZ_JMQK01000082.1:0-401 GCF_000705355.1 Pseudorhizobium marinum
GCTGATTTCGAAGTGAAAATGCTGAACAAAGGCGCGGACGGCGCCATGGTGTTTGAGCCTTCGGCGCTGAAGATTGCGCCCGGCGACACCGTCACCTTCTTGCCCACCGACAAGTCACACAACGCCGAAACGATCCCGGGCCTTCTTCCCGATGGAGCGACAGCATTCAAGGGCAAGATGAACGAGAGCGTCACGGTGACCTTCGATGTCCCCGGCGCCTATGCAATCAAATGCGCTCCCCACGTGGGAATGGGCATGGTGGCTCTTGTCGTGGTCGGTGACGCCCCGGCCAACCTCGACGTCATCAAGGAGGCAAAGCTCCCGAAGAAGGCGAGAGACCGGATGAACGCCGACATAGCAGCAGCCGCCGGCACCTGATCCTTGAGCCTGCCGTGGCGGAG
>NZ_JMQK01000083.1:0-394 GCF_000705355.1 Pseudorhizobium marinum
CGGTAGAAGTCACGACCGCGATAGTGGCGATCCCAGTAGTTGCCGATTTCGAAGGTCACCGTCGGAATCCCGAGCGGCTGGTAGTACCGCGGCCCGACCTCGACGCGCCGCTGCCGGTAGGCTGCCTGGACGTAGTTTCCCGACACCCAGCCGCGTCCGCCGGAAAAGGCGACGTCGCACCAGTTCACGCTGCTCATGCAGCCGTAGATGGTGACCGGCGAGCCGTCCGGGATGACCGTGACTGCGGGATAGGACGTGCTCGGGCCCGAGCGCATGTTGACGTTTGCGGTCGAGAAGCCGCGGACCGCGGCATCGGCGATCGAAGGCAACGCGACCAGAGCACACAAGGCGGCGGCGGCGCTCAACAGATGTTTCTTCACGTGTTTTCCTCCTG
>NZ_JMQK01000084.1:0-371 GCF_000705355.1 Pseudorhizobium marinum
TGGCGCAGGCGACCAGCGGCCTGGCCGACGGTCTCAAGCAGCTGGCCGCGGGCAACCTCGGCTTCCAGCTGTCGCAGGCCTTCGCCGAGGAGTTCGAAAGCCTGCGTGCCGACTTCAACCAGGCCGTCCTGCAGCTCAAGGACACGATGACCTCCGTCTCCGAGGCAACCGGGGCGATCGACAGCGGCTCGCGTGAAGTCAGCCACAGTGCCGACGATCTCTCCAAGCGCACCGAACAGCAGGCGGCATCGCTCGAAGAAACGGCTGCGGCACTCGACGAGATCACCACCAATGTCGCCAACTCCTCCAAACGTGCCGAAGAGGCCCGCACGGTCGCCATCCAGGCCAATGAGAACGCCGCCCAGTCCGGC
>NZ_JMQK01000085.1:0-338 GCF_000705355.1 Pseudorhizobium marinum
TACTGGTCGAAGCGGATCGGGCGCGACAACCGGGTCTTTCTGATGCCGAAGTTTCGGACCATGCGGACGGACACGCCGGTCGTCGCGACACATCTCCTGACGGACCCGGCACGGCATCTGACGCCGATCGGCGGCTTCCTGCGCAAGACGAGTCTTGATGAGCTGCCGCAGCTCTGGTGCATCCTGAAGGGCGACATGAGCCTTGTCGGCCCTCGTCCTGCCCTCTTTAACCAGGATGATCTGATCGCCGCACGCACGAAGGAGAACGTGCATAGACTGCTGCCGGGATTGACCGGCTGGGCCCAGGTGAATGGTCGAGACGAACTGGCCATACCTGA
>NZ_JMQK01000086.1:0-331 GCF_000705355.1 Pseudorhizobium marinum
TCACAGCCGTCGCCGGAATGCTCCTTCTCGCCACGACCGGGTCGTCCTTCGCCACCGGCGACTACTATGACGGTGCAAGCGAAGCAAACCCGCGCTCGGTCACCGACTCCATCCAGACCAACAGCACGTCAAGCTTTGGTTACCCGATCGGCAACACCAGCCGCGACAACCGACAGATCGGCGACACTGCTCCGCTGAACAGCGGCGACTATTACATCGGCGCCAGCCGTCCCAACTGATCCGTCAGTTCATTCACGACACCGGCCGCAGCAAGGTCGCAAATTTTCGCTGCGGCTCACCTCGGAGTCCGCCGGATCCTTCTGGCCGGCGG
>NZ_JMQK01000087.1:0-303 GCF_000705355.1 Pseudorhizobium marinum
CTTGCGCATCAGGCCGTAGTTCAGCGAAGCGCGGGCGAAATCGCGGATCGAATCGTCGAGGTTGTACATCGCCATGGCGACGCCGGCGCCGGGGGCGTCGAACACTTCGCGTTCGATGACCTCACCGTCCTCGCCGACGAACTTGATCGTCAGCTTGCCCTTGCCGGGGAAACGGAAATCGGTGGCGCGATACTGGTCGCCGAAGGCATGGCGGCCGACGACGATCGGCTGGGTCCAGCCGGGAACGAGGCGCGGCACGTTCTGGGCGATGATCGGCTCGCGGAAGATGACGCCGCCCAGGAT